>JBJTCL010000042.1:0-12312 GCA_046091865.1 Burkholderiaceae bacterium | reverse complement strand
AGAAGGCGTCTTTCATGGGAGACCCCGAATCAAAAACGCCCGCAAGCAACCAGGCTTGCGGGCGCGGGTCAAGCGACCGGCAGGGTCACTTGAAGTTGCGGATGCGGTCGATGTTGGCCTTGCCGAACTGACGCTCGAACTCGGCGTTGATCGGGGCCAGCGTGGCCACGAACTTGGACTTGTCCACGTTCTCGATCACCTGCATGCCCTTGGCGCGCAGCTCGGTCACGCCCTTGGCATCGTCCTCATCCACGCGGGCGCGGTTGGCCTTGGTGGCCTCTTTGGCGGCGTCCAGGAAGGCCTGCTTGTCGGCGGCGCTGAGCTTGTCGAACGAGCCCTTGTTCATCAGGAAGATGGCTGGCGAGTACACGTGGCCGGTCAGCGACAGGTGCTTTTGCACTTGTGCGAAGTTGGCCGCCATGATCACCGACAGCGGGTTCTCCTGGCCGTCCACCGTGCCCTGCTGCAGGGCGGTGAACACCTCGGGGAAGGCCATCGGCGTGGTCACGATGCCCAGGCCCTTGTAGGCGGTCACGTGCACCGGGTTCTCCATGGTGCGCATCTTCAGGCCCTTCAGGTCGTCGGGTGCGTTCACCGGACGCTTGTTGTTGGTCATGTGGCGCACGCCGTTCTCGGCCCAGGCCAGGGCCTTGAAGCCCTTGGACTCGAACTTGCCCAGCATCTCCTGGCCGATGGCGCCATCGAGCACCGCGCGTGCATGGGCCTTGTCACGGAACAGGAAGGGGATGTCCAGAATGCGCGCCTCGGGCACGAAGTTGGGCACCGGGCCGGTGGAGGTCAGGGTGAGTTCCTGCGTGCCCAGCTGCACCGCCTCGATCGACTCGCGCTCGCCACCCAGCGAGCCGCTGTAGAAGGTCTGGATCTTGTAGCGGCCATTGGTGCGCTTTTCGACCTCGCGGGCGAAAGTGTCGATGCCCACGCCCTGGTGCGAGTTTTGGGCCACCGAGATGCTGATGCGCATGGTGGTCTGGGCAGCAGCGCTGGCCACGAAGCCCACGGCCAGCGAAGCGGCCAGAAGCAGACGGCTGAATTTCATCTCACGGTCTCCTGTGTGTTGGGAAGAGAATCAAGGCGCGCGGATTCTGCCACGCAGGGACATGCCCCCACGACCCTCGGAGACACCTACGGGATTACCCGAATCGCCTTACATGCCCACGTAGTTGGGCCCGCCGCCGCCTTCGGGCGTCACCCACACGATGTTTTGCGTCGGGTCCTTGATGTCGCAGGTCTTGCAGTGCACGCAGTTCTGCGCATTGATCTGCAGACGGTCGGAGCCGTCGTCGTTCTTCACGTATTCGTACACGCCCGCCGGGCAGTAGCGACCCTCGGGTCCGGCGTACTTGGACAGGTTGATGGCCACCGGCACCGATGCATCCTTGAGCGTGAGGTGCGCGGGCTGGTTCTCTTCGTGGTTGGCATTCGAGATGAACACCGAAGAAAGGCGATCAAACGTCAGCTTGCCATCGGGCTTGGGATACACGATGGGCTGGCACTCGGCCGCGGGCTTCAGGTAGGCGTGATCGGGTTTGTCGCGGTGCAGCGTCCACGGAATGTGGCCGCGCAGCACGAACTGCTCGATGCCGTTCATCAGCGTGGCGGTGGTCAGGCCCTTCTTGAACCAGGCCTTGAAGTTGCGCGACTTGTTGAGCTCGTCAAACAGCCAGCTCTGCTCGAAGGCCTCGGGGTAGGCGCTCAGCTCGTCATGCTGACGGCCGCCCACCAGCGCGTCATACGCGGCTTCGGCGCACAGCATGCCGGTCTTGATGGCGGCGTGGCTGCCCTTGATGCGGCTCACGTTCAGGTAGCCCGCGTCGCAGCCCACCAGCGCACCGCCCGGGAACACCGTCTTGGGCAGGCTCAGCAGGCCGCCCGCGGCAATCGCGCGTGCGCCGTAGCCCAGGCGCTTGCCCGGCTTGATACCCTGGCTCTCGTTGCCCTCCAGGTACCAGCGGATGTTGGGATGTGTCTTCCAGCGCTGGAACTCTTCGAACGGGCTCAGATAGGGGTTCGAATAGTCGAGGCCGGTGATGAAGCCCAGCGACACCTTGTTGTCTTCCATGTGGTACAGGAAGGCGCCGCCGTAGGTGTTGTTGTCCATCGGCCAGCCGGCGGTGTGCATCACGAAGCCAGGCTGGTGGCGCTTGGGGTCGATCTCCCACACCTCCTTGATGCCGATGCCGTAGGTCTGCGGGTCGCGGCCCTCATCCAGCTTGAACTTCGCGATCAGCTGCTTGCCCAGGTGGCCGCGCGCGCCTTCGGCAAACACGGTGTACTTGCCCAGCAGTTCCATGCCGAGCTGAAAGTTCTCGGTGGGCTCGCCGTCCTTGCCCAGGCCCTGGTGGCCGGTGGCCACGCCGCGCACCGCGCCGGTTTCGCTGTACAGCACCTCGGCCGCGGTGAAGCCCGGAAAGATCTCCACGCCCAGCGCCTCGGCCTGCTGGCCCAGCCACTTGGTGACGTTGCCCAGGCTCACGATGTAGTTGCCGTGGTTCTGGAAGCACTCGGGCAGCAAGAAGTTGGGCGTGCGCAGCCCCGACGTTTCGCCCAGGAAGATCATCGCGTCGTCAGTCACCGGCTGGTTCAGCGGGGCGCCGAGCGCCTTCCAGTTGGGGATGAGTTCGGTCAGGGCACGCGGGTCCATGATCGCGCCCGACAGGATGTGCGCGCCGGGCTCGGAACCCTTTTCCAGCACCACCACCGACACGTCGGTGCCGCGCTCGGCGGCCAGTTGCTTCCGGCGGATGGCGGTGGACAGGCCGGCCGGCCCGCCGCCGACGACGACCACGTCGTACTCCATCGATTCACGGGGGCCGAATTGCGCCAGAAGCTCGTCGTGCGTCATAGGGGTCTCGCTGATAATCAAACGCGCCCGATGCGGGTGCTCAAGAGGCCCGGGACCGCGTGCCGCTGGGGTGTCGCCGGACGGACCGCATTGTAGGGCGGCCCTGCAAGAATGCGGCCCTGCCGCAGATGCATTTAGACAGGAGAGTCAGTTGGCATACAGCATGGATCTTTCGGGCCGTGTGGCCTTCGTCACCGGCGCCTCCAGCGGGCTGGGTGCCCAGTTTGCACGCACGCTGTCGCGCGCCGGCGCCGCGGTGGTGCTGGCCAGCCGCCGCGTCGACAAGCTCAAGGACCTGCGCGCGCAGATCGAGGCCGAGGGCGGCGACGCGCATGTGGTGCAGCTGGACGTGACCGACATGGACAGCATCCGCGCGGCGGTGGCCCATGCCGAAACCGAGATGGGCGCCATCGACATCCTGGTCAACAACTCGGGCGTGAGCACCACGCAACGCCTGCAGGACGTGGCCGAAGGCGATTTCGATTTCATCTTCAACACCAACGTCAAGGGCGCGTTCTTTGTGGCGCAAGAGGTGGGCAAGCGCATGCTGGCGCGCGCCAGGGGCGCGGCACCCGGCACCTACACCGGCGGGCGCATCATCAACATCGCCAGCATGGCGGGCCTGAAGGTGCTGCCGCAGATCGGTGCCTACTGCATGAGCAAGGCCGCCGTCATCCAGATGACGCGGGCGATGGCGCTGGAGTGGGGGCGCTTTGGCATCAACGTCAACGCCATCTGCCCGGGCTACATCGACACCGAGATCAACCACCACCACTGGCAGACCGAGGGCGGTCAGAAGCTGATCAACTTGCTGCCGCGCAAGCGGGTGGGCGAACCCAAAGACCTGGACGCGCTGCTGGTGCTGCTGGCCAGCAACGAAAGCCACTTCGTCAACGGCGCGGTGATCGCCGCCGACGATGGCTTTGCGCTGTGAACCCGCACCGTTGAAGACCACGCGGCGATGAAGCTCGAGATTCCCGAGCACAAGAAGCTCGTCTATGAGGTGGTGGTGCCCATCCGATGGGGCGACATGGACGCCATGGGCCACCTGAACAACGCCAACTACTTCCGCTACATGGAGATCGCGCGGGTCGACTGGTTTCGCGCGGCGGGCTGCCCGCTCAACCCGCATGGCCAGGGGCCGGTGATCGTCAACGCGTTCTGCAACTTTTACCGGCAGCTCGAGTTTCCGGGCGATGTGCTGGTGAAGATGTACGCCAGCGATCCCGGCCGCAGCACCTTCGAAACCTGGGCCACCCTGGCCCGCACCGACGCGCCCGACCTGATCTGCGCTGCCGGTGGCGCCACCACCATCTGGGTGGACTTTCCGAAGCAGAAATCGGTGCCGCTGCCCGACTGGATGCGGGCCTTGATCAGCTGACCCGCCCGCTCAGCCGATGTCGCGCGTCTCGGACTCGATCCACGCGCCGTAGGCGGCGTCCACGTCGTGCAGCGCCAGCACATGCAGTGCAGGCAGCCGGTACGGATGCAGGGCGCGCAGTGCGTCCATCACTGCCGTGGTCATGGAGGCGCGCGTCTTCAGCAGCAGCCGCCACTCGGGCTCTTGCACCACGTCACCGTTCCAGCGGTAAACGCTTTCGATCTCGCTGATCTGCGCGCAGGCCACCAGGCGGCGCTGCACCAGCTCGCGGGCGATGCGCTGCGCGTCCGCACGCGCGCCCACGGTGGTGACCACCGCCACGCAGCGTACGGGGTTCGCGGGGTCGCCGTCGCTCATGCCGTCACTTCTGCTTGGGCATGCGGCCCATCAGATAGAACTCGGGGTTGGTCATCATGCTGCTGAAGCTGGCGATGCGGTTGCTCATGCCAAAGAAGGCGGTGATGGCCGCGATGTCCCAGATGTCCTCGTCGGAAAAGCCATGTGCATGCAGGGGCGCAAAGTCGTCCTCGCACACCTCGTCAGAGTGCAGGCAGACCTTCATCGCAAAGTCGAGCATCGCGCGCTGGCGCGGCGGGATGTCGGCCTTGCGGTAGTTGATGGCCACCTGGTCGGCCACCATCGGCTTTTTCTCGTAGATGCGCAGGATGGCGCCGTGGGCCACCACGCAGTACAGACAGTGGTTGGCCGCGCTGGTGGCGGTGACGATCATCTCGCGCTCGCCTTTGGTCAGGCCGCTGTCGCGCCCCACCGTCTCGGGCGTCATCAGCGCGTCGTGGTAGGCAAAAAAGGCGCGCCACTCGGCCGGCCGGCGGGCCAGCGCCAGGAACACGTTGGGCACGAAGCCCGCCTTCTCCTGCACCTCGAGCACGCGGGCGCGGATATCGCCGGGCAGGTCCTTGATCTCGGGGGCGGGGTAGCGGGTCATGCGGTGTCCTGTGCGGAGGGTGATGAGTGACAGCGGCGCCGGGGCGTGGCTCAAATTATGCGGGCCTGCACACGGCTCGTAGAATCGCGCCGATCGCTTTTCCCTAGACGGAGCAACTTCGTGAACAAAGTGTTTCCCTCCGCCGCGGCTGCCCTGAAGGACGTGGTGCGCGACGGCCAACTGATTGCCGTGGGTGGCTTTGGCCTGTGCGGCATCCCCGAGGCGCTGATCGCGGCGCTGCGCGACAGTGGCGTGAAGAACCTGACCGCCATCTCCAACAACGCCGGCGTCGATGATTTCGGCCTGGGCCTGCTGCTGCAGACCCGGCAGATCAAGAAGATGATCTCGTCCTACGTGGGCGAGAACAAGGAGTTCGAGCGCCAGTACCTGGCCGGTGAGCTCGAGCTTGAATTCACGCCCCAGGGCACGCTGGCCGAGAAGCTGCGCGCCGGTGGTGCGGGCATTCCGGCCTTCTTCACCAAGACGGGCGTGGGCACGCTGGTGGCCGAGGGCAAGGAACTGCGCGACTTCGACGGCGAAACCTACGTGATGGAGCGTTCGCTGGTGCCCGATGTGTCGCTGGTCAAGGCCGATGTGGCCGACATGTCCGGCAACCTGCGCTTCAACAAGACCGCGCGCAACTTCAATCCGGCGGCAGCGATGGCCGGCAAGCTCTGCATCGTCGAGGTGGAGCGCATCGTGCCCACCGGCAGCCTCGAGCCCGACGACGTGCACCTGCCCGGCATCTACGTGCACCGCATCGTGCTCAATGCCACGCCCGAGAAGCGCATCGAGAAGCGCACCACCCGCGAGCGTAAATAAATGACTTTGCGGGACAGACCGTCAGCTCTGTCCCCAACTGATTAGGAGAGCAACATGCCCTGGACCCAAGATCAAATGGCCGCGCGTGCAGCCAGCGAACTGCAGGACGGCTTCTACGTCAACCTCGGCATCGGCATTCCGACGCTGGTGGCCAACCATGTGCCAGACCACATCGAAGTCTGGCTGCAAAGCGAAAACGGCATGCTGGGCATCGGCGCCTTCCCGTACGAGGACGAGGTCGACCCCGACCTCATCAACGCCGGCAAGCAGACGGTGACCACCATCAAGGGCAGCAGCATCTTCGGCAGCCACGACAGCTTCGCGATGATCCGTGGCGGCAAGATCAACCTGTCCATCCTGGGCGCCATGCAGGTGACCGACCAGGGCGACCTGGCCAACTGGATGATCCCCGGCAAGATGGTCAAGGGCATGGGCGGCGCGATGGACCTGGTGGCCGGCGTCAAGCGCGTGATCGTGCTGATGGAGCACGTCGCCAAAAAGAAAGACGGCACCGAAGACCTGAAGATCCTGCCGCAGTGCACCCTGCCGCTGACCGGCGTAGGCGTGGTCGACCGCATCATCACCGACCTGGGCGTGTTCGACGTGACGCCGCAGGGCTTGAAGATCGTGGAACTGGCGCCCGACGTGACGCGCGAGTTCGTGCAGAGCAAGACGGGCGTGCCGCTGCACTGAGGCAGATGCACTGAAGCGCTAATCGTCCTTCACCCACCGAACCCGGATCGGCCCGCGCCAGGGCCCGTCCGGGTTTTGTTTTTGGCCGCGCTGCAGCACCTCCACCTGGCCGGTGCGCGCCAGGTCGCCGGCGGCCGCGCGCACCGCGGGCATCAGCGAGCGCCAGTCGGCATCAACGGTGCCAGCCGCTACCTGACGTGCCACTTCCGACGGACACAGGCTGGCCTGCGGGCCGCGCTCGCGCGTCATGCGCAGCAGTGCGGCGTGCAGGGTGTTGCGCAACGCGGCGCTCTCGGCGTCATGCGGTGCGGGGGCTGCAGCGGGCGCAGTGGGCGGGCCGGGGCGGTGCATGCGCGCAGTCTAGGGACATGGCGGTGGTTTGCCGTGCCGGGGCGATTTCTGGAATACTGTATAAAAAAACAGTATTGAGAGCCTGCCATGTCCTGCCTTGATTCCCCCGCGCATCCGCGGTGTGCGGCCATTCCCGATGAACTGCGCCACCTGGTGTGGCGCGGTGATGCATCGCTTGTGGCCGCGCCGCAGGAGCACGGTGCCGTCTGGCCCAGCGGCCATGCGGTGCTGGACGCCGAACTGCCCGGCGGCGGCTGGCCCGCCAGCGGGCTCACCGAACTGCTGCAACCCGCGCGCGTGCATGCCGAGTGGTCGTTGCTGGCGTTTGCGCTGTCGCAGGCCCTGCGCCGGCAGGCGGGCCCTTGCGTGCTGGTGCGGCCCGCGCCGCCGCCTGCCACGCCGGGCCTGGTGCCGTTCGCACCGGGCCTGCAGGCGCTGGGCCTGCCGCCTGAGCGACTGCTGTGGGTGGGCACCACGCCGCCCGAGGCGCAGTTGTGGGCGTGCGAGCAAGCCCTGCAATGCGCCGATGTGGTGGCGGTCCTGGCCTGGCTGGGCCCCGTGCGCAGCGATGACCTGCGTCGCCTGCACCGCATCGCCAGCACGCACCACAAGCCGCTGTTCGTGATGCGTGCGGATGCATGCACCCCGCAGGCCACGCAGCCGTCTCCCGCGCCGCTGCGCGTGCAACTGCTGCAAGCCTGGCCCTTGCGCGTGCGGCTGCTCAAGCGCCGCGGTGCGCCGCTGCTGCAGGTGCTCGAACTCGCACGCAACGACGCACGGCTGGGGCTGCGTCGCCGTCCTGCGCCTGTGGAGCCCGTCATGTCCGTGGAGGCGGCCGCAGCTGCAGCGCGCCTCACGCCCGCCCGCAGCGGAGCCCGCGATGCACTGGATCGCCCTGTGGCTGCCTGAGCCGCAACGCAGCACCTGGGCGCCGCTGTGGGTGGCGCAGGCTCTGCGCTGCACGCCGCGCGTGGCCTGGCTGGATGAGGCGCTGATGCTGGAGGTGTCGGCCAGCCTGCGGCTGTTCGGTGGCGCGCAGCGGTTGCGGGCGCGGCTGCATCGCGGCCTGCAGCAATCGGTGTGCGATGCGGATGTCATCACGTTGGAGCCGCCGCCCCTGCTCGACACCCAGGCCGCCAGCGCACAACTGGCGCTGGGCCTGCTGCGCTGGCGTGTGCAGCACCTTCCGCATCCGGCACCGCGCCTGTCGCCGCTGCCCGATGCGCTGCCGCTGCACACGCTGGGCGCAGCGCGTCCGCACCTGGACACGCTCACGCGGCTGGGCCTGCGCCGTTGGGGTGACCTGCGCGCGCTGCCGCGTGCGGGGGTGGCACGGCGCTTTGGTACGGCGCTGCTGCAGGCGCTGGACGAAGCCTGGGGCGCGCGGCCCGAGGCGCTGCCCTGGCTCAACCTGCCCGAGGTGTTTGACGAGCGCATCGAACTGGCCAGGGCCGCCGACGATACGCTGCAGATGCTGCCGGCCGCGCGCCACTTGCTGCTGGCCCTGCAGGCCTGGTTGCAGGCGCGGCAACTGGGCGTGTTGGCCTTTGCCTTTGAGTGGACGCTCGACTGGCGGCGCCTCAACGCGCACGACCTGCCGGCGCAGCAGGAGCTGCTGCTGCGCATCGCCGAGCCCACGTCCGACCTTGCGGTGCTGATGCGGTTGGTGCATGAGCGCTGGCAGCGCGTGCCCTTGCAGGCGCCCGCGCGTTGCCTGCGCCTGCGCAGCGTGCAGGTGGCGGTGCGCCGCGACGACAGCGCCACCCTGTGGACCGATCCGCAGCGGCGTGGCGAGCCGCTGCACCAGATGCTGGGCCGGCTGCAGGCGCGGCTGGGGCCGCAGTGGGTGCAGCAGGTGCAGCTGCAGGCCGATCACCGGCCCGAGCGGATGCAGCACTGGCAGGCCTGCGAGCCACAGCCGGTGTTTGCCGGCAGGTCACACACGTCGTCACGCGCTTCGCCTGCCGATGTCGCCGTGCCCCACGCGCCCACCTGGCTGCTGAGCGAGCCGTTGCCGCTGTCGGTGCAGGCCGATCGGCCGCAGTACCAGGGGCCGCTGCAGTTGCTCACGCGGGCCTGGCGCGTCGAGGCCGGCTGGTGGGACGGCGCCCCCCATGCAGCCGTGGCGCGCGACTACTTTGTGGCCCACAGCCCCGGGGCGGGTCTGCTGTGGGTGTTCTGCGAGCGCATGCGCATGCAGGCAGCAGACTCCGACGCCACGCACGCCACGCATGCCGTACAAGACCTGCACGGCATGCAGGCACGCTGGTTCCTGCACGGGCTGTATGCCTGATCACGCGGGGCCTGTGGCATGACGTCGCTCCTGCCGGCTTACGCCGAGCTGCATTGCCTGAGCAACTTCAGCTTTGGCCGCGGCGCGTCCGAGCCCGAAGAGCTGGTGGAGCGCGCCCATGCGCTGGGCTACGCGGCGCTGGCCATCACCGACGAGGCCTCCGTGGCCGGACTGGTGCGTGCGCACCTGCGGGCCAAGGCGCTGGGCCTGCCGTTGTTGTGCGGCGCCGAATTTGCGCTGCACGACGGGCCCGACGCACTGCCGCTGCGCTGGCGCCTGGTGCTGATCGCGCGCAGCCTGCAGGGCTGGGGCAATGTGTGCACCCTGATCACCCACGCGCGCCGCGCCGCGCCCAAGGGCGGCTACCGGCTGGCCTGGCGCGATCTGACGGCACACACGCTGCACGATATGGAGGCGATCGTGCTGCCGCAGCGCGAAGCCGATGACCTGGTCGACCGCATCGCCTGGCGCACCGTGCTGAATCACGCGCGTACCCTGTGGCCCGGCCATCTGTGGTTGGGTGTGGAGCTGCTGCACGAGCCGCTGGACGACGCCTGGCAGGCCGCGCTGCGCGAGCTGTCGGCGCAAACGCATGTGCCGCTGGTGGCCTGTGGCGATGTGCAGATGCATGTGCGATCCCGCAAGCCCCTGCACGATGTGCTTACCGCCATCCGGCTGAGCCAGCCGGTGGCCGAGTGCGGTTTTGCGCTGCAGCCCAACGCCGAGCGGCATCTGCGGCTGCGCTCGCGGCTGGCGCGCATCTACCCACCCGAGTGGCTGGCGGCCACGGTGCAGATCGCACAAAGTTGCCGCTTCTCGCTGGACGAGCTGCGCTACCGCTACCCGCACGAGGCGGTGCCCGCAGGCCTGACGCCTGCGCAGGCCTTGCGGCGCTTTTGCATCGAAGGCGCGCGCGATCGCTATCCGCAGGGCGTGCCCGTCAAGGTACAGCGTAGCCTGGTGAAGGAGCTGCGGCTGATCGCGCAGTGCGGCTACGAGATGTTCTTCCTGACCGTGCTGGATGTCGTGCGCTTTGCGCGCAGCCAGCGCATCCTGTGCCAGGGCCGCGGCTCGGCGGCCAATTCGGTGGTGTGCTACTGCCTGGGCATCACCGCGGTGGACCCGATGCATTCGCACCTGCTGCTCGAGCGCTTCATCAGCCACGAGCGCCGGCATGAGCCGCCCGACATCGACGGGGACTTCGAGCACCAGCGCCGCGAAGAAGTGATCCAGTATCTCTACAACAAGTACGGCCGCGAACGTGCCGCACTCACCGCCACGGTGATCGGCTGGCGCACCCGCAGCGCGGTGCGCGGCGTGGGCCTGGCGCTGGGCCTGCCGCCCGCGCTGGTCGACCGTTTTGCGAAAGAGCACCAGTGGTTCGACGATGGCCTGCGCGAAGACCGCATGGCCGAGGGCGCCTTGGCCGATGAGCTGCAACGCGCCGGCCTGTCGCCGCAGCACCGGCGCATCGCGCAGTGGCTGGCGCTGGTGCAGCAGCTGCGCGGGTTTCCGCGCCACCTGAGCCAGCATGTGGGCGGCTTCGTGCTGAGTGACGGCCCACTGCACCGGCTGGTGCCGATCGAGAACGCCGCCATGAAAGACCGCACCGTCATCCAGTGGGAAAAGGACGACATCGAGGCGTTGGGTTTCATGAAGGTGGATGTGCTGGCGCTCGGCATGCTGAGCGCGCTGCGCCGCTGTCTGGACCTGCGCAACGCCATCCGCTGTGGCCCGGGCGACCGGCCCTGGGGCCTGCACAGCATCCCGCAGGAAGACGCCGCCACCTACGACATGATCTGCCGCGCCGACACCGTGGGTACCTTTCAGATCGAAAGCCGCGCGCAGCAGTCGATGCTGCCGCGCCTGAGGCCGCGCACCTTCTACGACCTGGTGATCGAGGTCGCCATCGTGCGGCCCGGCCCCATTCAGGGCGGCATGGTGCATCCGTACCTGAAGGCGCGCGAGCGGCGCGCGCAGGGGCTGCCGATCCGCTTCGAGAAGCCGGCGCTCGAGCCCGCGCTGGGCCGCACCCTGGGCGTGCCGATCTTTCAGGAGCAGGTGATGCAGATCGCGATGATCGCCGCCGGCTTCAGTGCCGCGCAGGCCGACGCGCTGCGCCGATCCATGGCCGCGTGGAAGCGCAAGGGCGGGGTGCACCACTTCTACCAACCCATCATCGACGGCATGCTGGCGCGCGGCTACCGGCGCGAATTCGCCGAGGGCATCTTCCGGCAGATCCTGGGCTTTGGTGAGTACGGCTTTCCGGAAAGCCATGCCTACAGCTTTGCGCTGCTGGCCTACGCAAGCTGCTGGCTCAAATGCCATGAGCCGGCCTGCTTTCTGGCGGCGATGCTGAACTCGCAGCCCATGGGCTTCTACAGCCCCTCGCAACTGGTGCAGGACGCGCGCCGCCACGGCGTGGAGGTGCGGCCGGTGGATGTGGCGCACAGCGACATCGACTGCACGCTCGAGCCCCGCATGGGCGAGCACCACCCGGCGGTGCGGCTGGGCCTGCGTTTGGTGGCGAACTTCAGCCAGGCCGGCGCGAAACGGCTGGTGGAGATGCGCGCGCAGCAGGCCTTTGCCAGCGTGGATGACCTGGCGCGCCGCGCGGCGCTGGACGCCACCGACCTGAACGCCCTGGCCGCGGCCGATGCGCTGCTGTCACTGGCCGGGCATCGGCGTCAGCAGGTGTGGCAGGCCGCGGCGTTGCAGCGCGCGCCGCAGTTGCTGCGCCATGCACCGGTGCAGGAAGACGCGCTGGCGCTGCCCGAGGCGGGCGAGGGCGAGTCCATCCTGTTCGACTACGCGGCCACCGGCCTCACGCTGCGGCGCCATCCGCTGGCCTTGCTGCGGCCACGCCTGTCGCGCGAGCAGTTGCTGAGCGCCGAGCAACTGCAGCAATGCGCGCCGGGCCGCGTGGTGCGCGCCTGCGGCATCGTCACCCTGCGCCAGCAGCC
>JBJTCL010000041.1:0-21685 GCA_046091865.1 Burkholderiaceae bacterium | reverse complement strand
TCTGTACGAAAAACGCTGACACGGATCATGGCGGTGAGGCGACTGCGGCGGCAGCATGGGCCGGTCTACATTGAATTCCCAACCCCAAAGCTCATCGAGGTCGTACCATGCAGCTTGCTGCTCCGTCTCCCGCCGCCAATCCCTTTCTGCTGATGCTGGATCCGCAGCGCGTGTTGCGCGATATGGAGCGTTCGCCCGCGTTGCGATCGCTGTCACAGCGCAAGTGCCATCCGCTGGACAGGCCGGTGCTGCGTGCCATCAGCGTGGAGCTGCGGCAGGTGGATGAAGCGATCGCTCGCGAAGTGCTGGCCGACGAGCCGGGCGACGCCTGCGCCGGATCGCCCGCCCAATGAAAAAGCCCGGCACCTGACGGTACCGGGCTTCAGTCGACCGGGCAGGCTCAGGGCTTGCCGGCGGTCGGGAAAGGCCAAGCGGCCTGCGGGTTCAGCGTGGTTTGCGCCGCAGGAGCAGGCGCAGCCGCAGGGGCTTTCGCAGCTTTCTTTTTCGCCGCTTTTTTCGCAGGCTTTTTGGCGGCTTTTTTCGCCGCTTTCTTGGCAGGCTTCTTCGCAGTTGCCTTCTTCGCGACTTTCTTCGCGGCCTTCTTGGCCGCTTTCTTCGCAGAAGGCGTCTTCGCTGCTGCTTTCTTGGCTGCCGGCTTCTTCGCCGGTGCCTTCTTCGCCGCGGGCTTCTTCGCTGCGGCTTTCTTTGCCGGGGCCTTCTTGGCTGCCGGTTTCTTGGCGGCGGGAGACGGAGAAGCAAGCTGCATGGTACGACCTCGATGAGCTTTGGGGTTGGGAATTCAATGTAGACCGGCCCATGCTGCCGCCGCAGTCGCCTCACCGCCATGATCCGTGTCAGCGTTTTTCGTACAGAACGGCTGCAGGCTGTGCGCTGTCACAGTCGCGCGCCACAATGGCTGCATGAGCCTTTCTCCTGACTTCGTCGCCCCGTCGCTGCACACCGCCCCCGACTCCGCACTGGCCGCCGTGCAGGCCATCTATCAGCGGCAAACACGCTTTTTGCGCGACGCGCTGATGGCCTTCCTGCAGGGGCAGACGCCCGCTGCGCGGGTGCGGGCCTGCTACCCCTTTGTGCGGCTGCACAGCAAGAGCGTGTCGCGCCTGCCCGATGCGCCCGCCACCAGCTACGGCTTTGTGGCCGCCCCCGGGCGCTACGAGACCACGCTGACGTGCCCCGAGCTGTATGGCCGCTACCTGCGCGAGCAGTTCCGGCTGCTGCTGGCCAACCACGGCGCGCCGCTGGAGGTGGGCACCAGCACCGAGCCCATCCCGGTGCACTTTGCGTTTGCCGAAGACGATCATGTCTTGGGCACGCTCGACCCGCAGCGCCGTGCGCTGATGCGCGACCTGTTCGACCTGCCGGATCTGGGCGCGATGGACGACGGCATCGCCAACGGCACCTGGCAGCCTGCACCGGGCGAGCCGCTGCCGCTGTCGCTGTTCACCGCGCCGCGCATCGACTATTCGCTGCACCGGCTGCGCCACTACAGCGGCACCGCCCCCGACTGGTTCCAGAACTTCGTGCTGTTCACCAACTACCAGTTCTACGTGGACGAGTTCATCCGCTTCGGCCACGCCGAGATGCAGCGCGAGGACAGCGAGTACATCGCCTTCGTGGAGCCGGGCAATCTGGTCACCCGGCGCAAGGGGCTGGCGCCCGAGCCGGGCGATGCGCGCGGCAAGGCGCCGCCGCGGCTGCCGCAAATGCCAGGCTACCACCTGGTGCGGGCCGACCATAGCGGCATCAGCATGGTCAACATCGGCGTGGGGCCGGCCAATGCCAAGACCATCACCGACCATGTGGCGGTGCTGCGGCCGCACGCCTGGATGATGCTGGGCCACTGCGCGGGGCTGCGCACCAACCAGCAGCTGGGCGACTATGTGCTGGCGCACGCTTATGTGCGCGAGGACCATGTGCTGGACGAAGAGCTGCCCACCTGGATTCCGATTCCGGCGCTGGCCGAGATCCAGTTGGCACTGGAGCAGGCGGTGAGCGACGTGACGCAGTGCCGCGGCGCCGAGCTCAAGCGTATCATGCGAACCGGCACCGTGGCCAGCACCGACAACCGCAACTGGGAACTGCTGCCGAACAACACACCGCAGCGGCGCTTCAACCAGAGCCGGGCGGTGGCGCTCGACATGGAAAGCGCCACGATTGCCGCCAATGGGTTTCGCTTCCGGGTGCCCTACGGCACGCTGCTGTGCGTGAGCGACAAGCCGCTGCACGGCGAGATCAAGCTGCCCGGCATGGCCGACCGCTTCTACCGCGAGCGGGTCGATCAGCACCTGCGCATCGGCATGCGCGCGATCGACATCCTGCGATCGGGCGGCATCGAGCGGCTGCACAGCCGCAAGCTGCGCAGTTTCGACGAGGTGGCGTTTCAGTGAAGCTGAAGCTCAAGCCCTTCGCGGCTTGACCTTGCCCGCAGCCCGCTTGGCCCGCTCACGCGCCAGGTCGGTGTTCTCAGCGTGGGCCAAAGCCACACCCATGCGGCGCTTGGCAAAACTCTCGGGCTTGCCGAACAGACGCAGGTCGGTGCCGGGCACGGCCAGTGCCTCGTCCACGCCGTCGAATACGATGCCCTGCGCGTCCACGCCGCCATAGATGACAGCACTCGCGCCCGGGCTGCGCAGACTGGTGTCCACCGGCAGGCCCAGGATGGCGCGGGCGTGCAGCTCGAACTCGCTTTGCCACTGCGTGGCCAGCGTGACGAGGCCGGTGTCGTGCGGGCGCGGGCTCACCTCGCTGAACCACACCTCGTCACCTCGGATGAACAGCTCCACCCCGAACAGGCCACAGCCTGCGGGCTCGCCGTTCAGGCCGCGGCCCAGATCGTCGGTGATGGCCTTGGCAATGGCCTGCGATCGCTGCAGCGCCAGCGGCGTCATGCGGCAGGGCTGCCAGCTTTCCACGTAGTCGCCGCTCACCTGCACATGGCCGATGGGTTCGCAGAAATGGGTGTGGATCTGCCCGTCGGCACCGCGCGCACGAACGGTGAGCAGGGTGATCTCGTAATCGAAATCGATGAAGCCCTCGGCGATCACGCGGCCCTTGGCCACGCGGCCGCCGGCCATCGCGTAATCCCACGCGGTCTTCACATCGGCCGGGCCGTCGATCTTGCTCTGGCCCTTGCCGCTGCTGCTCATCACCGGCTTGACGATGCAGGGGTAGCCGATGCCGGTATCAATGGCCGCCTGCAGCTCCTCCAGCGAATCGCAGAACCGATAAGGACTGGTGGGCAATCCCAGGGTTTCCGCGGCCAGACGGCGGATGCCCTCGCGGTCCATCGTCAGGCGCGCGGCGCGGGCGGTGGGCACCACGCGCACCACGCCCTCGGCTTCCAGTGCCTGCAGCTCGGGCGTGGCGATGGCTTCGATCTCGGGCACCACCAGCATCGGCTTTTCGGCTTCGATCAGCGCGCGCAGCTGCGCCGGGTCGCTCATGGTGATGGTGCGCGCGTGATGCGCCACCTGCTGGCCGGGCGCGTGGTCGTAGCGGTCCACCGCAATGGTCTCCACGCCCAGGCGCTGCAGCGCGATCAGCACCTCCTTGCCGAGCTCGCCGCTGCCCAGCAGCATCACGCGGGTGGCCGAGGGAGACAGCGGTGTGCCAAGGGTGGTCATGCGCGGATTCCTTGCGTTGGGGCACCCATCGCCTCGCCCATGCGGATGGGCCCGGTCGGCACCCAGGCCGGGTTGAAAGCGATGGTGTTCTGGGGAAAGAGCATCACGACGGTGGAGCCCAGCAGGAAGCGGCCCATCTCGTCGCCGCGACGCAGGCGCACCGCGCCGTCCTCGTAATCCCAACTGCGCGGCACGCCCGGCCGCGGCGGGTTGACCACGCCGTGCCACACGGTGGCCATGCTGCCGACGATGGTGGCCCCCACCAGCACCAGCACGAAGGGGCCGTGCGGCCCGTCGAAATGGCACACCACGCGCTCATTGCGCGCAAACAGGCCGGGCACACCGCGCGCGGTGGTGGGGTTGACCGAGAACAGGTCGCCCGGCACATGCACCATGCGGCGCAGCGTACCGTCGCAAGGCATGTGGATGCGGTGATAGTCGCGCGGGCTGAGGTACAGCGTGGCGAAGGCGCCATCGTCAAAGGCCTTCGCACGCTCGGCGTCGCCCCCCAGCAGCGCGGCGGTACTGTACTGGTGCCCCTTGGCCTGAAAGATCTGGTCGCGCTCGATCGGGCCAAACTGGCTGATCGCGCCGTCCACCGGGCAGATGAAAGGCGCATCGGCCAGCGGTCGTGCGCCCGCCTTCAGTGGCCGGGTAAAGAATTCAATGAAGCTGCCATAGGTATCGATGCGCGACGGCTCGGCCTCGGCCATGTTCACGCCGTAGCGGTCGATGAAGCGGGCAATCGCCCAGTGCGTGAGCGCGCCGGCCCGGGCACCCGCCAGCCGGCCCGTCAGCACGGTCAGCGCACGCTTGGGCAACAGGTATTGCGGCAGCACCGCAAGGCGATCAGACACGGCGGTATTCCGGTGGGAAAGCAGCGATAAAGGCGTGCAGTGTAGCGGGGCACAATCGCAGCTTTTCGCGCATCCGACATGTCCAGCCCGCACCCTGTACCCGCCCTGTTCGAGGCCCGTGGCCTGAGCAAGCGCTACGGCGACGCGCAGGTGGTCAGCGACCTGGGCTTTCACATCGCGCCAGGTGAATGCCTGGGCGTGATCGGCCCGAATGGCGCGGGCAAGACCACCACCATCCGCATGTGCCTGGGCCAGACCACACCCGACGCCGGCAGCGTGCAGGTGATGGGCATGACGATGCCGCAGCAGGCGCTGGCCATCAAGGCACGGCTGGGCGTGGTGAGCCAGATGGACACGCTGGACCCGGACTTTAGCTGTGCCGAGAACTTGCTGGTGTACGGCCGCTACTTCGGCATGAAGGACGCGCAGATCCGCGAACGCATCCCGCGGCTGCTGGAGTTCGCGGCGCTTACCCACAAGGCCGATGCCAAGCCCGGCGAACTGTCGGGTGGCATGAAGCGCCGGCTGTCGCTGGCGCGCGCGCTGGTCAATGATCCGGCGCTGCTGCTGCTCGACGAGCCCACCACCGGGCTGGACCCGCAGGCGCGCCACCTGATGTGGGAGCGGCTGCAGACGCTGCTGCAGCAGGGCAAGTCCATCCTGTTGACGACGCACTTCATGGACGAGGCCGAGCGGCTGTGCTCGCGCCTGCTGGTGCTGGACCATGGACGCAAGATCGCCGAAGGCCGCCCGCGAGAGCTGATCGCGCAGTACCTCGAGCCCGAGGTGGTCGAGCTGTACGGCGACGGCGCGCTGGCGCTGGCCCACGACGCGTGCCTGACGCCGCTGGCGCAGCGCATCGAGGTCAGCGGCGAGACGGTGTTCTTCTACACCGCCCACGCCAAGCCGCTGCTCGATGCCCTGCAGGCCTGGCCGCAACTGCGCACCCTGCACCGGCCGGCGAATCTGGAGGACCTGTTCCTCAAGATGACCGGCCGCCAGATCCGGGAGGACGGCTGATGAATGCGCTGCTGTCGATACGCTGGTGGCCGGTGTTCCGCCGCCAGTTGCTGGTGTGGCGCAAGCTCGCCATCCCGAGCCTGGTGGGCAACATCGCCGAGCCGCTGATCTGGCTGGTGGCCTTTGGCTACGGGCTGGGCGCGCTGGTGGGCGAGGTGCGGCTGGGTGGCGAAGCGGTGCCCTACATCCTGTTCCTGGCCAGCGGGTCGGTATGCATGAGCGCGATGAACGCCGCGAGCTTTGAGACGCTGTACTCGGGCTTCAGCCGCATGCACATCCAGAAGACCTGGGACGGCATCATGAACGCGCCCATCGGGCTGGACGACATCGTGCTGGCCGAGGTGCTGTGGGCGGGCTTCAAGTCGCTGTTCACCGTGACGGCCATCCTGCTGGTGATGCTGGTGCTGGGCATCAGCCACAGCCCCAAGCTGCTGGTGGCCTGGCCCATCCTGTGGGGCGTGGGCATGACCTTCAGCTGCATCGCGTTGATCTTCACCGCGCTGGCCAAGGGCTACGACTTCTTCACCTACTACTTCACGCTGGGCCTCACGCCGATGATGTTTCTGAGCGGCGTGTTCTTTCCGATCGACCAGCTGCCGCCGTGGGTGCAGGCGGTGTCGCAGTGGCTGCCGCTGACCAATGCGGTGGAGCTGGTGCGCCCCATGTTCATGGACCGCTGGCCCGAGCAACCGTGGCGCCATCTGGGCGTGCTGGCGCTGAGTGCTGCGCTGTCGTTCTGGGTGGCGCTGGCGCTGATCCGCAGGCGCTTTGCGCGCTGAACCTGTCACGCCCGACAAACCGCTTGGCTTAGCATTCCGTCATCCCCTTCCTTTCACGATCCACCCCTTTTTGAGAGCAGATCACATGAGCATCCAGACCGTAGGCATCATCGGCGCCGGCACCATGGGCAACGGCATCGCGCAGGCCTGCGCCACCGCGGGCGTGCGCGCCATCATGGTCGACATTGCACAGGCCGCCGTCGACAAGGGCCTGGCCACGGTGGCCAGCAGCCTGGACCGCCTGGTGCGCAAGGAAAAGATCTCTGATGCCGACAAGGCTGCAGCCATGGCGCGCATCCAGGGCAGCACGAATTACGAGGACCTGAAGCAGGCCGACATCGTGATCGAGGCCGCCACCGAGAACGTCGACCTGAAGGTGAAGATCCTCAAGCAGGTGGACGCGATGCTTTCGCCTGAGGTGATCGTGGCGTCCAACACCTCGTCGATTTCCATCACCCAGCTGGCGGCAGCCACCGGTCGGGCCGACCGCTTCATCGGCATGCACTTCTTCAACCCGGTGCCGATGATGGCGCTGGTGGAGATCATCCGTGGCCTGCAAACCAGCGACGCCACCCACGACGCGGTGCACGATCTGGCTAAGCGCTTGGGCAAGTCGCCGATCACGGTGAAGAACGCGCCGGGCTTCGTGGTTAACCGCATCCTGGTGCCGATGATCAACGAGGCCTTCTTCGTGCTGGCCGAGGGGCTGGCTACGCCCGACGACATCGACGCCGGCATGAAGCTCGGCTGCAACCAGCCCATCGGTCCGCTGGCGCTGGCCGACATGATCGGCCTGGACGTGTGCCTGGCGGTGATGGTGGTGTACCTGCAAGAGTTCGGCGACAGCAAGTACCGCCCCTGCCCGCTGCTGAAAGAAATGGTGGCCGCCGGCCGCCTGGGCCGCAAGACGGGCCAGGGCGTGTACCAGTACTGACGTCTACCACTGACGCCTACACCGAAGAGCACTGCCATGGCTGCGATCGATCATCCCACCCCACCTGCCGAAGGCTGCATCTCCACCCAGGTGCTGGGCCATGTGCTGCTGATCGGCATCAACCGGCCCGCCAAGCGCAATGGCTTCACGCCTCGCATGTTTCGCGAACTGGGCGAGGCCTACACCCGGCTCGACGACGACCCGGCCTTGCGCGTGGGCGTGCTGCACGCCTTTGGCGACCACTTCACTGCGGGGCTGGACCTGCCCACGATTGCCCCGCTGATGCGCCGCGGCGAGAAGGCCACGCCGCTGGGCCTGGTCGACCCGTGCGACCTGGGCATGGAGGGCTACCGGCGTCGCACCAAGCCCATGGTGACGGCGGTGCAGGGCATCACCTTCACGCTGGGCATCGAGCTGATGCTAGCGGCCGACATCGTGGTGGCGGCCGACAACTGCCGTTTCTCGCAGCTCGAGGTCAAGCGCGGCATCATGGCCACCGGCGGCGCCACGCTGCGCATGTCGCAGCGCGCGGGCCTGGGCAACGCGATGCTGCACCTGCTGACCGGCGACGAATTCAACAGTGCCGAGGCGTTGCGCCTGAACTTCGTGCAGAAGGTGGTGCCCGCGGGCCAGCAACTGGACGAGGCGCTGCGCATCGCGCAAGCGATTGCCGAGCAGGCGCCGCTGGCGGTGGTAGCCACGCGCCAGAACGCACTGAAAGCGGTGGAGCACGGCCCGGTGGTGGCGATGCACGACTTCATACCGGTGCAGACACGCCTGTCCAACACCGAGGACGCCGCCGAAGGCGTGCGCTCGTTCGTCGAGCGGCGACCGGCGCAGTTCACCGGCCGCTGATCTCGACCCACCATCGCGGCTGGGCGATGATTGCGCCTGATGCTCGCCCTGCTGTCCGATCTTCATGCCAACGCGCGCGCGCTCGATGCGTGCCTGGCGCACGCGCGCGCGCACGGCGCCACGCAGTACGCCATCCTGGGTGATCTGGTGGGTTACGGCGCTGAGCCGGTGGCCGTGCTGGACACGGTGATGGCACTGGCCGCGCAGGGTGCCGTGGTGCTGCGCGGCAACCACGATAAGCTGGCCTGCTCGGATCCGATCGCGCGCATCAACGACGACTTGCCGATGGATGACGTGGCCGCGCAAGGGACGCGCGGCCAGTTGGGCCCACACCATCGGCGCTTCATCACCCAGTTGCCGCTGAGCGCGCAAATCGGCGACAGCCTGCTGGTGCACGCCAGCGCCGATGCGCCCAAGGAATGGCATTACGTCGACAGCCTGGAGCGCGCGCAGGCCTGCCTGGACGCCGCGGTGTCGCGCCCCGGCGTGCAGCAGGTGTTTGTGGGCCACATCCACCGCCAGCGGCTGTATTACCGCAGCTCGCGCGCCGGCCTGCTCGAGTTCGAGCCGGTGCCGGGCTTTGAATTCCCGATCCCGCCGCAGCGTCAGTGGCTGGCCACCGTGGGCTCGGTGGGGCAGCCGCGCGACGGCAACCCGCTGGCGATGTACGCGATGTTCGACCCGCAGCAACGGCGCATGGCCTTCCACCGCGTGGCCTACGACCACATGGCCGCCGCAGCCGCGATCCGCGCCACCGGGCAACCGCCGTTCTTTGCCACGCGCCTGGAAAACGGGCGGTGACGATGCACAGCCTGCACCCCTATGCCGAGCTCACGCCCGACGTGGTGCTGGACGCACTGCAGTCCATCGGCCTGCGCGGCGACGGCCGGCTGACCGCGCTCAGCTCGTACGAGAACCGCGTCTATCTGGTGCACCTGGAAGAACCGCACGAAGGCCACGCGAGCGTGGTGGCCAAGTTCTATCGACCGGGCCGCTGGAGCGATGCGCAGGTGCTGGAGGAACACACCTTTGCGCACGAGCTGATGGCCGCCGAGGTGCCGGTGATCGGCCCGTTCGTGGTGGGTGCAAGCACGCTGCATCACCACGCCGGCTTTGCCTTCAGCGTGAGCCCGCGCCGCGGCGGCCGCGCGCCCGAGCTCGATGACTTTGAGGTGCTGGAGTGGACCGGCCGCTTCATCGCACGCATCCACAGTGTGGGGGCGGCACGCCCGTTTGCGCAGCGTGGGCGCATCGACGTGGACAGCCATGCGCGTGAACCGATGCAGTGGCTGCTACAGCACGACGCGGTGGCGCCCGACGTGCGCTCGGCCTGGCAGCAACGTGTGGAGCAAGCGGTGGTGCTGATCGAGCAGCACGCGGTGCTGCGCGGCACCCGCAGCGGTGGCGGCAGCGATGCTGACGGTACAGACCCCGAAGGCACCCGCGTGCTGCGCCTGCACGGCGACTGCCATCCCGGCAACATCCTGTGGACGCCGGCAGGGCAAGCCGGTGAAGGCCCGCACTTCGTCGACCTGGACGACGCCCGCATGGGCCCCGCGGTGCAGGACCTGTGGATGCTGCTGTCGGGCGAACGGGCGCAGCGCACGCAGCTACTGGGCGCACTGATCGACGGCTACGAGCAGATGCGCGAATTCGACCGTCGCGAGCTCGCGCTGATCGAGCCGCTGCGCACCTTGCGGCTGATTCACTACAGCGCGTGGCTGGCGCGCCGCTGGGACGACCCGGCGTTTCCGGCCGCCTTTCCGTGGTTCGGCGGCCGCGACTACTGGCAGGGCCAGGTGCAGATGCTCGACGAGCAGATCGAGGCGATGCAGGAGCCTCCGCTGGTGGCCTGACCTGATCCTCTGCCTGTGATCGGCATACCAACGGTCGTCAGTGGCATGCTTGAGGCCCGTCTTGCAGCAGGAGTTTGCGATGTACACCCCCTTTGACCTCAGCGGCCGCAGCGCCATCGTCACCGGCGGCAACGGCGGCATCGGCTTTGGCATGGCGCGCGCGCTGCTGGTGGCCGGCGCGCGGGTGGCCATCTGGGGCTCCAACTCCGAGAAGACGCGCGTGGCCGCCAAGCTGCTGGCCGATGCCTGCGGCGATGCGCAGCGGGTGCATGCCTTCGTCTGCGATGTGGGCGACGAAGCGCAGGTGGAAAGCGCCTTTGCCGCGTCGGTGAACGCGCTGGGCGGCCAGGTAGACGCCTGCTTTGCCAACGCCGGTGTGTCGGGCAAGGGCACGCCGGTGGTGGAGATGACGCTCGAGGAGTTCCGGCGGGTGCAGCGCATCAATGTCGAGGGCGTGTTTCTGACCTTTCGCGCTGCGGCGCGCCAGATGATGAAGCAGCCCACCGGCGGCTCGCTGGTGGCCACCTCGAGCACCGCCGCGCTGGAAGGGGCGGCGCGCAACAGCCACTATGGCGCGTCCAAGGGCGCGGTCAGCTCGTATGTGCGCGCGCTGGCGGTGGAACTGGCCCGCCACCGCATCCGCGTCAACAGCATCCTGCCAGGCTGGATCGTGACCGACATGACGCAGGCCTCGGTGGAGAACGACCGCTTTGCCGCCGCCGTGATGCCGCGCATCCCCGCGCGTCGCTGGGGCCAGATCGATGACTTTGCCGGCATCGCGGTGTACCTGGCCAGCGATGCGTCTGGCTACACCACCGGCGAGCACTTCGTCATCGACGGTGGCTACACCAAGTTCTGAGGCCGGCGCGCGGCGTCAGCGCACCGGGTTCTCGAGGGCGCCGATGCCATCGATCTCGATGCGCACCACGTCGCCGGGCTGCAGGTACTTTGGTGGCTTGAAGCCGATGCCCACGCCCACCGGCGTGCCGGTGGCGATCACGTCGCCCGGGTAGAGGGTGATGCCCGCCGACAGGGTTTCGATCAGCGTGGGGATGTCAAAGATCAGGTCGGTGGTGCTGGCGTCCTGGCGCGCCTCGCCGTTGACGACACAGCGCACCCGGGTGCGCGTGCCGTCGCATTCGTCGGCGCTCACCAGCCAGGGGCCCATCGGGCAGAAGGTGTCAAAGCTCTTGCCCATGTGCCACTGCTGGTGGCGGCTTTGCCAGTCGCGCGCGGTCACATCGTTGACGATGGTGTAGCCCCACACATGCTGCATCGCATCGGCCCGGCGGATGCCCTTGCCGCCGCGGCCGATCACCACCGCCAGCTCGGCCTCGTAGTCGATGGCGGTGGACACGCCGGACGGGATCACGATGGCATCGCCCGGGCCCACCACGCACTCGGGCACCTTGGTGAAGATGATGGGCACGCTGGGGATGTCGCCGCCGCTTTTGGCGCTGCTGTCGAAGCCGCTGCCGGCAAATTCTTTCGCGTGGGCGTGGTAGTTCTTGCCCACGCAGAAGATGTTTCGGCGCGGACGCGGCAGCGGTGCCAACAGCCGCACGGCCTCCAGCGCAATCGGCGCGCTGGTGCGTGGCAGCGGCTCGCCGCGCACCAGGGCCTCCACCAGCGGCAAGACGCCCAGCGCGGCCTGCGCGGCAGGCAGGTCGAACGGCTCGACGCTACGGCCATCGGCGCTGAGGCGGCCCGCATGCGGTCGTGCGGGATCGGCCAGATGTTCAAAGGCGAGCAGTTTCATGGGATCTTCTTGGCAGTGTGGCTTTGGCGGTAGCATGCTACTCACATCGCAGTACACCGGCTGCACGCCGGCATTCCCGCAGGAGACACACCGATGACACACGCTCCCGATCGACGCTCATTCATGCTCGCCGGCCTCGGCAGCGCAGCACTGTGGGCTGGCGGTGCGCAGGCGCAGGCCGGCTATCCGGCGCGCGCCATCACCATGATCGTGCCCTTCCCGCCCGGCGGGCTGGCCGACATCGTGGCGCGTCCAGTGGCCGAGGCCATGGCGCGCGACCTGGGCCAGCCGGTGGTGGTGGAAAACCGCGCGGGCGCCGGCGGTGGCATCGGCATGGGTGCCGCAGCACGCGCCACCCCCGACGGCTACACGGTGCTGTTGTCGCTGTCGTCGCTGACGGTGCTGCCCGAGGCCGACGCTCTGCTGGGCCGCGCGCCGATGTTCACCCTGCAGTCGCTGCGGCCCGTCGCGCGCTTCACCGCCGACCCGACGGTGCTGGCGGTGCGCACCGAATCCCCGTGGAAGACGGCCAAAGACTTCATCGACGATGCCCGCAAGCGTCCCGGCGCGATCAACTACGGCTCGTCGGGCAACTACGGCACCATGCATGTGCCCATGGAAATCCTGGCGCAGAACGCCGGCGTGAAGATGACGCACATCCCCTTCACCGGCGCGGGCCCGGCGGTGGTGGCGCTGCAGGGTGGGCAGATCGACGCGGTGTCCACCGGCCCCGCCACGGTGCTGCAGCATGTGAAGGCCGGCAAGATCCGCGTGCTGGGCCACTGGGGCACGGGCAAGCTCGAGGCGCTGCCCGAGGTGCCCGCGCTGAAAGACCTCGGCTTTGACGCCGAGTACGCGCAGTGGTCGGGCCTGTTCATCCCAGCGGGCGTGCCCGATGCGGTGGCACAGCGTCTGCGCGCCGCCGCCCGTGTGGCCGCGCAGGACGCCAGGGTGCGCGAAGTCATCAACGGCGCCGGCAGCCCCATCCTGTACCAGGACACGCCCGACTTCGAGCGCTATGTGCAGGCCGATGCGCGCCGCATGGCCGAGGTGGTCAAGAAGATCGGCAAGTTGCAATGAGCCGCGCCCGCCCGCTCAACCGCCGTGCGCTGATCGCACAGTCCGTGGCTGGCATCGCCACCATCGCCGCACCGGCCGCTTTTGCGCAGGCCTGGCCTGCACGGCCGGTCAGGATCATCGTGCCCTTTGCCACCGGCGGCCCGGCTGACAACTACGCGCGCTTCATGGCGCAACGCCTGTCGGACGCGCTGGGCCAGCCCTTCGTGGTGGAGAACCGGCCCGGTGCGGGTGCGGTGATCGGCACCGACGTGGCCGCCAAGTCGGCGCCCGACGGCCACACGCTGCTGCTGATGTCGAACGCGCACACCGTCAACGAAACGCTGGTGCCCAACAAGCCCTACGGCCTGGTGCGTGATTTCGTGGGCGTGGCACCGATCAACTACTCCGACCTGGTGCTGGTGGCGCATCCGTCGGTGCAGGCCACCAATGTGCGCGAGCTGATCGCCGCCGCCAAGGCGCGGCCGGGGCGGCTCAACTATGCGTCGTCGGGCGTAGGAACGCCCTACCACATGGCCGGCGAGCTGTTTAAAAGCATGGCCGATGTGTTTCTGGTGCACATCCCGTACAAGGGCAGCTCCGGCGCACGCACCGACGTGATCGGCGGGCAGGTCGACTTCATGTTCGATGCGGTCACGACCATGACCGAGCAGGTGAAAAGCGGCAAGGTCAAGGCGCTGGCCACCACCGGCCGCCAGCGCTCGGACGTGATGCCCGACGTGCCCACAGTGCATGAGTCGGGCGTACCCAACTACGAAGCCACCATCTGGGTGGGCCTGATGGCGCCCAAGGGCACACCCAAGGCGGTGATCGACCGTTTGAACGAGATCGTGTCGCGCGTGGCCAGCCAGCCCGAGGTGCGCGCGCAGTGGGGCCGCCAGGGCGCCACGCCACTGGTGATGAACCCGGCCACTTTTGACAAGTACATCGCCGATGACATCGCCAAATGGGCACGCGTGATCAAGACGGCGAACATCAAGCCGGACTGAGTCAAGCCCGACTGAGCCAAACCCCACCGAGTCCAACCCGACGCAGCGCGATCGCACACCGATGACGATTCATGTACTGAGCGGCGGTGCCGCCCAAGGCCTGGTGGGCCAGTTGCAACCAGCCTTCACCCAGGCCAGCGGCCACACCGTGAAAGGCAGCTTTGGGGCCGTGGGCATCCAGAAGGACGCGCTGCTGGCCGGTGCGCCTTGCGACGTGCTGATCCTCACCCGCGCGCTGATCGACCAGCTGGAGGCGAGTGGCCAGGTGCTGCCCGGCAGCGCACGCGACCTGGGCCGCGTGCCCACCGGCGTGGCGGTGAAGACCGGCGAACCCCGGCCTGCGGTGGACAGCGCCAAGGCGCTGCAAGCCGCGCTGATGGCCGCGCGCGGCATCTACTTTCCGGACCCGGTGAAGGCCACCGCGGGCATCCACTTCAAGAAGGTGATGCAGGCCATGGGGGTGGACAGTGCCAACGCCGCCGCGCTGCGGCCCTACCCCAACGGCAACGCCGCGATGGGCGCGATGGCGCAGGCCAGCGAAAGCGGCCTGATCGGCTGCACCCAGGTGACCGAGATCCTGTTCACGCCGGGTGTGGAACTGGTGGGCCTGCTGCCGCCGCAGTTTGCGCTGGAGACCACCTACACCGCGGCGGTGTGTGCCCGCGCGCAGCAGCCGCAGGCTGCGGCCGATCTGGTGCGGCGCCTGTCGGCTGCCGAGGCCGGCGCGGTGCGCGCGGCCTGCGGCTTCCTCTGAGGGCGCAGTATCGGAACGTGCCTGGCTGGCCGCTTACGCCAGCAGCGCGTTGACCCGCTTCACATAAGCGGCCGGATCGTCCGGCAAACCGCCCTCGGCCAGCAGCGCCTGATCGAACAGGATGTGCGCCAGGTCGTGGAAGTTGGGCGAGCCATCGAGCTTTTTCACCAGCGCATGCTCGGCGTTCACCTCCAGCACCGGCTTGGTCTCGGGCGCGGGCTGACCGGCGGCCTTGAGCATGCGCGCCAGCTGCAGGCTCATGCCCTGGTCCTTGGCCACCACGCAGGCCGGTGAATCCACCAGTCGGGTGGTCACGCGCACGTCTTCGGCCTTGTCTTTCAGCGCCTCTTTCAGTTTGGCCAGCACCGGCTTGAAGGCTTCGGCCGCTTCCTCGGCGGCCTTCTTTTCGGCCTCGTCCTGCAGGTCGCCCAGATCCACCGCGCCCTTGGCCACGCTTTGCATCGGCGTACCGTCGAACTCGCTCAGGAAGGACAGCGCCCACTCATCGACGCGGTCGCTCATCAGCAGCACCTCGATACCTTTTTTACGGAACACCTCCAGCTGGGGGCTGCTCTTGGCGGCGGCCAGCGTGTCGGCGGTGATGTAGTAGATGGCCTTCTGGCCGTCCTTCATGCGCGCCTTGTAGTCGGCCAGCGACACGCTCACCGCATCAGTGGTGGTGGAGGCAAAACGCAGCAGCTTGGCAATGCGCTCGCGGTTGGCAAAGTCCTCGCCCAAGCCTTCTTTCAGCACCGCGCCGAATTCGGCGTAGAACTTGCCGTACTTGGCCTTGTCTTCGGCCGAGGCCTCGTCGTTCTTCTCGGCCTTGGCCAGGTCTTCCAGCATCGACAGCACGCGCTTGGTGCTGCCTTCGCGAATGGCCTTCACATCGCGGCTTTCCTGCAGCAGCTCGCGGCTCACGTTCAGCGGCAGGTCGGCGCTGTCGATCACGCCCTTCACAAAGCGCAGGTACACCGGCATCAGCGATTCGGCGTCGTCCATGATGAACACGCGCTTGACGTACAGCTTGACGCCGGCCTTCTTGTCGCGGTTCCACAGGTCGAACGGCGCCTTGCCCGGGATGTAGAGCAGCTGCGTGTATTCGGTGCTGCCCTCCACACGGTTGTGGCTCCAGGCCAGCGGCGCTTCCCAGTCGTGGCTGATGGCCTTGTAGAACTCGGCGTACTGCTCGTCGGTGATGTCCTTTTTGGGGCGCGTCCACAGCGCGCTGGCCTGGTTGACGGCTTCCCACTCGTCGGTGAGCACCATCTCGCCGCCCTTGTTGTCCTCGCCTTCCTTCCACTCTTCCTTGCGCATCAGGATGGGCAAGGCGATGTGGTCAGAGTACTTGCCGATGATCTCCTTGAGCTTCCAGCGGCTCAGGTAATCGGCGGCATCGTCGCGCAAGTGCAGGATCACGCTGGTGCCACGCGCGGCGCGGGGGATGGCCTCCACCTCAAAGTCGCCGGTGCCGGTGCTCAACCAGCGCACGCCGTCTTCGGCCGTCAGGCCGGCGCGGCGCGACTCCACCGTGATGCGGTCGGCGACGATGAAGCCCGAGTAGAAGCCCACGCCGAACTGGCCGATCAGTTGGGCGTCCGCCTTTTGGTCACCCGAGAGCTTGCTCATGAACTCGCGCGTGCCACTCTTGGCGATCGTGCCCAGATGGTCGATGGCTTCCTGCCGGCTCAGGCCGATGCCGTTGTCGGTGATGGTCAGGGTCTTGGCGTCCTTGTCGAAGTCGATGCGCACCTCCAGCGTGGGCGCGTCCTCGTACAGGGCAGCGTTGTTCAGCGCCTCAAAGCGCAGCTTGTCGCAGGCGTCTGACGCGTTGGACACCAGCTCGCGCAGGAAGATCTCCTTGTTGGAATACAGCGAATGGGTGACCAGGTGCAGCAGTTGCGCCACTTCGGCCTGGAAGGAATGGGTTTGCTTGGACATGACTCAGTGGTGGGCTCAGTGGTGGGCTCAGTGGAATGCAAAAAACCGACGCGCGTCAGCCGGGGCCGACGGAGGCGCGCCACAAAAACGGGAGGGAGATGGGAACGCCGCGCCGGGTTTCAAGCCCCCGGCATGCGGCCATGCATCACTTGGGGCTGGCCTCGACCTCTTTCACCCAGCGCTCCACCAGGCGACGGCGCTCGGCCGAGCGGCCGTACTTCTCGAAGTCGTACTTGATCAGCCGCACCGTGTCGATGGGCGGGATGCGGGGGTCGGGCTTGAAGGTCTTGTTGGCCGGCACCTGCAGGCTGTTGGCGCGCGCGCCGATCTGCTGGCCCTCGGGGCCCATCAGCCAGTCGTAGTAGCGGCGCGCGGCGTCCTTGTTGCGCGCCCCCTTGACGAGCGCGATGCCGCCGATTTCGTAGCTGGTGCCCTCGCAGGGCGCCGCCGACTTGACCGGAAACTTGTTGGTGATGCGCTCGTTCTCAAAGCCGAAGATGAAGCTCACGCCGATGCCCACCTCGCCCTTGGCCACGTTGCGCGCCTGCGCCTGGCCGCTGCGGGTGTATTGCGTCACGTTGCGGTGCAGCTTCTTCAGGTAGTCGAAGGCCTGGTCCTCGCCCATCATCTGCACCAGCCCGGCCAGGATGGTGTAGGCCGTGCCGCTGGAGGCCGGGTGCGAGATCTCGATCTCGCCCTTGTATTTGGGGTCCAGCAAATCGGCCCAGCATTTGGGCGGCGGCAGGTTCTTTTTCTTCAGCACCTCTTCGTTCCAGCCAAAGCCGATCGCCGAGGTATAGAAGCCGCCCACGTAGTTCTGGCTCATCGCGTACTGGCGCACCGCCCAGCCGTGCAGGTCGTTGATGTAGACCGGGCGATAGGCATCCAGCAGGCCCACCTCGGCGGCCTGGTAGAACGGGTCGCCGGTGCCGCCCCACCAGATGTCGGTCTTGGGGTTGGCGGCCTCGGCGCGCAGTTGCGCCTGCGCTTCGCCGGTGGGCTTGTGCGTCTGCTGCACCCGGATGCCGGTGGCGCGGGTGAACTCTTGCGCGGCCAGTTCGCACCACGGGCGGTCGGTGCTGCAGATGGCATTGACCGTGCCTTGCGCGGCGGCAGGCGTGCACGCCACCCACAGCAGCGCGGTGGCCAGGCCCAGCACCCAGCGGGCGGGCGGGCGTATAGGTGCAACGCAGGGCGGATGGTTGGTCATGCGGGTCTCCTTGTGTTCTGCGGCTCAAAACCGTTCGTGCGGCGCCAGATAGCGCCACTGCCCCTGCGGCAACTGGCCCAGCATCACGCCGCCGATGCGCACGCGCTTCAAGCCCACCACCTTCAGGCCCACCAGCTCGCACATGCGGCGGATCTGCCGCTTGCGGCCTTCGGTCAGCACAAAGCGCAGCTGCTCGGGATTCTGCCAATCCACCCGGGCGGGCTTGAGTGCGCGGCCGTCCAGGCTCAGGCCGTGGCGCAGCCGCGCCAGTTGATCGCGCGGAAACACGGCCTGCACATCGCGCGTCACCTCGCCCTGCGGGCCGGCCCAGCTCACGCGCACCAGGTATTCCTTTTCGGTGCCCGAGTCCTCGCCGATCAGTTGCCGCGCCACGCGGCCGTCCTGCGTGAGCACCAGCAGACCGGTGGAGTCGATGTCCAGCCGGCCGGCGGGCGCCAGGCCACGCAGCTGCTGCGGCGAGAACGCGATGCGCGCGCCGTCGCCCTTCCAGCGGTTTCGCGGCTGCACCAGCGTCACCGCCGGCGGGTGGCCGTCCTCGGCCTGTGCGCTCACATAGCCCACCGGCTTGTGCAGCACGATGGTCACCTGGCGCTGCTGCTGGCCGCGCGCGGCCGGGTCCACCTCGATGCGCGCGTCGGGCGCCACCTGCAGGCCCATCACCGCCACCTGGCCGTTTACCCGCACCCAGCCGCGGGCAATCCACTCGTCGGCCTCGCGGCGCGAGCACAGGCCCAGCTCGGCCATGCGCTTGTTCAGCCGCACCGTGTCGGCGTCGCTCATGCCGGCCTCCCGGTGATGGGGGCAGTGCGCAGGCCCTGCAGGTCGAGGATGCGCAGCCCGCCGTATTCCACCCGGATCAGCCCCTGCGCGGCCAGTACCGCCAGCGCCTCGTTGACGCGCTGGCGCGACAGGCCCACCAGGTACGCCAGCTCCTGCTGGGTGATGCGCAGCACCTCGCCCACGCCCGGGTACAGCTCCGGATGGAACAGCGCGGCCAGGCTGCGCGCCACCCGGGCGTCGGGGCTGGTCAGGCGGTCGATCTCGCGCGCGGCGATGAACTGCGCCAGCCGCTCGTTGAGCTGGTTCATGACGAAGCGGTTGAAGCCGATCGAGTGGTCCAGCAGCCAGTGAAAGGTCTCCAGCGGAATGCCGGCGATCACGCTGCTGCGCAGCGCCTGGATGTTGTAGCGGTAGGGCTCGCGCTTGAGCGCGGTGCCCTCGCCGAACCAGCCGCCCGGCGGCACGCCGGTGAAGGTCATGGTGCCGCCCTGCGCGGTGTTGGTGCTCATCTTCAGCAGGCCCTCGACCACACCCAGCCAGTAGGTGACGGGCCGGCCGATGCGGCACACCACGTCGCCGGGCCGGGCGTTGCTGACTTCCAGCGCCTCCACCGCGCGGCGGTGTTCGTCGGGCGCCAGCTCGCGCAGCCACGGGATGCTGCCCAGCTCGGCAGTGCTGGGGCGGCGCCGGGCCTGGTGCAGCGTGGGCAGGCCGTCGTCGCGCTGCTCCTGGCCACGGGTGTCGGGCAGGCTCAAGGCAGCAGCAGCAGCGGGGCGGGGCAAGGCAGGCATGGGCGCAGAGGCAAAACGCAACCCGGGATGCACCCGGGGATCAGGAGTTACCCTAGATTGTCGTCGTAAAGACATCATGACGTCAAAGTAGTCTCTACCATCGCCGCACACTTCAAGGCTCGTCTTCGAACCGACCCGCACGATGGAAACCACTTTTCCCCGATTGCTGCTGCAACAGGCTTCGCAACGCCCCGACGCGCCGGCCATGCGCGAAAAGGAATACGGCATCTGGCAAACGCTGACCTGGGCGCAGATGGCCACCATGGTCGAGCACATCGCCTGCGGCCTGCACCAGCTGGGCCTGCGGCGCGATGAGCACATGGTGGTGGTGGGCACCAACCGCCCGCGTCTGTACGCCACCATGCTGGCCGCGCAGTCGCTGGGCGCCATTCCGGTGCCGCTGTACCAGGATGCGGCCGCCGCCGAATGCGTGTTTCCGATCAACAACGCCGAGGTGCGCTTTGCCCTGGCCGAAGACCAGGAGCAGGTGGACAAGCTGCTCGAGGTGCGCAACCAGTGCCCGCAGCTCGGCCACATCGTCTACGACGACGTGCGCGGCCTGCGCAACTACAGCGAAGACGGCCTGATGTCGCTGGACGCGCTGATCGAGTCCGGCAAGGCGTTCGCACAGGCCAACAGCAGCTTCTTCAAGGCCGAGGTCGAGAAGGCCAGCCCCGACGATGTGGCGGCGATGTTCTTCACCTCGGGCACCACCGGCAATCCCAAGGGCGTGGTGCACACCCACCGCAACCTGCACAACCGCAGCATTGCCAGCGTCAAGTTCGACAAGCTCACCGCCTCCGAAGAGATCCTGGCCTACCTGCCGCCGGCGTGGATTGGCCAGAACATCTTCAGCTACGCGCAGTGGCTGGCCGCGGGCTACGTGGTGAACTGCCCCGAGTCAGCCGCCACCATGTCGATCGACCTCAAGGAAGTGGGCCCCACTTACTACTTTGCGCCGCCGCGGGTGTTCGAAGGCCTGCTGACCAGCGTGATGATCCGCATGGAAGACGCCGGTGCGATCAAGCGCCGCCTGTTCCGCTGGGCCATGGATGTGGCCAAGCGCGTGGGCCCTGATCTGATGGACGGCAAACCGGTGGGCGGCCTGGACAAGCTGCAGTACGCGCTGGGCAACCTGATGGTATACGGGCCGCTGCGCAACAACCTGGGCATGAGCCGCGTGCGCGTGGCCTACACCGCCGGCGAGGCGATCGGGCCCGACCTGTTCACCTTCTACCGCTCCATCGGCATCAACCTCAAACAGTTGTACGGCTCCACCGAAACCGCGGTGTTCGTCTGCCTGCAGCCCGACCACGAGGCGCGCGCCGACACCGTGGGTGTGCCCTGCGAAGGCGTGGAGATCAAGCTGGCCGACAACGGCGAGATCCTGGTCAAGTCGCCCGGCCTGCTCAAGGAGTACTACAAGAACCCCGCGGCCACCGCCGAGGTGCTGACCGCCGACGGCTGGTACCACACCAGCGACGCCGGCTTCATCGACAACCACGGCCACCTGAAGATCATCGACCGCGTCAAGGACGTGGGCCGCATCATGGGCGGGCCCAACGACGGCGCCATGTTCGCGCCCAAATACGTGGAGAACAAGCTCAAGTTCTTCCCGTTCATCAAGGAGGCGGTGGCCTTTGGCGACAAGCGCGAAAAGGTCTGCGTGATGCTCAACATCGACTTCGATGCGGTGGGCAACTGGGCCGAGCGCCGCAACCTGCCGTACTCGGGCTACATGGACCTGGCGCAAAAGCCCGAGGTCTACGACATGCTGCGCGAGTGCGTCGAGAAGGTGAACGCCGATCTGGCGCAGGACGAGATGCTGGCCGGCAGCCAGATCAGCCGCTTCCTGGTGCTGCACAAGGAACTTGACGCCGACGACGGCGAACTGACGCGCACCAACAAGGTCCGCCGCGGCTTCATCGGCGAAAAATTCCAGGTGCTGGTGGACGCGCTGTACGGCGGAAAGGCCGAGCAGTACGTGGAGACGCAGGTGAAGTTCGAGGACGGCCGCACTGGCAAGGTCAGCGCCACGCTGAAGATCCTGGACGCGAAAACCTTTGCCCTGGTCAAGGCCGCGGCCTGAGGAAGCACGACCCCATGACCAAGAAAAAGATCGGCGACGTCATCCTGGACGTCAAGAACATCAGCCTGCGCTTTGGTGGCGTGAAGGCGCTCACCGACATCAGCTTTGATGTGCGCGAGCACGAGGTGCGCGCCATCATCGGCCCCAACGGCGCCGGCAAGAGCTCGATGCTCAACTGCATCAACGGCGTGTACACGCCGCAGGAGGGCACCATCACCTTCCGCGGCAAGACCTTCAGCCACATGGACAGCCACGAAGTGGCCGAAATGGGCATTGCGCGCACCTTCCAGAACCTGGCGCTCTTCAAGGGCATGAGCGTGATCGACAAC
>JBJTCL010000040.1:0-19980 GCA_046091865.1 Burkholderiaceae bacterium | reverse complement strand
AGGCCATGCACCTTGCCCGCCTGTTCGCTGCCGATCAGCACCGCGGCCGCGCCATCGACGATGCCTGACGAGTTGCCGGCGTGGTGCACATGGTGAATGCGCTCCACCTGCGGATAGCGGCTGATGGCCACCGCATCAAAGCCCATCGCGCCCAACTGCTCGAAGGCCGGCTTGAGCGAGGCCAGACCCTCCAGCGTGGTGTGCGGCTTGATGAACTCGTCGTGATCGAGGATGGTTTCCCCCAGGAAATCCTTCACCGGCACCACCGAACCGGCAAAAAAGCCGCCCTCGCGCGCCTTGGCCGCGCGCTTTTGTGACTCGAGGGCAAAGGCATCCACGTCGTCGCGGGTGAAGCCTTCCAGCGTGGCGATCAGGTCGGCGCCGATGCCCTGCGGCACGAAGGCGGTTTGTGAGTTGGTTTCGGGGTCTTGCGCCCAGGCGCCGCCGTCGGAGCCAATCGGCACGCGGCTCATGCTTTCCACGCCACCGGCCACCACCAGGTCTTCCCAGCCGCTGCGCACTTTTTGAGCAGCCATATTCACTGCCTCCAGGCCCGAGGCGCAAAAGCGGTTGAGCTGCACGCCCGAACAGCGCCAGTCCCAGCCGGCCTTGAGCGCGGCGATCTTGGCAATCACCGAGCCCTGCTCGCCGATGGGGGCCACCACGCCCATCACCACGTCGTCGACCTGCGCGGTGTCAAAGTCGTTGCGGCGCTGCAGTTCCGACAGCAGGCCCGACAGCAGGTTGATCGGCTTGACCTCATGCAGGCTGCCGTCCTTCTTGCCCTTGCCGCGCGGGGTGCGGATGGCGTCGTAAACGAATGCTTCGCTCATGGTTCCTCCTGAGGTGATGGGGCTCGCGTCAGTGTAATATTTTTGCCCATCAGTTGCTTGGTGAAAATCCCGTCCGTTCGTCCACTGCGAGACACGCCCACATGATTCAGCGCACCTTATTCAATGCCGACCACGAAGCCTTCCGCGACAGCTTTCGCCGCTTCATGGACAAGGAGATCGCCCCCTTCCACGCCGAGTGGGAAGAGCAGGGCTATGTGGATCGCGAGGTGTGGCGCAAGGCGGGCGCCAACGGCTTTTTGTGCATGACCATGCCCGAGGCGCACGGCGGTGCCGGCGCCGACAAGCTGTACAGCGTGGTGCAGATGGAAGAGCTCAGTGCCGCGGGCTACACCGGCATCGGCTTTGGCCTGCACAACGAAATCGTCGCGCCCTACATCCTGCACTACGGCACCGATGCGCAAAAGCAGAAGTACCTGCCGCAGTTCGCCAACGGCGAGATGGTGGGCGCCATCGCGATGAGCGAGCCCGCCGCGGGCAGCGACCAGCAAGGCATCAAGAGCACCGCCATCAATCAGAGTGACGGCAGCTACCTGCTCAACGGCAGCAAGACCTTCATCACCAACGGCTGGCATGCCGACCTGGTGATCGTGGTGGCCAAGACCGATCCGTCGGCCGGCGCCAAGGGCACCAGTCTGCTGCTGGTCGAGCGCGGCATGAAGGGCTTCGAGAAGGGGAAGCGCCTGAAGAAGGTGGGCATGAAGGCGCAGGACACCTCCGAGCTGTTCTTTGACAACGTGCGCGTGCCGGCCGAAAACCTCTTGGGCGGGCCGGCCTACGAGAACAAGGGCTTCATCGGCCTGATGGAGCAACTGCCCTGGGAGCGGCTGCAGATCGGCATTGGCGCCATCGCTGCGGCGCAGGCGGCCATCGACTGGACAGTGGCCTATGTGAAAGAGCGCAAGGTGTTCGGCCAACCAGTGGCCGCCTACCAGAACACCCGCTACACCCTGGCCGAACTGCAGACCGAGGTGCAGGTGGCGCGCGTGTTCGTGGACAAGTGCACCGAGCTGATGATGGCCGGCCAGCTCGACACCGCCACCGCCAGCATGGCCAAGTACTGGTGCAGCGACCTGCAGTGCAAGGTGATGGACGAGTGCGTGCAACTGCACGGCGGCTACGGCTACATGTGGGAGTACCCGATTGCCCGCGCCTACGCCGATGCACGGGTGCAGCGCATCTATGGCGGCACCAACGAGATCATGAAAGAGGTGATCACGCGGTCCATGGGCCTGGGGGCCCGCTAAGCACCCGGCGCGGCACGGGTCCACGGATCGCAGCATGAGTGCCCGCCGCGCAGCCCTTCAGGCGGCGTTCGTGCTGGCACTGGGTTCGGCCGTGTCGCTGGGGCTTGCCCGCTTTTCGTACGCGCTGCTGCTGCCTCCCATGCGCGCCGACCTGGGTTGGTCGTATGCGCTGTCGGGCGTGATGAACGCCGCCAACGCCGCGGGCTACCTGCTGGGGGCGCTCAGCCTGCCGCGCCTGATTGCGCTGATGGGCGCGCGGCGGCTGCTGATCGCGGGCAGCGTGCTGGCGGCGCTGTTCATGGCGCTGCACGGCGTGGTGCGCAGCGATGCGGCGATGCTGTTCATGCGCGTGGCCTCGGGCGTGGCCAGCGGCTTCGTGTTCGCCACCGGTGGCCTGCTGGCCGCATGGCTGGCCACGCAGGCCGCGCCGCATGGCCTGTCGGCCGGGCTGGTGCTGGGCATTTACTACGGCGGCACCGGCTGGGGCATCGTGGCCTGCGCGGTGGGCGTGCCGCTGTTCATCGAGGGGCTGCCCGCTGCGGGCCTCAAGGCCTGGGGCTGGCCGGTGGCGTGGATGGCGCTGGGCGCGTTGGCCTTGGTGGCCACCGCGCTGATGGCCTGGGCGGTGCCGCGCGGCGAGCCCGAGCCACCGGCCGCGCGCGGCCAGGGGCAGGGCGATGTGCGGCGGCTGGGCCTGGGCATCGCCGGCTACTTTTTGTTCGGCGTGGGCTACATCGGCTACATGACCTTCATCGTCACGCTGCTGCGCGAGCAGGGGCTGGGCACCGGCGTGATCGTCGCTTTTTATGCGCTGCTGGGCGTGGGCGTGATCGTGTCGCCCTGGCTGTGGGCCGGACTGCTGCAGCGCCAGCGGGGCGGTGGTGCCTTGGCCGTGCTCAATGCGCTGCTGGGCCTGTCGGTGATCCTGCCGGTGCTGCATCCGCACCCGGCCCTGGCCTTCGTGTCGGGGGCGATCTTTGGCGGTGTGTTTTTGTCGGTGGTGGCGTCCACCACCGCGATGGTGCGCCACAACCTGCCGCCCGAGCGCTGGTCGGCCGGCATTGCGGCTTTCACCGTGATCTTTGCCTTTGGCCAGATCCTCGGGCCTGCGGTGGTGGGCTGGGTGTCAGACGAGTTGGGCGGCTTGCGCCCGGGCCTGGCGCTGTCGGCGCTGGTGCTTTTGGCGGGCGCGGTGGTGGCGTGGCTGCAGAAGCCGCTGGCTTCAAAGATGCCACCGACGCGACCGACGCCGCCCTCATCCGCACGCTAAATCCGTACGCTGAATCCGTACGCTAGAGCGGCTTCACGCCTTGCGCTGTCGCGCCTCCATCTCGCGGATCAGCGCGCGTGCCTCGTCGCCCTCGGGGATGGGTTGGCCACTGTCGCGCCACTGCACCGCCGCCTTGAAGCCGGCGTCTTGCGCATAACGGCGAAACCACAGGCCCTCGGGGTTGTGGCGGGTGATGCCGTCCATCAGCGTGGCCAGCTGCTGCGTCTGCTCCAGGCCCATGTGCAGCATCACCTGGTTCACCACCAGCTTGTGCATCGCCAGGTGGCTGCTGGGCACGCCGGCCACGCGCTCGGCCAGCGTGTGCACTGCGGCGTCCAACTCGGCGGCCGGCACCGCCATCGTCGCCAGGCCCCAGTCGGCAGCGGTACGGCCGGTGATGGTGTCGCCAGTGAACATCATCTGCTTGGCACGCATGGGCCCCAGGCGAAAGGTCCACATCGCCGGCGTGGGGCAGCCCCACACCCGGGTGGGCATGTAGCCGATTCGCGCGTCCTCGGCCATCACCAGCAGGTCGCAGCACAGCGCGATGTCGCTGCCGCCGGCTACCGCCGCGCCGTGCACCTTGGCGATCGTCGGCTTGGTGCTCTTCCACAGCGTCATGAAGTCTTCGGTGTTGCGCTTCATGTAGGCGTAGTCGTCCATCGGGTCCCAGGGGTGGCGTTCCTGCTGGCAGGGGTGGTCGATCTGTCCTTCGCCGAACTGCTGCAGGTCGTAGCCACCGCAAAAGCCCTTGCCCGCACCTTCGACCACGATCACATGCACCTGGTCGTCGGCGTTGGCCCATTCGATGGCGGCGCGGATCTCGCGCGGCATGTTCTCGTTGATCGCGTTGTAGTGCTCGGGTCGGTTGAGCAGCAGCCGCGCGATGCGCGGGTTGGTCGGGTCGTGGGCAATGCGCAGGGTGCTGAAGTCGGGCATGGTGATGTGTGTGGTGAATCCAGAGGTGCTGCCATGCTAAGCGCAGCAGGGCAGGCGGCCGAGGCCCGCGCTGCAACCGTTCTGCCCGTCCTACACTGCAGGCATGCACCAGCCCAGCACCACGCTCCGTCCGTCCATCTACTACCCGTACCAGGTGTACGACGCCTGGCTGCCGTCGAAGCACGCGCGCGATGAACGCAAGAAGGTGGTGATCGTCGGCTCGGGCCCGGCCGCGATGGTGACCGCGCTGGAGCTGGCGCGCCACGGCGTGCCCAGCGTGGTGTGCACCGCCGAGCTGCAGCTTTCGCAGGGCAGCCGGGCCATCTGCTTTACCCGCCGCAGCCTGGAGATCCTGCAGCAGGTGGGCGTGGCCGAGCGCATGACCGCCAACGGCTTGCCCTGGCGCTTTGGCAATTCGTTCTACCGCGGCCAGCGCGTGTTCCGCATGGAGGCGCCGCACGACCCGGACGACCGCTTCTTTCCGGTGCTCAACATCCAGCAGCAGTACATGGAGCAGTACCTGTACGAGGCCTGCGCGGCGAATACGTTGATCGACGTCCGCTGGGGCAACAAGGTGGTGCAGGTGGCGTCGCACGACGACCATGCGCGCGCCACGGTGGACACGCCCGAAGGCGAATACACGCTCGAGGCCGACTGGCTGGTGGCGGCCGACGGTGGGCGATCGGGTATCCGCAGCCAGCTCAACCTGCAGATGGAAGGCGCAAGTTACGAGGGCTTCTTCGTCATCGCCGACATCCGCATCGACCTGCCGCTGCCCACCGAGCGTCTGGCCTACTTCGACCCGCCCTGGAACCCCGGCAACACCATCCTGATGCACCGCGAGCCGCATGGCATCTGGCGGGTGGACTACCAGCTGCCACCGGGCGAAACGCCTGAGGACGCGCTGCGGCCCGAGTCGCTGAAGGCGCGCATCGACGCGCAGCTGCAGATGATCGGCTTTGGCGGCACGCCCTGGGAGATGGACTGGAGCTCGGTGTATTCGGCCCGCACGCTCACGCTGCCCGACTATGTGAACGGCCGTGTGGTGTTCACCGGCGACGCGGCGCATTTGCTGCCCATCTTTGGTGTGCGCGGCGCCAACACCGCCTTTCAGGACGCGCAGTCGCTGGGTTGGCACCTGGCCTACACCGTCAAGGGCCTGGCGGGCGAGTCGCTGATGCGCAATCACAGCGCCGAGCGGGTGGGTGCGGCGCGCGAGATCATCGACGAGGCCGGCAAGAGCACCCGCTTCATGACGCCGCCGTCGCGCGGCTTTCGGCTGCTGCGCGATGCGGTGCTGTCGCTGTCGCTCACGCAGGAATTCGTGCGGCCGCTGTACCACTGGCGCACCTCGCGTCCGCACGAGTACACCCACTCTGCGCTCAACAGCCGCGGTGACGACAACGCGCTGTTCCGTGACGGCCCGGCCCATGGCGCACCGCCGCGCAATGTGCGGCTGGCGCCCGACGATTACCTGCTGGACCACCTGGGTGGTGGTTTCGATCTGCTGTACTTCACCGAGGCGGCATCCGTGCCTGAACCCTTGCTCCAGGTGGCCGATGCCTGGCGCAAGCGGGGCGTGGGCCTGCGCATCACCGCCGTGGGTGCGGCTCAGCCGGTGCAGGGAGCCGACCAGACGCTGGCCGATGCCGATGGCCGTGTGCGCGAGCGCTACGGCGTGCCCGCCAGCGGGGCGGGCTACCTGCTGCGGCCCGACCAGCATGTCTGCGCACGCTGGCTCACGCTGGATGCCACCCGGCTGGACGCGGCGCTGGCGCAGGCGCTGCCGTCAGCGTCCACCACCGTGGGGTCCTCACGGAACCCTGCTCTGAAACGTGTCGCCTGAGGAGCCCTCGATGAGCACCGCCACCCCCACGACGACCGCAGGCCTGGACATCGGCGGCCTGGAATCGGTGTACGACACCCTGGCCACCGCCATCGACCAGGCCGGCGAGGGCAAGGCCAAACTGTTCCTGGTGAAGCTGGCGCTGCTGCAGGCCCAGGCCAACGGCAACGCCGATGCCTTTGCGCAGCAGGTCGAGGCGGCGCTGAAGGATCTGTGACGCGGCGCGGGTACCGCGCCCGGTGAACCGCCGCAGGGTGCCCCGCACGGTGGCACGGGTACGGGGTGCCCCGTACACTGCAGGCCTCCATGAACGCCCCGATCGACGTCTCGCACCTCGAGCGCGCCGCCAAGCCCATCACCAGCTACCGCAAGTACTGGGCTGCGCGCTTCGGCAACGCGCCTTTCCTGCCCATGAGCCGGGAGGAGATGGACCGTCTGGGCTGGGACAGCTGCGACATCATCCTGGTGACGGGTGACGCCTATGTGGACCACCCCAGCTTCGGCATGGCGGTGGTGGGCCGGGTGCTCGAGGCGCAGGGCTTTCGCGTGGGCATCATCGCCCAGCCCGACTGGCAGAGCGCCGAGCCCTTCAAGGTACTTGGTAAGCCCAACCTGTTCTGGGGCGTGACCGCGGGCAACATGGATTCGATGATCAACCGGTACACCGCCGACCGGAAGATCCGCAGCGACGATGCCTACACCGCCGGCGACGTGGGCGGCAAGCGGCCCGACCGCGCCGCCATCGTCTACAGCCAGCGCTGCCGCGAGGCCTACAAGGACGTGCCCATCGTTCTGGGTGGCATCGAAGGTAGCCTGCGCCGCATTGCGCATTACGACTACTGGAGCGACAAGGTGCGCCGCTCCATCGTGGTGGACAGCAAGTGCGACCTGATGCTGTACGGCAACGCCGAGCGCGCGCTGGTGGAGGTGGCGCACCGCATCGCCGCACGCGAGCCGGTGGAGCGCATCACCGACGTGCGCGGCACCGCTTTCATCCGCCGGCACGACGACGCCAACCTGCATGGCTGGTTCGAGATCGATTCCACCGAGGTGGACCAGCCGGGCAAGGTGGACGCGCTGCTCAACCCGTACCTGGGCATGGAGCAGCAGGCCGAAGCCCAGGGCGAGTCATGCTCGGTGAATGCTTCGTTGGCCATGGATGCAGCGGCAGCGAATGCCAAGCTGGCGGCGGGCGAGCAACCCATTCGCATCGTGCGCCAGCCGGTCAGCGGCCGCGCCGGCCGGCAGCCGTCCACCCCGCGCGACCGTACCGTGATCCGGCTGCCCAGCTACGAGCAAGTCAAAAGCGACGCGGTGCTGTACGCCCACGCCAACCGCGTGCTGCACCTCGAGACCAACCCGGGCAACGCCCGCGCGCTGGTGCAGCGCCACGGCGAAGGTGCCACCGCGCGCGACGTGTGGATCAATCCGCCGCCGATTCCGCTGACCACGGCCGAGATGGACCATGTGTTCGACCTGCTGTACGCGCGCAGCCCGCACCCGGCCTACGCCGATGAAAGCGGCCGCCACGACGGGCCGACCAAGATCCCCGCGTGGGAGATGATCCGCTTCAGCGTGAACATCATGCGCGGCTGCTTCGGCGGCTGCACTTTCTGCTCGATCACCGAACACGAAGGCCGCATCATCCAGAGCCGCAGCGAAGGCTCGATCCTGCGCGAGATCGAGGACATCCGCGACAAGGTCGAGGGCTTCACCGGCGTGGTGAGCGACCTGGGCGGGCCCACCGCCAACATGTACCGCATCGGCTGCAAGAGCCCCGAGATCGAGGCTGCCTGCCGCAAGCCCAGCTGCGTGTACCCCGGCATCTGCCCCAACCTGAACACCGACCACGGTCCCTTGGTCAAGCTCTACCGCAAGGCGCGGGCGATCAAGGGCGTCAAGAAGATCCTGATCGGCTCGGGACTGCGCTATGACCTGGCGGTGCAAAGTCCTGAATATGTGAAGGAACTGGTGCAGCACCACGTGGGCGGCTACCTGAAGATCGCCCCTGAGCACACCGAAGGCGGGCCGCTGTCGAAAATGATGAAGCCGGGCATCGGCACCTACGACCGCTTCAAGCAGATGTTCGAGAAGTACAGCGCCGAGGCGGGCAAGAAGCAGTTCCTGATTCCGTACTTCATCGCGGCGCATCCGGGCACCAGCGATGAGGACATGATGAACCTGGCGCTGTGGCTCAAGAAGAACGGCTTTCGCGCCGACCAGGTGCAGACCTTCTACCCGAGCCCGATGGCCACGGCCACGGCGATGTACCACACCAATCTGAACACGCTCAAGGGCATCCACCGCGACGTGGCCGAGGACGGCAAGCCCGGTCGCAGCGAGCGGGTGGACATCGTGCGGGGCGAGCGCCGCCGTCGGCTGCACAAGGCCTTCTTGCGCTATCACGATCCGAACAACTGGCCGCTGCTGCGCGAGGCGCTCAAGGCCATGGGCCGCGCCGACTTGATCGGCAACGGCACGCACCATCTGATCCCCACCTACCAGCCGCTGACCGACGGCAGCTATCAAAGCGCGCGACGCAAGAACAGCACGCCGGCGCCCGGTACAGGCAAGGTGGCCACGCCACCCCAGGGCCGCATCCTCACGCAGCACACCGGAATGCCCCCACGCGTCACTGGCGCGACGCGCAAGCCCGGCAAGCCGCGATAGCGTTCGGCCTTCATTGCGGGGCGGTGGGCGTGAGTGCTGCCGTCACGCCCATCTGGAGACTGACATGCTGCACCCCGAACCCACCCTGCGCCTGCCGCGTCGCGCGGCGACCCTCGCTCTGGCCACGCTGCTGGCCAGCGCCATCGTGCCGTCGGCGATGGCTCAAGCCCAGACGCAGGCCTTTCCCAACCGCCCGGTGAAGATCATCGTGCCGCAGACGCCCGGTGGCGCGTCCGACGCGCTGGCGCGCATCGTGGGCCAGAAGCTGTCGGAGCGCTGGGGCCAGCCGGTGGTGATCGAGAACCGCGCAGGGGCGGGCGGCAACATCGGCATGGAGGCGGTGGCCAAGGCGCCGGGTGACGGCTACACGCTGCTGATGTCCTATGTGGGCTCGCACGCCATCAACCCCAGCATCTACAAACAGCTGCCGTTCGATCCGGAACGCGACTTCGTGGCCGTGGGCACGCTGGCCAACGTGCCCTTCGTGGCGGCGGTGAACGCCAAGGTGCCGGTGAGCGATGCCAAGGCACTGGCCGCGCTGGCCGCACAGCGTCCGGTGTCGTTCGGTTCGGCGGGCAACGGCTCGGTGAACCACCTGCTGGGCGAGATGTTCAACATGGCCGCCAACGTGAAGATGCAGCATGTGCCCTACAAGGGCGCGGCGCCGGCGCTGACCGACCTGATCTCCGGGCAGATCCAGGTGGTGTTCACCAGCCTGCCCTCGGTGGCGCAGCACATCCGCAGCGGCAACGTGAAGGGCCTGGCCGTCGCCGGCAGCAAGCGCGCGGTGGCCTTCCGTGACATTCCCACCCTGGCGGAGGCGGGCTACGCAGGCCTGGTGGTCAACCCGTGGTTCGGCCTGTTTGCCGCCAAGGGCACGCCGGCCACGGTGGCGCGCCAGATCAATGCCGACATCAAGAAGGTGCTGGAAGACAAGGAAGTGCAGGAAAAGTTCGCCACCCTCGGTGCCGAACCGTTCGAGACCACGCCCGATGAACTGTCGGCGATGCTCAAGGCCGACATCCAGAAGTGGGCGATGGTGGTGAAGGCCTCGGGCGCCACCGCCGACTGAGCGTGCACTGAAGGCGGGAGAACGCACGATGCTGGTTCGCAAGGTGGCGGGTGCCCTGGGCGCCGAGATTTCGGGGGTTGACCTTCGGCAGGGCGTAAGCGCGCAACTGGCGCAAGACCTGCGCGGCGCCTTTCTTGAGCATCAGGTGATTTTTTTGCGCGACCAGGACCTGACCCCCGCGCAGTTCCTGGTGTTTGCGCAGGCCATGGGCACGCCGGTGGAGTACCCGTTCGTCAAGGGCATCGAGGGCTTTGCGCACATCATCGAGGTGAAGAAGCTCGAGCATGAGCGTGTCAACTTCGGCGGCATCTGGCACTCGGACACCACCTACCTTGACGAGCCGCCCATGGGCTCGATGCTGCTGGCGCGCGAGATTCCGCCCTACGGTGGCGACACGCTGTTTGCCAGCCAGTACGCGGCCTACGACGCGCTGAGCGACACGATGAAGCGGCTGCTGGACGGGCTCAAGGGCATCAGCAGCTCGGCCAAGGCGGATGTGTCCAAGACGCGCGAAGACCGCATCAAGTCCGACGGCAAGGACGGTGCGCGCACCGAATACCGTGTGGCGCATCCGGTGGTGCGCACGCACCCCGAGACCGGCCGCAGGGCGCTGTACGTCAACATCGCCCACACCTGCGGCATCGAAGGCATGAGCGACGAAGAAAGCGCGCCGCTGCTGAACTTTTTGTTCCAGCACCAGGTCAAGCCCGAGTTCACCTGCCGCTTTGTCTGGCAGCCGCACTCGATCGCGTTCTGGGACAACCGCTGCGCGCAGCACAACCCGGTGAATGACTACCACGGCTTTCGCCGCCGCATGCACCGCATCACCCTGCGCGGTGACCGTCCGGTCTGAGACTGATTCAGGCGGTCCGTCGAACCGCCGTTACGCCGTTGGGCAGCGCGGGGGCGTCGGTGTAGCGGCGCAACGCATCGCGCGGCGGGGGCGCTGACGAGGGTACGGGCGAGGGCGTAGACGCGGGTGCTGACGAGGGTGCTGGTGTGGTGTCGGCGTCGTGCTCGTCCTCGTGGGTCGGTGGGCGCAGCGCCGCGCGGTACAGCGCCGCGTCCTCGGGCGGGCGGCGCGACGGTGCACCGCTGGCGGCCTCACTGGCCTGCACCGCATCAATGCCCAGCGCCACCGACGCGGCACTGAACGCCGACGCAGAGGCCGAGCTGGCCGGCCGCGACGCCACCGCCGAACGCAGGGCGCGCGGCGTCAGGGTGATGCGGCTGCGATGCGACACCGGGGCGGCAATGGCAAACCCTCCAGAGAACCTGCCGATGCGTACAGATCGTCCGGTCTGCGGAAAACTTGAGCTGTGCTGCCGCTGATCCGGCGATCGGCGGCAGCGCTTTGGGTGCAGGCGGCGCGCCGGGCGGGTTGCGTGCGCTAAGGGCCGTGGGGCGCTTGCAGCGCCAGACCCGAGCGAAAGTGCCGCGCCTGCCCGGTGAACGGATCGTTGAAGGCGATCTCGCGCGCCAGCAGCCGCAAGGGGTTGGTCAGATCGTCGGTGCCTTCGGGCAGCAGGCTGGGGTAGATGCGGTCACCCCACAGCGGCAAGCCGAGCGCCGCCATCTGCACCCGCAGTTGATGGCGCTTGCCGGTGCGGGGCTGCAACTCCAGCCGCACAAAGCGGCGTTCGTTGGTGCCCTGCAGTTCAGCGCCGGTGTTTGCCGGCATCGCCTTGATGACTTCCATCACGCGGATGGCCACCTGCGCATTGGCGGGTCGGCCTGCGGCCTCGTCCACCGGTACCTCGCGCATCTGCATGAAGTGCCCGGCCGGCTCCATCCGGCTGATGCGCTCGGCGGGCAGGGCGGCCAGATCCAGGCCCGGTGGCACCGCGGCCAGGGCCTCGTACCACTTGTGCACCGCGCTGCGCGCAAACAGGCTCTGGTAGGCGTGCCGCGTGGCCTGCCGCTTGGCCAGCAGCACCAGGCCCGCGGTTTCGCGGTCGATGCGGTGCAGCGGCGACAGCTCGGCGCATTGCAGCCGGTCGCGCAGCCGCGACAGCAGCGTCTCGCGCACATGCTTGCCCTTGGGCGTGACTGGCAAAAAGTGCGGCTTGTCGGCCACCACCAGCCACTCGTCTTCAAAGACGATGCGTTCCTGCACCGGCAGCGGTGGCTCGTCGGGCACGTCGCGCCAGTAATAAAAGCGCGCCTGCGGCGCGAACGGATGCGACGGCGGCACGGGCTGGCCTTGCGCGTTCAGCACCTCGCCGCGCTGCATGCGCGCCAGCCACTCGGCCTGCGCGATCGATGCAAAGCGTTCGGCCAAGTAGGCCGCCAGGCTGGGCCAGCGGCCGTGGTGCCCTCCGGGCGTGGCCACCACGCTGGGCGCCACGCCGTGGCGCAGGGGCATGTGGGGTGGCACCGCCGTCAGCGCCGCGAGCGTCAGCGGCCGGCTTGCGCCAACTGAGCGGACAGGGTGTGGATGGGCAAATCGTGTGCCTTGGCCAGGGCATCGAGTTGCTTGCGCGTCTGGCCGGCAAAGAAGGCGGCAACCGCCTTGTGCGTGGCCGGGCTCAGCATGCTCTTGATGTCGCTGGACTTCACGCCGGCGGCGGCGCACAGGCCAGCGGCAAAGTGCGGCTCAAGCGCGGCCACGGCCACGCGGCCGTCCTTGCACGGGTACACGCGGTAGCCCGCATGGGCACCACCCACCGAGCCGCTGGGCAGCGTCAGGCCCCAGCTTCGCGGCAACGCCAGATAGCGCGCCGCCTCGGACAAGCCCACCTCCAGGTACACGCCTTTGCCCTTGCTGTGGCGCGCCAGAGTGGCCTGCAGCACCGCCTCGCTGGCCATCAGCGAGCCACCCATGTCGGCAAACAGCGTGGCCGGCAGGTCCAGCCCGTTGACCAGACCGCTTTCGGCGAGATAGGTCAGGTCATGCCCCGGGATCTCGGCGCCGGCACCGGGCGAGCCGACGATTGCCACCTGCGACAGCTTGGGGTATTGCTTGTGCAGCGTCTTCCATGCCAGCCTCAGCTTGGTCATCGCCGACGGGCGGAACGAGGTCAGCAGCACATCGGTGCGTGCCAGCTCCTTGTGGATGCGCTTCTGGCCGGCTTCGGTCTTCAGGTCGGCGGTGATCACTTTCACGCCCGCGGTCAGCTGTGCATAGGCGGGCTTGTTGTAGTGGCCCATCGGGTCGCCTGCGGGCGGCTCGATCTTGCTGCACTTGGCGCCCATGGCCACGCAGCGCATCAGGGCGGCGGGCCCGGGCAGGTTGAGCGCCAGGCTCAGCACCCGAACGCCCTTGAGCGGTTGAACGGAGAAGGCAAACGGCGCAAGCAGCGCCTGTGTGGTGGGGGCAGTCATGCCCGCGATGCTAGCGCGATGCGCGCAGGCACCGCGTCACCGCAATGTCAGGCGTGCTACAGCGGCAGGCCGACGTAGTTTTCGGCCAGCGAGGTGGACAGCGCTTTCGAATGCACCAGGTATTCCAGCTCGGCCTCCTGCACCTTCTGGCCAAAGCCCTCGGTGTCGGGGAAGCGATGCATCAGCGAGGTGAGCCACCAGCTGAAGCGCTCGGCCTTCCAGATGCGCTTCAAGCAACGCTCGGAATAGCTGTCGATGCCGCGGTCGGACTTGTGCTGGAAGTGCTCGATCAACGCGCCTGAGAGGTACTTCACGTCGGTGGCGGCGAGGTTCAGGCCCTTGGCCCCCGTGGGCGGCACGATGTGGCCCGCATCACCGGCGAGGAACAGGCGGCCAAAGCGCAGCGGCTCGGCGACGAAGCTGCGCAGCGGCGCGATGCTTTTTTCGATGCTCGGGCCGGTGATGATGGCCTCGGCCAGGGCCGGGTCGAGGCGGCGGCGCAGCTCGTCCCAGAAGCGCTGGTCGCTCCAGTCGTCCACCTTGTCGCTCAGCGGGCACTGCACGTAGTAGCGGCTGCGCGTCATGCTGCGCATCGAGCACAGCGAGAAGCCGCGTTCGCTGTTGCCGTAGACGATGGCGTGCGGCGACACCGGCGGCACGTCGGCCAGCACGCCCAGCCAGCCGAAGGGGTAGACCTTTTCGTACTCGGTCACGCGGTCCTTCACGCTGGCGCGGCTCACGCCATGAAAACCATCACAACCGGCGATGAAGTCGCAGTCGATGCGCTGCGTCTGGCCGTCCTGCTCGTAGGTGACGTAAGGGTGGGCACCGTCAAAGTCATGCAGGGCCACGTTGCCCGCTTCGTACACCGTGATCTGGCCGCTGGCCGCGCGTGCCTGCATCAGGTCGCGGGTGACCTCGGTCTGCCCATAGGCGGTGACCACCTTACCGCCGGTCAACTCGCTCACGGCGATCGGGTGGCGCTGACCGGCGAACACCAGCTCGATGCTGTGGTGCACGATGCCGTTCGTGCCCACGCCCTGGCCCACGCCCGCCTCGTGCAGCAAGTCCACAGTCACCTGCTCGAGGATGCCGGCGCGGATGCGGCCCAGCACATAGTCGCCGCTCACGCGGTCGAGGATCACGTTGTCAATGCCTGCCTTGTGCAGCAACTGGCCGAGCAGCAGGCCCGAAGGGCCGGCACCGATGATGGCAACCTGGGTACGCATGGATGTCTCCTGAGCCGGCATCGCCGGCGAAATGTGTCGTTCGCCATGGAACCTGCCGGTGCGCACGCAGCTTACGGGGCCGCTGGCCTGGCGGGCAAGCGGGCTGCCGCTGTTTGCGCGATCATCGCGCAGCTTGTGCGATCATCGCGCAATACCATCCACCCGCTGCCGTACTGCCTGAACATGAGCTTGCCACCGCCTGCCATCGCACACGCCGACTTCATTGAAGGCTTGGCCAAGGGCCTGGGTGTGCTGGAGAGCTTCAACACCGAGCGGCAGCGCCTGAACGCCACGCAGGCGGCCGAGCGTGCCGGCCTCACGCGGGCGGCGGCGCGGCGGCACCTGCTCACGCTGGCGCACCTGGGCTATCTGGAAACCGATGGCAGCCACTTCTGGTTGGCGCCCAAGGTGCTGCGCTTTTCGGGCAGCTATCTGGCCTCGGCGCGGCTGCCGCGGATGCTGCAGCCCACGCTGGACCGCCTGGGCCTGCAGACCGGCGAGTCGTTCTCGGCGGTGGTGCTGGACGGCGACGAGGTGGTGATCGTGGCGCGCAGCGGCGCTACCCGGCTGTTGGCCTACGGCTTGCACCTGGGCGCGCGGCTGCCGGCGCATGCCACCTCCACCGGGCGGGTGCTGCTGGCGGCCCTGCCCAAGCGCGGGTTTGTGCAATGGATGAAGCGGCGCGAACTGGCGCGCTTCACGCCGCACACCGTCACCGAGCCGCGTGCGTTTCGCTCGGTGATCGAGCAGGTGCGTTCGCAGGACTGGTGTCTGGCGCGCGAAGAACAGGAACTGGGCGTGCAGGCGCTGGCAGTGCCGCTGCGCGATCAAGCCGGTGTGGCGGTGGCGGCGCTGAACGTGGTCAGTTCCGCGCGGGGGCTGAGCGCCGAAGCCATGCTGGCCCGCTGGCTGCCGCTGCTGCGCGAGGCGGCACAGGAGTTGCGGCCGCTGCTGTGACTGCCTGCGTTAGGCAACGGTGAGGCGATCGGGATGGCATCGCGAGGCCATCGCGAGCCGATAGCGAGGCTCACACGCCCAGGTACTGCTCCAGCAGTTGAGGCTGCGAGATCAGTTCAGCCGACGTGCCGGCAAACACCACCTGGCCCTTGACCAGGATGATGTTGCGGTCGGTGATCTGGGTGACGTGCTTCCAGTTTTTGTCAACGATGACGCTGCTGATGCCGCTTTCGCGGATCAGCCCGCAGATGCGCCAGATCTCGCGCGCGATCAGCGGGGCCAGGCCCTCGGTGGCTTCGTCAAGGATCAGCACGTCGGGGTTGGTCATCAGCGCGCGGCCGATGGTCAGCATCTGCTGCTCGCCGCCCGACAACTGCTGCCCGCCGTGGCCCAGCCGCTCCTTCAGGCGCGGAAAGGTCTCCAGCACGCGGTCATACGTCCAGTCACGCTGGCCGCGGGTGCCACGGCGGGCGGCCATCTTCAGGTTCTCGACGACGCTCAGGTTGCCAAAGATGCCACGGCCCTCGGGCACATAGGCGATGCCCAACTGCGCGATCTCGTACGGCGGCTTGCCCGTCATGTCGCGGCCGCACACGGTGACCGTACCGCGCCGCGGCTTGACCAAGCCCATGATGGACTTGAGCAGCGTGCTCTTGCCCATGCCGTTGCGGCCCATCAGGCCGATGGTTTCGCCGCGCCCGACGCTGAAGTCGATGCCGTGCAGGATGTGGCTGGCACCGTAGTAGGTGTGGATGCCGCGCGCATCGATGATGAGTTCATTCATCTCAATGTTCCTCGCCAAGATACGCCGCCTGCACGCCTGCATCGGCGCGGATCTCGGCCGGGCCGCCGCTGGCGATCACCTGCCCGTTGACCATCACCGTCAGGTGGTCGGCCAGCGCGAACACCGCGTCCATGTCGTGTTCCACCAGCATGATCGCGTGGTCGGCCTTCAGGCGCAGCAACAGCGCCACCATGCGCTCAGCCTCGGCCGTGCCCATGCCGGCCAGCGGCTCGTCGAGCAGCAGCACCTGCGGGTCGGTGGCCAGCGTCATCGCAATCTCCAGCTGCCGCTGCTCACCATGGCTGATGGCGCCTGCCACCGCGTCGCGGCGCGGCGCCAGGCCCGCCAGTTCGATGGCGCGCTCGGTGCGCTCGCGGGTCTCGGCAAACGCCGTGGCGCGCGACAGCCAGCGCAGGGCATGCGGTGCGCGCGACTGCGCGGCCAGGTGCACGTTGTCCCAGACGGTGAAGGGCAGGAAGATGTTGGTCTTCTGGTAGCTGCGGCCCAGCCCGCGGCGCGAGATCTCTTCGGGCTTGTGGCCGGTGATGTCGGCGCCGCCCAGCGTCACCGTGCCCGCGGTGGGCGGCAGGTCACCGGACAGCAGGTTGGTCAGGGTGGACTTGCCCGCGCCGTTGGGCCCGATCACCGCATGGATGCGGTCGCGCCACAGGTCGAGCGACACATCGTTGACGGCGGCCAGACCGCCAAAGCGTTTGGTCAGACCGCGCGCGGTCAGCAGCACTTCAGCCACGGTCGTCCTCGGTTTCGCTTTCGGCGTCGGCCTGCTTGCGTGCCAGGGCGCGTTCCAGCAAGCCCATCAGCCCGCGTGGCGCAAAGATCACCACCAGCACGATGAACACGCCCATCAGCAACTGCCAATGCTTGCTGAGGTCCTTGAACACATGCAGCGTGTACTCAAACGCGAAGGCGCCGACGATGGCGCCGGCAAAGTTGCCCATGCCGCCCAGGATCACCATCATGATCGCGTGCGCGCTCATGTGGAAGCCCATCAGGTCGGGGTTGAGGAAGCCGGTCTGCGCGCCCCACAGGTAGCCCGCCACGCCTGCCAGCGCACCGGCTAGGGTGAAGGCCGCCAGCTTGTAGCCGAAGGTGGGGAACCCGATGGCACGCATGCGGTGCTCGTTCACGCGGATGCCCGACAGCGCGCGGCCAAAGGGGCTCCACAGCAGGCGCCGCAGGAAGGCATACACCCCCAGCATCAGCACCACGCACAGGTAGTAGAAGGTGAGCTTGCTGTCCAGCGACAGCGGCTCCCAGCCACCGATGGCCAGGCTGGGCTTGACATTGATGTACACCCCGTCCGACCCACCCAGCGCCTTGTTGTCGAAGAACAGGTAATAAATCATCTGGGCGAAGGCCATCGTCACCATGATGAAGTAGATGCCGTGGGTGCGGACCACGAAGAAGCCGATGACCAGTGCGGCTGCGCCCGAAGCGAGTGCTGCCAGCGGCAGGCTCCACCAGAACGAGGCTGGGCCATCGGCGGGCGACACAAAGGCCAGCACATAGCCCGCCAGGCCAAAGTAGGCCGCATGCCCCAGCGACACCAGGCCGGTGACGCCTTGCAGCAGGTCCAGGCTCATCGCAAAGATGGCCAGGATCATCATGCGCGCCACCATGTCCACATAGAACGGTGTGCCCACAAAGGGGAACAGCAGCAGCGCCGCCAGCAGCAGCGCCAGTGTGAACTGCAGGCTGCGGGGCAGGGTTTCGAGGTTGGCCTTCGCGGAGCTCATTGCTTAAACAACCCTTCCGGCTTCCACAGCAGGACGCCGGCCATCAGCGCATACACCAGCATGCTGGCGATGCTGGGCACCAGCACCTTGCCGAAGGTGTCCACCAGGCCCACCAGCAGCGCGGCAATCAGCGCGCCGCGCACCGAGCCGATGCCGCCGATCACCACCACCACAAAGCACATGATCAGCACCTGGCTGCCCATGTTCGGGTACACGCTGGAGACGGGCGCGGCGATCATGCCGGCGGTGGCGGCCAGGCCCACGCCGAGCGCAAACACGATGCCGTGGATCAGCTTGATGTTGATGCCCAGCGCCTCGGTCATGTCGCGGTTGAAGGCGCCGGCGCGGATCTTCATGCCCAGTCGCGTCTTGCTGATCAGCAGGTACAGCCCGACGGCCAGCGCAATGCACACCGCCGACATCGCCAGGCGATATGCCGGATACGACAAGGTGTCGGTCAGCGGGATGGAGAAGTCGAGCACCGCGGGCACCTTGACGCCGTGCACGTCGTTGCCCCAGACGATGGCGCGCAGTTCCTCGAACACGTAGATCAGGCCGAAGGTCAGCAGCACCTGATCGAGGTGGTCTCGGTGATAGAAGTGGCGAAACAGCAGCCACTCCAGCGCCAGCCCGAAGGCCACCGCCAGCAACGCGCCCACGATGACCGCCAGCGTCAGACTGCCCAGCATCGGCGACAGCGAGAACGCCATGTACGCGCCCAGCATGTAGAAGCTGCCGTGCGCCAGATTCACCACGCCCATGATGCCGAAGATCAGCGTCAGGCCCGCGGCCAGCATGAACAGCAGCAGGCCGTATTGCACGCTGTTGAGCAACTGGATCAGGAAGTTGGCGAAGTCCATATCGTGTTTTGGGCGAGAAAAAACGGCGGGGGCACCGCCGTCCTTTCGTTGAAGCCGGTGGGTCAGGCCAGGTGGATCACCCCATGCGGCAACCGGCGCCGGAGTCGGCGAGTTGCTTGGCGGCGATGCCCACCACCTTGTTTTCCTTGTCCTTCACCTGGCGCAGGTAGATGTCCTGGATCGGGTTGTGCGACTTGCTCATCGTCCACTTGCCGCGCGGGCTGTCGATGGTGGCGCCTTCCATGGCGGCGTACAGCGCCTTCTTGTTGGCAAAGTCGCCCTTGACCTGGGTCATGGCTTGCGCCAGCAGCAGGCCCGAGTCGTAGCCTTGCACCGCATACACATCGGGCTGCAGCTTGTTCGTGATGGCGAACTTGCGGCGGAAGTCCTGGTTGCGCTTGGTGTCCAGCGAATCGCTGTAGTGCAGGGTGGTCATCACGCCGTCGGCGGCCGGGCCTGCGGCCTCCAGCACGCCTTCGGTCAGGAAGCCCGAGCCCCACAGCGGGATGCGGCCCTTGAGGCCCGCAGCCGCGTAGTCGCGGATGAACTTGGGCGCGCCGCCGCCGGCAAAGAAGCAGGCCACGGCGTCGGGCTTGAGCGCCGCGATTTCGGTCAGCAGGGCCTGGAACTCAACATTGGGGAAGGGCAGGCCCAACTCCTTGATGATGGTGCCGCCGGCCTTGGTGTAGCTTTCCTTGAAGCCCTCGAAGGCCTCGTCGCCTGCGGCGTACTTCCAGGTGATCCACACGGCCTTCTTCAGGCCCTTGTCCACCATCGGCTTGCCCATCGCCATGGTCGGCTGGCTGTTGCTGAAGCTGGTGCGGAACACGTTGGGCGCGCACATCGCGCGGGTGGCGGCATGCACCCCGGCGTTGGGAATCAGGTTGAGCACGCCGGACTCACGCGCCACGCGGTGAATACCCATCTGCACGCCCGAGTGCACCGTACCGACCAGCACATCGACCTTGTCGCGCTGCACCAGCTTGTTGGCGTTCTCCACGCCCTTGGGCGGATCGGATTCGTCGTCGACCTTGTAGAACTCGACATCACGGCCGCCCAGCTTGCCGCCTTGCTCGTCCAGCGCCATGCGGAAGCCCGCCTCGATGTTGATGCCCAGTGCGGCAAAGGTGCCGGTGTAGGGCAGCATCAGGCCGATGCGGATTTTGTTGCTCTG
>JBJTCL010000039.1:0-30284 GCA_046091865.1 Burkholderiaceae bacterium | reverse complement strand
GGTCCGCTCTAGCAGCAGGCCCGCGGCGTCGAAGCGCGCAATCGTGTTATCGAAGGTCGGTTCGCCGTCCTGCTGCACGATCGCCGCCATTTCGGCGCGGTGTTCGCGCATCGCCTGCTCGAAGGCCCGCTCGAAGTGCTCGGGTCGGATCTGATCGAAAGGCGGCAAGCCGTCGTGCAGATGCCAGGGCGCAAGGACAGGGTTGGTGATCACGCCCGCATCAGGGGCGGTCTGGCCGGGCAGCAGCGCGCGTGCGTCAGTGCGATCGGTAGCTAGGCTTATGCTGTCTCCAGGGTTCAGGCGCGCAACGGCGCCGGTTGCTTGATCTGCGGCTGACGCAGCCATGTCGGTACGCCCAAATGCTGCCAGCGCTCAGGCAGTCACGGGCGGGCCATCCGTGACCAGGGCTGCCGCTGGCTCGCGCAGGCCAGGGGGCGTTGTCGTCTCTGCCGGCGTCTGCCCAATCGCCTGCGCCAGCAGCTCGTACGACCGGCGTTGCGCGCGGGCGTCGTGGGTCCAGGTCAGCACCACGATCTCGTCAACGCCCAGTTGATCGGCCAGCGCGGTCAGCTTGGCGGCCACCTGCTCACCCGTCCCCACGAAGGACTCGGCGCGCAGCGCCTGGCGGTAGGCCTGCTCGGCGGTTGAATAGTCGCGTTCGGCCTGCTCGGGCGGCAGCAGCGGCGCAAAGCGGCCGGTCTGCCGATCGACCCGCGCACGCTCGCGGCTTTTGAACAGATGCCAGGCTTGTGCTTCGGTGTCGGCCGCCAGTGCCCACACGCACACCGTAGCCTGCGGTTTGGCGATGCTGCCGCTTTGGAACAGGCTGCGGTACAGGTTCAGCGCCTGCTTTGCGCCGTGGCCATCGCTGATGAACCAGGCAAACGCGTAAGGCAGGCCCAGGTGGGCCGCAAGTTGCGCGCCGTAGTCGGAGCTGCCCAGCATCCACACCTGCGGCGCCGTTGCGGTTTGCGGCAAGGCAGGGATGCCATAGCCGGGATGCCCGGGCGGCAAGTCGGCACCCGTCACCCAGGCCTGTAACTCCATCACCTGCTGCGGAAAGTCGTCGGCGCGCGAACGCAGCGCCTGCGGATTGAGCAGCATCGCGGTGCGGCCGTCGCTGCCCGGCGCGCGGCCCACGCCCAGATCGATTCGGCCCGGCGCCAGAGCATCCAGCACGCGGAACTGTTCGGCCACCTTGTAGGGCGCGTAGTGCGGCAGCATCACGCCGGCGCTGCCGATGCGGATGCGCTGCGTCTGCGCGGCAACGGCAGCCATCAGCACCTCGGGCGCGGTGCCGACGATGGTGGGCAGGTTGTGGTGCTCGGCCACCCAGCAGCGCTGGTAGCCCAGGGCCTCGCAATGCCGGGCCAGGGCCACCGTGTCGCGGATGGATTGGTCTTGCGGCACGCCCACGCGCGCCACCGACTGATCGAGAACGGACAGCTTGAGGGTCATGCCGGTCACGCGCCTCAGGCCACCGGCTTCTGATACCGCTGCCACGCCTCAGGCGTCGGCGTCGTGCCCGCACCGGGCAACTGCGGCAGGCGGAAATGACCGTCCACCACCTCGGCCGGGTCGGTGAAGCAGTCTTTGATCCAGGGGATGTACTCCAGCACGCCCACCGCGGGATGCGCATAACTCAGGTGCACATGCACCTGGCTCATGTCGCCCGCATGCGGCGCCACCGGCAGACGGTGGCTGTGCGCGGTTTCGCACACCCGCCACACGTCGGTGATGCCGGCCATGCGTGTCACATCGGGCTGCACCCAATGGATCGCTTCTTGCTGAAAGAACTCGGCAAAGGCCTCGGTGGTGTAGAGCTGCTCGCCCAGCGCCACCGGGATGCGTGTGGCACGCGCCAGTTCGGCATGCGATCGCACATCGTCGTACCACAGGGGCTCTTCAAACCAGTACAGGTCCAGCTCCTCGGCACCACGGCAAAAGCGCAGGCAGGTGGGCAGATCCCACTTGCCGTTGCCGTCCACCGCCATGGTCACGTCGGGGCCGATGGCCGCGCGCACCGCACGCAGGCGCCGCAGGTCGCGCTCCACCGTCGATCCCACCTTCACCTTGATGCCGGTGAAGCCCTGGTCCACCGCGCGCTTGGCACCGGCCACCAGCGCGTCATCCGGGATGGACAGCCAGCCGATGTCGGTGTTGTAGGCCCGCACCTGGTGGCGCACCTGGCCGCCCAGCACCTTCCACAACGGCACACCCGCGGCCTTGGCTTTCAGGTCCCACAGCGCCACATCGATGGCCGCATGCGACAGCGTGGTGATGCCCGCGCGGCCGATCCACTGCAGCGCTGGATGCCTCGCGATCTTGAGCCACAGGCGCTGCACGTCGGATGCGTCTTCGCCGATCAGCAGCGGCGCGTGGCAGCTGCGGATGCACTGCGCGATCAGCTGGTCGCCCGGCAGGTGCGAATGCGTGCCGGTGAAGCCGTAGCCCTCAAGCCCGGAGTCGGTGGTGATCTTTGCGCCCACCACGCCCCAGTGGGTGACCACATGGGTGCTGTCGGCGATCTGGCTGCCGGTGACCGGCACATGCAGGATGAAGGGTTCTACGCTCTTGATCTTCATGGGGTGCTCCAGCCTGTGGCGGACATCGGATGGCGACTTGGATGGCGGCTCGGATGGCCGATCACTGGGCCTGTTCGGCTTCCTGCAGCATGCGCCACATCACCTTGCCGCTGCCGCTCTTGGGCAGGGTGTCGACGAACTGCACGATGCGCGGTACCTTGTACACCGCCATGTTCTCGCGGCACCAGGTGATGACGTCTTCTTCGCTCACCTTGCCGCGGTGCTCGGCGCGCAGCACCACCACCGCCTTGACCGTTTCGCCGCGGTAGCTGTCGCGCGCTGCGATGATGCAGGCCTCCTGGATGGCCGGGTGCTTGAACATCAGCGCCTCCACCTCGGCCGGCCACACCTTGAAGCCGCTGGCGTTGATCATGCGCTTGAGGCGATCGGTGATGAAGAAATAGCCCTCTTCGTCCATGCGGCCCAGGTCTCCCGAGCGAAAAAACTTCTTGCCCTCGAACTCGATGAAGGCCGCCGCAGTGGCATCGGGCCGCTTCCAGTAGCCACTGAAGACCATGGGGCCGTGGATGATGATCTCGCCCTGCTCTCCCTGCGGCACCTCCTGCAGGGTCTGCGGATCGATCACCCGCGCATCACAACTGAGGTAAGGCACGCCCAGGCACTGCTGCTTGGGCGCATCGGGCGGGTTGCTGTGGCTGGGCGCCGCGGTTTCGGTGAGGCCGTAGCCCTCGACATAGCGCAGGCCGTACAGGTCCAGCAGCTTTTGCGCCACCGCCTGCGGCATGGCCGCACCGCCGCCACCGATGTACACGATGCTCGACAGGTCGTAGTCGGCAAAGCGCGGGCTGCCCAGCAGGTCGATCACCATGGTGGGAATGTTGGGCCAGTGAGTGACGCGGTACCGCGAGATCAGCCGCCCGGCCAGGTCGCGGTCCCAGCGCGGCATCAACACGAGCGTCGTGCCGCTGTAGATGTTGGAGTGCATCACCGCCACCATGCCGGTGATGTGGAACATCGGCACCACCAGCAGCGTGATCGCGTCCGCCGTGCTGTTGCCCCAGTAGCCGCCCGCCACCGCGTTGTGCATCAGGCTCGCGTGGGTGTGCATGCAACCCTTGGGCAAGCCAGTGGTGCCGCTGGTGTACGGCAGCACCGACAGATCGGACGGCCCCACCTGCACCGCAGGCGCGGCGGCGCTGCAAGCCAGTGCATCGGTCCACGCGTGCACCTTGCCACTGTCGAGTGCAGGCAAGGCATGGCGGGTCAGCAGCCAATCGCGCCAGGCCGCAGGCATGTCGTCGTCACCCAGGCGGGCGGCGTCGAAGGCGTCGGTGAACTGCGTGACGATCAGGTGGGCCAGGCGCTGCTCAGGTGGCAAGGCGTCGCTGGCCTTCACCAGCTCGGGCGCCAGGTCGCCGGTGGTGATGGCCACCTTCACATCCGGGTCGGTGATGTAGTGCTTGAGCTCCTCGGCCCGGTTCATCGGGTTGACCGGCACCACTACCGCATTGGCGCGCAGGATGGCAAAGTGCGCCACGATCCACTGCGGGCAGTTCTGCATGTCCAGCAGCACGCGGTCGCCGCGCTGCACGCCCAACTGATGCAGGAAGGCCGCAAGGCGCTCGGCCTGCTGCGCCAACATGCGGTAGGGCATGGCCTGGCCGAAGAACAGCACTGCCGGCTTGTCGGGGTAGCGTCGCGCGCTGATCTCCAGGTTGTCCCACAGCGGCGTGGCCGGCGGCTGGATGCGGTGCGGCAATCGGCGCGGCCAGACGCGGTGGTGCGGGCGCTGCGCGGAAGCAGATGAAGGCACGAAGGTCTCTCCGGGTCACGGGAAAACGGCGAACCGTATCATCCGCCATCCTGTTTTCGAGGCCGCGCATGAAAACCCTGAAGCAAATCTTTGTCTTGTCACTTTGGTGTCTGGCCGCGCTGGCGGGCACTGCGGTACACGCCCAGAGCTTTCCCAGCAAGCCGGTGCGCATCGTCATCGGCTTTCCGGCCGGTGGTCCGCTGGATCAGCATGCGCGGCTGCTGTCCGAGCGCCTGTCGCAGGTGCTGGGGCAGTCGGTGCTGATCGACTACAAGGCCGGCGCCGGCGGCACCGTGGGCGCGCAGGAGGTGATGAAGTCCGCTCCCGACGGCCACACCCTGCTGCTGGCCAACACCGGCACCATGGTGATCAATCCGGCGCTGTACACCCGGCTGCCGTACGCCACGCTGAAGGATTTCGTGCCGGTCTCGCGCACAGCCATGCAGCCGCTGGCGCTGATGGTCAACCCCAAGGTGCCGGTGAACACGCTCAAGGAGTTCATCGACTACGCGCGCACCCGCCCCGGGCAGATCAACTACGGCTCGGCCGGCAACGGCGGCATCAGCCACCTGGTGCCCGAGATGTTCAAGACCGCCACCGGCCTGTTCATGGTGCACATCCCCTACCGCGGCAGCGCGCCCGCCTTCACCGACCTGATGGCCGGCCAGGTGCAATTCATGGCCGAGTCGATCCCGCAGGCAGCCTCGTACCACAAGCAGGGCAAGGTGCGTGCGCTGGCCGTCACCAGCCGCGAGCGCAATCCGGCGCTGCCCGACATCCCCACCGTCATCGAGACGGGCCTCAAGGGCTTCGAGGTGGTGGGTTTCTACGGCTTTCTGGCGCCGGCGGGCACGCCACGTGACGTGGTGCATAAGCTCAGCGATGCCTTCCGCCAGGTGCTGACCACGCCCGACATCCGCAACCGCATGGTGGCGCAAGGCGCCGACCCGGCCTACATGGGCGCGGATGATTTCGCCAGGTTCCTGGCGGCCGAGATGCCGCGCTGGGCCGACGCGGTGCAAAAGTCGGGCGCCAAGCTCGACTGACCCGGGGCACCGGCAGATTCACGATGAACAGCCTGCAGGCCATTGCCGACGCCTTGCAGTCTGCGCGCGACGGGCAGCAGCGCGGCGACGAACTGGCGCGCCGCATCCGCGCCGCCGGCCCGCTGCCCCAAGGCCTGCCGCCACGTTACGGCGAGGTGCTCGACGCGCTGCTCGACCGGCTGGAATCGTCGGCCCTGTTCAGCGAGGATAGCTGCTCGTTCAGCCAGCGCGACCTGCTCGATGCACTGGGTCAATGGGTGGACAAGGCGCGCGCGGCCCTGGCCCGCTGAGGCGGGCCGATTCAGGCAACGGCTTCGAAGTTTCGGCGTACCATCTGCGCATGCGTTCCCGCTGCCTGATCCTGATGCTGGTGTTGCTCCTGCCGATGCGGCTGTGGGCTGGACAGCTCATGTCAACGGCGCATGCCTCACTGCAGGCACCCGCACAGCACGCTGTCATGGACGCGGCGCACGCCGGCTGCCACGGTCACGCGGCGGCAGGTGATGACGGCACGCAGGCCGACCACCAGCGCGACGGCACCACCGACGAAACGCACCACGCCTGCGAGCACTGCCAACTGTGCCATGGCGGCGTGATGGCGCTGGGCAGCCTCGTGGCGGATCTGCCGGCGCCCGTTGCGGCGCACGCCACTGCCAGCGAGTCGCCGCCGGCCAGCGCCGACCTCGCGTTGCTGCTCAAACCGCCGATGTCCTGAGTTCACACGCCCAAGGTGCGTCCGCGCCCTGGGCTTGGTTGGCATCGACGCCCATGTGTCGGTGCCCGTGTGACCCTTTCAGGAGATCCCATGTCCGTCTTGCCGACGCGCGCGCCGCGTCATCCGTTGCCACCCCCGGGCCAGCGATGCCCGGCCGTCCGCGCGGTGGTGGCCAGCCTCGCCGCCATGGTCACGGCGGCCGTGTTCGCCTTGCCCGCAGCGCCTGTGCCGGCGCATGCGCAGGCGCTGCCAGCCAGTGCACCGCGCCACCATGCCGCCACCGATGCCGCGCAAGCGGTACCGGCACCGTCGTACCGCAATGTGTTTACCGAAGTGCCCGCCGGCGTGGAGCAGGGCCGCACCGACTGGCGCAGCGCCAACGACGAGGTTGGCCGCTTCACCCGCGGCCACATCGACCTGCTGAAGTGGGAGCAATCGCAGCCGAGCCAAGCATCAGGTCAAGCGACGGGCGCGGCCGCGTCCCCCACCCAGGGTGCCCAGGGCACCCAGGGAGCGCACGGTACGCACCGTGCGCATGGCCCGCATGGAGGCCACCGATGAGCGCCCGTCACATGAAGCCGGCACCGCGCACGCGGGGATGCAGCGACACGCGCCCCCTCGCGGGCGCCGTCGCCGCCGTCGCATTCGTCCTCACGATGGGGCTGGCCGGCTGCGCCAGCCTCAACCCGCAGGCCGATCACGACGCATTGGCCCGCGCGGTGCAGGGCAAGCCCGGCAGCAACGCCTTTGCGCCCGACGGGGTATCCCCCACATCCACGGCTGTCGATCGCGCCGAAGCGGTGCGCCAGTTGCTGGCCCGCCAGCCGCTGAAAGCCGACGATGCGGTGCGCATTGCGCTGCTCCACAGCCCGGCGCTGCAGGCCAGCCTGGCGCAATTGCGCATCAGTGACGCGCAGCGGGTGCAGGCCGCACTGCTGCCCAATCCGCACCTGGCCCTGGGCCGCGTGCGCGAAGGCTCCATCCGCGAACTCGAACGCGCGCTTGGCTTCAACCTGCTGGGCATCGCCTCGCTGCCCTGGCGCAGCGAATGGCAAGGCCAGCAGCACGAGGTGGCGCGGCTGCAGGCGGCGCAGGACGTGATCCGGGTGGCGGCCGACGCCCGCAAGGCCTGGGTGCGCGCCGTGGCTGCACAGCAAGCCGCCGACTATGCCGAGCAGGCACGCGATGCGGCGTCGGCCGCCGCCGAGCTGGCGCGGCGCATGGCGCGCGTGGGCAACAGCAGTCGCTACCAGCAGGCCAAGGAGCAAGCCGTTCTGGCCGAGGTGACCGCGCAACTGGCCAAGGCACGGCATGCCGCCGTGGCCGAGCGCGAGCACCTGGTGCGCGCCCTGGGCCTGTGGGGCGCGCAGGCGCAGTTCACGCTACCGGCACAGCTGCCGGCGCTGCCCGAAGCACTGGCGGATTGGCGTGACATCGAATCGCAGGCCCTGCGCGAGCGGCTCGATGTGCGCTCTGCCATGCTGCAGGCCGATCTGGCCGCGCGTGCGGTGGGCTACGCCCGCGTCACCGGCTACATCGGCGCGCTGGACCTGCAGGTTTCGCGCAGCGTCAAGACCGACCTGGCGCACGGCGAGCGCGAAACCTCGCGTGGCGTCGAGCTGGAACTGCCCCTGCCGATCTTCGACTGGGGTGGTGCCGCCACCGCGCAGGCCCGCGCGCGCTACGAGCTGGCCGCCGCGCAGGTGCACCAGACCGCAGTGCAGGCGCGCAGCGAGGTGCGCGAGGCCTGGCATGGCTGGCGCACCGCCCACGACCTGGCGCGCCACTACCGCGACGAGCTGGTGCCGCTGCGTCGCTTCATCACTGACGAGACGCTGCTGCGCTACAACGGCATGCTCACCGGCGTGTTCGACCTGCTGGCCGACACCCGCACCACCATCGCCACCGTGTCGGCCAGCGTCGACGCGCTGCGCGACTACTGGCTGATCGACACCGATCTGCGCACTGCGCTCACCGGCACCTCGCCCGGCGGTGTGGCCGCCCTGCGCGCTGCCAGCGCCTCCGCTCCCGACGCGGGCAAGGGCCACTGATGGAGCGCGCCATGAAACCGACATCGTCCCAACCTGACATGAGCACGCCCGACCTGAAACGCCGCCGCTTCTTCGGCGGCGCCGCCGCCATCACCACCGCGGTGGCCGCCACCAGCGTGAGCCGCAGTGCGCTGGCCGCCCTGCCCGAACCGGTGCTGCAGACGCGGCCCGACACGCAGGCGCCGCTGCGGCCGCCCAACGGCCGTCCCTACAACCCGGTGGTCACGCTCAATGGCTGGACCCTGCCCTGGCGCATGAACAACGGCGTGAAAGAGTTCCACCTGGTGGCCGAGCCCGTGGTGCGCGAGATGTGCCCGGGCTTCAAGGTCAACATGTGGGGCTACAACGGGCAAAGCCCGGGGCCGACGATCGAGGTGGTCGAAGGCGACCGCGTGCGCATCTTCGTCACCAACAAGCTGCCCGAGCACACCACCATCCACTGGCACGGCCAGCGCCTGCCCAACGGCATGGACGGCGTGGGCGGCCTGAACCAGAAGCAGATCCCGGTGGGCAAGACCTACGTGTACGAGTTCGTTGCGCGCCGGCCCGGCACCTTCATGTACCACCCGCATGCCGATGAGATGACGCAGATGGCCATGGGCATGATGGGCTTTTGGGTCACGCACCCCAGGCTCGATGCGAAGGGCAAGCATCCGCTGATCGACGAGGCGCAGCGCGACTTCTGCTTCCTGCTCAATGCGTACGACATCGAGCCCGGCGCGATGACGCCGCGCATCATGACCATGCTCGACTTCAACATCTGGAGCTGGAACAGCCGGGTGTTCCCCGGCATCGACACGCTCAACGTGCGCCTGGGTGACCGGGTACGCATCCGCGTGGGCAACCTGACGATGACGAATCACCCCATCCACATCCACGGCCACGAGTTCGAGGTGACCGGCACCGATGGCGGCCCCACGCCGCGCGGCAGCCGCTGGCCCGAGGTGACCACCGATGTTGCGGTGGGGCAGATGCGGCAGATCGAGTTCATCGCCGACGAGGAAGGCGACTGGGCCTTCCACTGCCACAAGAGCCACCACACGATGAATGCGATGGGCCACAACGTGCCCACGCTGATCGGCGTGGACCACCGCGGACTGGTGCAGCGCATCCAGAAGGTGGTGCCCGACTACATGGTGATGGGCGAGCGCGGCATGGCCGACATGGGCGATATGGAAATGGCGCTGCCCGACAACACTGCGCCGATGATGACCGGCACCGGGCCTTTCGGGCCGATCGAGATGGGCGGCATGTTCACGATGATGAAGGTGCGGCGCGACCAGAAGCCGGGCGACTACAGCGACCCGGGCTGGTACCGCCAGCCGCCGGGCACGCAGGCCTTCGAGTTCACCGGCAGCCTGCCCGAGCCGCACCGCTTTCTGTCCGAGCAACAGTCGCAGGGCCAGCCGGTGCCGGGGCTCAACAACCCGCCAGCCACAGCAGCCTCTGCAGCGCCGGCCAGCACCGCCAAGCCTGCCACCGCCACGGTGCGCAAGCCCCACCCTGGCGGCCATGGCCAGCATTGAGGAGGCTCATCGATGACAGATCACAGACACCCGCGACAGGCGCCGGCGTACGGCGTGCCACAAGCGCAGGCGCTCGGCCCTGCCCCCGATGCAGGCCGACGCTGGCTGCATCGGGCGCTGCTGGCCACGCCGGTGGCATGGCTGGGCGGATGGCCCGCCGCGCTGCAGGCCCACGGTGACAAGCGGCATGCCGCACGCGATCCCAACGCAGCACGCGAGCAGAAGCCCTGGGGCATGGCCGGCGAGCCTGCACGGGTTCGCCGCACGGTGGTGCTGCGCATGAACGACCGCATGCGCTTTGTGCCTGCGCATGTCGACGTGACTTTGAACGAGACCGTGCGATTGCGTGTGCACAACGACGGCAAGGCGATGCACGAGCTGGTGCTGGGTACCGAGCAGGAACTGCGCGAGCATGCCGAGCTGATGAAGAAATTCCCCGACATGGAGCACGACGAGCCTGGGATGGCGCATGTACCGCCTGGCCGCAGCGGCGACATCGTCTGGCACTTCAATCGTGCCGGCGACTTCCACTTTGCGTGCCTGGTGGCCGGACACTTTGAAGCCGGCATGCGCGGCACGCTGCGGGTACGCACATGACCCGCCACCCACGCCGCCTCTGCCAAGCTCACCCTGCACACCCATTCACCCGAAGGAGTTCATGATGAAAAACTTCGCCACCCTGCTGCTGGTCGCCGCGCTGGGCAGCACCTGGGCCCAGACCACGCCCGAACTGGCCGAGGCCGAGGTTCGACGCATCGACAAGGACGCGAAGAAGGTCACGCTCAAGCACGGGCCAATCAAGAGCCTGGACATGCCGCCCATGACCATGGTGTTCCAGGTGCGCGACGCCGCCCTGCTCGATCGCATGACAGTGGGCGGCAAGATCCTGTTCAGCGCCGAGAAGCAGCAGGGCGCCTATGTCGTCACCGATGTGAAGCCCGCACAATGAGGGCATGAACGCAGATCGCCCGCAGCACGCGCCCGCATCGCACCCGGTGAGCAGCCAACCCTTGGGCAGCCACCCCGCCGGCAGCATCACCGACGTTGCCGGCATCGAGGTCGGGCACTTCACCGACAGCCGCCGGCCCACTGGCTGCAGCGTGGTCATCGCACGCGGCGGCGCGGTGGCGGGGGTGGATGTGCGCGGCGCGGCGCCCGGCACCCGCGAGACCGACCTGCTGTCGCCCATCAACCTGGTCGACCGGGTGCATGCGGTGATGCTGTCTGGCGGCAGCGCCTTTGGCCTAGACGCCGCCAGCGGCGCAGTGCGCTGGCTCGAGGAACACGGGATCGGCTTTGACGTGGGCGTGGCGCGCGTGCCCATCGTGCCGGCGGCGGTGCTGTTCGACCTGCATGTGGGCGATGCATCCGTCCGCCCCGATGCGGCCGCAGGTTACGCCGCCTGCCAGGCCGCTGGCACGGCAGCGCCCGCACAGGGCAATGTGGGCGCCGGTGCCGGCGCGGCGGTGGGCAAGGTGTTCGGCATGGCGCGCGCGATGCGGGGCGGCATCGGTACCGCGTCGGTGCGCGTGGGCGAGGTGACGGTGGGCGCGCTGATCGCCTGCAACGCGGTGGGCGATGTGATCGATCCGGACACGGCGCGCGTGGTGGCCGGGGCGCGCACCGCCGATGGCCGGCAATGCGCCGACGTGCGCCACGCCCTGCTGCGCGGCGAGGCGCCACACCCCTTGCTGGCGGGCACCAACACCACCATCGGCGTGGTGGCCACCGACGCGACCTTGAGCAAACCGCAGGCCGCCAAGCTGGCGCAGATGGCGCACGACGGCCTGGCGCGCAGCATCGACCCGGTGCACACGCTGTCAGACGGCGACACGCTGTTTGCGCTGGCCACCGGTCGCGTGGCCCGGCATCCCGGCATGCTGGTGCTGGCAGCGATGGTGACGCGCGCGGTGGCGCTGGCCACGGTGCAGGCGGTGCTACAGGCTCAGTCGCTGCGGATGGGGGATCTGCACTTGCCGGCGGCGACTGACCTGGCCACCGCCTGACCCGCAGGCCCGGCCTACGAGCAGGCCGCCAACCCCCGGGCTTGCGGATCAGCCGGCGTTGCTGGCGCTGTTGGCGCTGTTGCGCAGCGCGATCTCGGCCACCGCGTCCAGTGCGCCGTCGACCATGCCTTGTGCGGCCACCACACGCAGGTCGCCGCGTGCGTGCAGCCGGCCGAGTTGCGCGCCGGTCAGGCTGGCTGCGGCGCCATTGGCATCGGTGAAGCGGTACGACGAGCCATCGGCCTCGCCGCCCTCGCAGCGCCAGCGCGGCCAGCGGCCATCGGCAAACACCTCAATCCAGGTGCCCGGCACCAGCGCGCTGCCCAGCGAGCCGGCGGACGTCACACCGGCGGCTTCGTCCTCGGCCGTCCACTCGTGCGGCATGGTGTTCTCGAACAGCGGCGCCACCTGCGTGGGCGGTGCGGTGTTCTCAAAGCTGGGCATCTCGGCGGGCGGCGCGGTGTCCTCAAAGTCGAGCGTCATCAGGCCCGACTCTTCCATCCACAGTCCGTCGTGCAGATTGCTGTCGTCGGGCAGCAGCTGCGGCGCCGAATCGGGGCTGCGACCGGAGGCCGCCGCCAGCAGCGCCGCCTGATGGATGGCCGCCAGGTCTTTCAGGAACAGGTCGAGCTTGTGCGGGGCGTAGCGGATGAACTCCAGACCCTCGCGCAGCCGCGCCGTCAGGCCAGGGGCCACACGCGCCAGGTGCTCGGTCTGCGTCATGGCCGCGCTCACCTTGGTGGACCACAGCAGGTCGGTCACCACCTCTTCGTAGCGCTCGGGTTCGCGCCCACGCGTCTGCCCCATCAGGCGCGCCTGCGCGATCACATGGGCCCACGGGCCGCGCAGAAACAGCGCAATGCTGCGCGGCACGCCGGCCTGGCGCGCGCGCTTGACGAGTTCGTCACCAATCTCTTCGGCCAGCCGCTGGCGCTCGGCCAGGTGTGACATCGCACGGGCCGCGCTTTCGCGCTTGCGCTGCTCGCGACGCTGCAGGTCGCCCAGCGCATCGTCAAAGGCCTCCAGGGCAAACACGAACGGGTCGGCGCCTTCGAGCTTGCTTTCCACCACGATGGTGCTGGCCATCTGTGCGGCGGTCAGGTAAGCGCGGAAGCCCGCATCGTCCTCGTCGTTCCACGCCAGACTGCCCCGCGTGATGCGGTCCAGCAGCACACGTGCCGGATGCTGCTTGTCCGAGAAGAAACGCGGATCGCCCACCACCAGGCGCATCAGCGCAGGCCGCATGCTGTCGATCAGGCCGCGCACCGGCGACAGCAGGCGGCTGTCGGAGGTGAGCTGCTCCAGCATCACCTGCACCACCTCCAGCGCCAGCGCCTGCGCGGTGTTGGAGGCCTGCACCGGCGCTGCCGCGCCCGGCTGGCCCGAGCCGTCGTCGATCTGGAAGTTCTTGAAGGCGACGCGCTGCACCATCTCCTCGGCTTCGCCCATTTCTTCCAGCGCCTCGAAGGCCGCCGGCATGGTCATCTGGAAGTCGGGCTGGGGCGCGGCGGCGGGCTGCGCGCTGGGCGCCGCCGCAGGCTCGTTCACCTGGCCGGCCAGCAGTTCGTGCGGGCGCGCCAGCGTGAGCAGCTTGCCGTCGGTGGGCGTGGCGGGCGTGAACGCCACCGCCGCGCCGTTCTCATCGAGCAGGATGGGCGGCAGGTCGAGCATGTCGGCCGATGCCGACGCGCCGGCTGCCGTGGCCCGCGCATCGGCTTCGGTCTCGCCCGGCCGAGTGGACTCGAACTCGGGGCGGCGGTTGGTCGTTGCCGCTGGCGCCACCGGGGCCTGCGCCTCGACATCAAAGCCGAAGGCGGCCCGTGGTGCAGCAGCCGCCGGCCGCCCGCCGGTGGCCGTGCCCGCCGCAGCGCCGCCGCCTGCGGCTTCGGCCGCGCGCTGCGGCGCCGAGGTAGAGGGCTGGGTGATGACGCGGAAGGTGGCCACGCCCACGCCCTGGCCGCGCAGCAGGTCGCTCAGGTGGTCGTACACCTTGGCCAGATGCGGGCCTTGGCAGGCGCCTGCGTCTGCGCCATCGCACGGCGCAGGCTCTTCATGTAGATCTCGGGGCGCAGCGGATTGCGGTCGAGCTGCACGCGCGGCAGACCCTGGGCCGAGCTGATCAGCGCATTGAGCTGCCCCAGCTCGCCTTCGACCGCGCTGGCTGCGGCCTGCTGCGCACGCGCGGTCTCGACGTTCTCCTGCACCTGATCGGAATCCATCAGCTCCAGCGAACCGAAGCTCAGGCCGCCGCTGCGCGAGCCGCCGTCAATGGCCTGCAGGATCTCTTCGCGCAGCATGCGCGGAAACGCGTCTTGCACCACCGCCTGGCTGCGGATCAGGTGCCCCAGCACCTCCATGAGCTCTGCGCGCTCGGCGGGCAGCACCGACTGGTCGGCCTGCCGTTGCATCGCCTGCCGCGAGGCGGCCAGCGCCTCGTTGAGCATGGCGCTGCAGCCGCGCAGCGCTTCATCGATGCACGCCTGGAAAGGAGAGGAGCCGGGTGTCGCAGGCATGGGAGTCAGGAGACGCTAGATCGGTAACAAGTCACTTCAGCGCTTTATACCGCACCCGCTTCGGTTTGGCACCCTCCTCGCCGAGGCGTTTCTTCTTGTCGGCCTCGTATTCCTGGTAGTTGCCGTCGAAGAAAACCCACTGGGAATCCCCCTCGCAGGCCAGGATGTGGGTGGCGATGCGATCGAGGAACCAGCGGTCGTGGCTGATCACCAACACACTGCCGGCAAATTCGAGCAAGGCGTCTTCCAAAGCGCGCAGGGTTTCCACGTCCAGATCGTTGGAGGGTTCGTCCAGCAGCAGCACGTTGCCGCCCTGCATCAGCGTCTTGGCCAGATGCAGTCGGCCGCGCTCGCCGCCCGACAGCAGGCCCACCTTTTTCTGCTGGTCGCCGCCGTTGAAGTTGAAGCGGCCGCAGTAAGCGCGGCTGGGCATCTGGAACTTGCCCACCGTCAGGATGTCCAGGCCACCCGAGATGTCTTCCCACACCGTCTTGTCGTTACCCAGGTCGTCGCGGCTCTGGTCGACAAAGGCCATCTTCACCGTCTTGCCAATTTCCACCGTGCCGCTGTCGGGCTGCTCGCGCCCGGCGATCATCTTGAACAGCGTGGACTTACCCGCGCCGTTGGGGCCGATGATGCCGACGATGGCACCGGCCGGCACCTTGAAGCTCAGGTCATCGATCAGCAGGCGGTCGCCGAAGGACTTGCTGACGTTCTTGAACTCGATCACCTCGTTGCCCAGACGCTCGGCCACGGGAATGAAGATCTCCTGCGTCTCGTTGCGCTTCTGGTATTCGTAATCGCTCAGTTCCTCAAAGCGGGCCAGGCGCGCCTTGCTCTTGGCCTGGCGGCCCTTGGGGTTCTGGCGCGCCCACTCCAGCTCCTTCTTCAGGGCCTTGGCGCGCGCTTCCTCGCCCTTTTGTTCCTGCTGCAGGCGATTCTCTTTCTGCTCCAGCCACGAGCTGTAGTTGCCCTTCCACGGAATGCCGTATCCGCGGTCGAGTTCCAGAATCCACTCGGCGGCGTTGTCCAGAAAGTAGCGGTCGTGGGTGATGCCCACCACCGTGCCCGCAAAGCGCTGCAGGAACTGCTCGAGCCACTCGACGCTTTCGGCATCCAGGTGGTTGGTGGGTTCGTCCAGCAGCAGCATGTCGGGCTTGCTCAGCAGCAGGCGGCACAGAGCCACACGGCGCTTCTCGCCACCCGACAGGTTCTTGATCAGCGCGTCCCAGGGCGGCAGGCGCAGTGCGTCGGCCGCGATCTCGAGCTGGTGGTCACCGCCGTCGCCTGCGGCAGCGATGATGGCCTCGAGCTCCGCCTGCTCGGCGGCCAGCGCATCGAAGTCGGCGTTCTCTTCGGCGTAGGCGGCGTACACCTCTTCCAGCCGCGCCTGGGCGGCCTTCACCTCGCCCATGCCGCCTTCCACCGCGTCGCGCACGGTTTGTTCGGGGTCGAGCTGCGGCTCCTGCGGCAGGTATCCGATCTTCAGGCCCGGCATCGGCAGGGCTTCGCCCTCGATCTCCTTGTCGACGCCGGCCATGATCTTCAGCAGCGTGGACTTGCCCGAGCCGTTGAGGCCCAGCACGCCAATCTTGGCGCCCGGAAAAAAGGACAGCGAGATGTCCTTCAGGATCTGGCGCTTGGGCGGCACGATCTTGCCGACCCGGTTCATGGTGTAGACGTATTGCGACATGGCTTGACTCAAGGGGAACGCACGCGCGGTGCGGAAAACGGACGCACGTAGGGTGCGCAAGGCCGTGGATTATCGACTCATGCGACAATGCGGCCTGTTGCCCCCAGTCAAGGGCAACGTCGGCAACCTGCCGGGGTCGCCCGCCAACCACCATTGCGTGTTCGGCCGAGCCTCCCGCCCCCCGATTGCATCCGCCCTCGACTGGTCCGCGCCCAACGGTTCGGACAGGCGGACTCCAGTGCCCGGTTCGGGCACCCCATCATGACCTTTGACGATCTGAAACTGGCTCCGGCCATCCTCAAAGCCGTGCGCGAGCAGGGCTACGACACCCCCACCCCCATCCAGGCGCAGGCGATTCCCGCCGTTCTTGAAGGCCACGACCTGCTGGCCGGCGCGCAAACCGGCACCGGCAAGACCGCCGCCTTCACCCTGCCCATGCTGCACAAGCTCACCATGAGCCGCAGCGCCACCAGCAAGTTCGGCAGCTACGGCATCCGTGCGCTTGTGCTCACTCCCACCCGCGAACTGGCCGCGCAGGTCGAGGAATCGATCCGCACCTACGGCAAGTATCTGCAACTCACCTCCACCGTGATCTTCGGTGGCGTGGGCATGAACCCGCAAATCGAGCGCATCCGCCAGGGCGTGGACATCCTGGTGGCCACGCCGGGCCGCCTGCTCGACCTGCAGCAACAGGGCTTCATGGACCTGTCCACGGTGCAGATCCTGGTGCTGGACGAAGCCGACCGCATGCTCGACATGGGCTTCATCTACGATGTGAAGAAGGTGCTGGCGCTGGTGCCGCAAAGCAAGCAGAGCCTGCTGTTCTCGGCCACCTTCAGCGACGAGATCCGTGACCTGGCCAATGGCCTGCTGAAGAACCCGCAAAGCATCCAGGTGACGCCGCGTAACACCACGGTGCAGCGCATCACCCAGGTGGCCCATCTGGTGGGGCGCCAGAAAAAGAAGGCGCTGCTGGCGCACATCATCCAGAAGAACGACTGGAGCCAGGTGCTGGTGTTCACCCGCACCAAGTTCGGCGCCAACCATGTGGCTGAATTCCTCGAGAAGAACGGCATCACCGCGATGGCCCTGCAGGGTAACAAGAGTCAGGGCGCGCGCACGCAGGCGCTGGCCGGCTTCAAGAGCGGCGAGATCCGCGCCCTGGTGGCCACCGACATCGCCGCCCGCGGCATCGACATCGACGAACTGCCGCACGTGGTGAATTACGAGATCCCCAACGTGCCCGAGGACTACGTGCACCGCATCGGCCGCACGGGCCGTGCCGGCAACAGCGGCGAGGCGGTGAGCCTGGTCTGTCTGGACGAAGAGGGTTTCCTGATGGAGATCGAGCGCTTTACCAAGCAGCAGATCCCGCGCGAGCCGGTCGAAGGCTTCGGCCCCGAGCCCGACGAGCGCGCCGAGCCGATCGCCATGGGCCGCCAGACGATCTGGGGCGGCGCCGGTAAGCCGCCCAGCCGCGAGGTGATGGCGGCGGCAGCCAAGGCGGCACGCTCGGAAATGATGCAGCGTATCCGCGAGAACAAGGCCTCGCAGGGCGGCAACGGCGGCGGCCGGGACGGCCAGAAGCCGTCGGCCGGACCCAAGCCTGCGGGCGGCGGGCGTGGCGGCAACGGGGGCGGTCATGGCGCGCGCCAGGGTCAAGGCCAGGGCCGCCAAGGCGGTGGGGGCGGCCGCACGCCCCAGCACCAGCGCTTCGAGGACGGCGAGGTGCAACCTCGCATGGGCGCCCACCAGAGCGGCAGCCCCTTCGTCCTGCGCGAGGCCGCGCCAGTGCGCAAGGGCGCAGGCGATGGCCAGCCCGACCCGCTGCGCACCAGCGTGGACAGCATGGGGGGTCGTGGACGCCGGGGTGGTGGTGGCGGCGGTGGCCGCAGCGGCGGCTCGCGCAACTGGGGCCGCTGAGGCCTGCGCGGTCCGGGCCTGACCGGGACCTGCTGACCCGGGTTTTACGCGGCATGCCCCACGGCAGCGGGGCCCGGCACTACCATCCGGGCATGACCACTCGCCCTCGCTCCCGGGCCCGAGCCCCCGCCTCGGCCCCAAAGAATCCCCCGTCCACATCTGCATCTTCACCCTACCCGGTTTCCTTCGGCCTGGGCGGGCGCGTCTGCCTGGTGACCGGTGCGGCCCAGGGTATCGGTGAAGCCTGCGCGCGGCGCTTCGCCCGTGAGGGGGCCTTCGTGGTGCTCGCGGACATCGACGACACGCGAGGCAAGGCCCTGGCCCGTGAATTGGGCGCCACCTACCTGCACTGCGACGTGGGCGCAAAGTCCCAGGTCGATCGATGCGTCGCCCGGGTGATGAAGGCCCATGGCCGCATCGACGTGCTGGTGAACAACGCCGGCATCTTCCGGGCCGCCAATTTTCTGGTGATGTCCGAGAAGGATTTCGACGACGTGCTGCGCGTGAACCTGAAGGGCGCCTTCCTCATGGGCCAGGCCGTCGCGCGGGAGATGGCGCAGGCCGGTCGGGGCGCGATCGTCAACATGAGTTCGGTGAATGCGGTGATGGCCGTCCCCACCATCGCCAGCTACAACGTGAGCAAGGGCGGCCTCAACCAACTCACACGCGTCATGTCCCTGGCGCTGGCCGACAAGGGCGTGCGCGTGAACGCAGTGGCACCGGGCACCATCGCCACCGAACTGGCGGCGAAGGCGGTACTGACACGGGCAGAGGACCGCACGCGCATCATGAGCCGTACGCCGATGGAGCGCCTGGGCACTCCAGCCGAAGTGGCCGACGCGGTGGCCTGGCTGGCGAGCGATGCCGCCAGCTACGTCACCGGAGAGATCGTGGTGGTGGACGGCGGGCGCATGACCCTGAACTACACCGTGGAGGTCACCTCGTGAACGCGAACGCCGCCCCCTCTGGCGCCGACCTGCTGGACGCCTGGCTGGCACGCGAGCGGGAGGTGCGCGCGGGATTCGAGCGTGGTGTCGGCGCAGGCTTTACTCAGATACAGGATGTTGCCCACCTGAGCGGCCTGCAGGTGATGCAGGCCATGCTCCGCGGCGAACTGCCCCACGCGCGGATCGGCAAGACGCTGGATTTTCTGCCGATCGACATCAGCCAAGGACGCGCCGTGTTCCAGGACAGGCCGGGTCCCGACCACACCAATCCCATGGGGGGTATCCAAGGCGGCTGGTATTCCACACTGCTGGATTCTGCGCTGGGGTGCGCGGTGCATACGATGTTGCCCGCCGGGCGTGGCTACACCACCGCAGAACTCAGCGTGAACATCGTGAAAGCGATTGGTCCCAAGGTCTCACGCGTACGGGCAGAAGGCACGGTGCTGCACTGCGGCCGACAGCTGGCCACGGCGGAAGGACGGTTGTTCGGGCCCGACGGGACGCTGTACGCGCACGCGACAACGACCTGCCTGGTGTTCGAGCTGGCCCGCTGACTTCGCTGTCTAGGCGAGCGGCTGAGGAGCGCAGCAAGGGGCAGAAAGAGAAGCGCGCAGTGTTTGAGCCCGGAGTCAACAGGAAACCCTCAACTCACAGCACGAACGGCCGCCCCGTCACCGGCGTCGTCGGTACCGCCATATCCTGGCGCGCCATGATCCCGGCTTCCCAGGCAAGGCGACCCGATTCGACGGCAAGCCGGAACGCGCGTGCCATCGTCACCGGATCGCGCGCCTGCGCCACTGCGCTATTGAGCAGGATGGCATCAAACCCCAGTTCCATCGCCTGCACCGCATCCCGCGGCGACCCGATGCCTGCGTCCACCACCAGCGGTACATCCGGCAATCGGGCCCGCAAGGTGCGAAGTGCCGTGGGATTGAGCAGGCCCTGCCCTGATCCGATCGGCGCCCCCCAGGGCATGAGGATCCTGCAGCCGACGTCCAGCAGGCGCTGGCAACTCACGAGATCGTCGGTGCAATAGGGGAACACTTCGAAGCCGTCACGCACCAGTGTGCGCGCCGCCTCGACCAGTTCGAAGGGATCGGGCTGCAGGGTGTGCTCGTCGCCCACCACTTCCAGCTTGATCCAGTTTGTGTCGAACAGCTCCCGCGCCATCCGCGAGAGGGTCACCGCCTCATTGGCCGTGCGGGAGCCCGCGGTGTTGGGCAGCAGACGCGCGCCTGTGGCTCGCACCATGGCCATGAAGTCGTTGGGCTGGCCGTCACCGGCCAGCTGGCGCTTCAGACCCACGGTGACCACCTGCGTGCCCGACGCCGCGATCGCGTCTTGCAGCACCTTGGGCGAGGGGTAGCCGGCGGTGCCGAGGAAAAAGCGGCTCTCCAGGCGGGCGCCACCGATCTCGAGGGGTAGGGGCATGGGATCAGCCTCCGGTGATGGGTTGGAAGGTGTAGACCTGGTCGCCCGCCTGCAGCACGCGCGCGGCGCGCGCATCGCGGGCGACGAACTCCTGGTTCACGGCGGTGGCCAGGGCCTGCGGCGTGTCGGCCAGCTGGGCCACCAGGTCGGCCAGGCTGCTGCCTTCGGGCACCTCGCGCGGCTGGCCATTGACGGTGATGGAAATCATGCAGAGGTCTCCAGGGCACGCAGGGCCCGCTCCACCAGCGCCGGCGCAATGAGCCAGCCATGACGGAACAGGCCATTAACCTGCGTGAGGCCCGGCGCGGTCTCCAGCACCGGTAGGTTGTCGGGCAGGGCTGGGCGCAGATTGGTTTCGGTGTGCACCACCCTCGCCTCGGCCAGGGCCGGCAGCACGCTGTGGGCCGCGGCCAGGAGTTCGACGGTGCTGCGCAAGGAGATGGGCGATCGGTCCTCGCTCTCGATCTCGCTGGCGCCCACCAGCACGCGGTCGCCCGCACGCGGTACCAGATACACGCGGTGTCGCGGATGCAGCAGACGAATCGGACGCGACAGGTGCACGCCCGGCGCCTGCAGGTGCAGGATCTCACCCCGCACGCCACGCACTGGCAGCTGCGGGCGCGCGCCGGTGCCGCGCACGTCGAAGACCCAGTCGGCGTCGATGCGGTGGCCACCGGCCTGCAGCGCGCGCGGCGCGACGCTGTCGACCGCCTGGCCCCAATGGAATACCGCACCCGCGGCGGCTGCGCCCCGCGACAGGGCGTCCATCGCCTGCACCGTGTCTATCTGACCCTCGTGGGGCAGCAGCCAGGCATGTGGGGCACCGCGCACGTCGGGTTCGAGTTCGGCCAGCTGCGAGCCGGTCAGGGCCTGCGGCGCGTGGGCTATGGGCGCCTTGGCCCGCACGAGATCGACCACCCGGCTGGCTGTGCCCTCATCCCCTCGGTGCGCGAGGAGCAAGGAGCCGCGCTGGTGGACATCCACCGGTCGGGGCAGGCCCGAGACGAGCGCGGGCCACAGCGCGAGGGAGCGCACGCCCAGGGCGAACACGTCATCGTCGGCGGATTCGAGTTCGGCCACCGGCGAAAGCATGCCGGCGGCTGTCCAGCCCGCCGCGCCGCGGGTGCCGGCATCGGCGGCAGGATCAAAGACCTGCACCGCGTGACCCGCCCGGGCCAATTGCAGGGCCAGCAGGCGCCCGAGCAGGCCGGCGCCGGCGATCGCGATGCGCAGGGAGCTCCCGGCCCGCGCGGACGGGGGTGTCGCCTGGAGCAACGGGGAGCCTATGGGGACCACCATGCGAAGCTACCTCGTGAGAAACATCGTGCGTTGCATCTGAAGCGCACAAGAGGAAGGGCCGGTGGGATGGGGCTCTCCTTCCGCCGGTGCGAACCGGTTCAAGTTCACGGGTTTGGCTGGGCCATCTCAGCGGGCGGCCTGTCGCCGCCCGCACCCCGGAGCAATCAAGATTCTAGGCCCATGGCCTCATGACTTGGCGCAGCGTGGGGGTACGGGTTCATGCGACAATCCGCGACGCTCCGGGGTGCACGCCTAGCGTGCTGAGATGCAGACCCGCGAACTTGATCCGGTTCATGCCGGCGTAAGAAGAGCCCTCCCGCCCGGCCGCATCCGCGGCCCCTCGCGGGTCCCTCCTTCGGAGCAGTGCGTTCATGGCTTGCGAAGGAGTTGCAGTGACCTCGTCCCCTCTTGCTGATGCGAACAGCAATGCAAACAGCGCTCTGATCGCGCGGACGCGGCGCTATCCGCGCGTGCTGTCCATCGCCGGCTCGGACAGCGGCGGCGGGGCCGGCATCCAGGCTGATCTGAAGACCTTCGCGGCGCTGGGGTCTTTTGGCATGACCGCCATCACCGCCCTGACAGCCCAAAACACGGTGGGCGTGCGCGCCATTCACGCCGTCCCACTGGAGATGCTGCACGCGCAGATTGACGCCGTGGTGGAAGACATCGGGGTGGACGCGGTGAAGGTTGGCATGCTGCATTCGGCCGCCACCGTGCAGGCCGTGGCCGCGGCCATCGACCAGCACGGCCTGCAGCGCGTGGTGCTCGACCCAGTCATGGTCGCCACCAGCGGCGCGACGCTGATCGACCGCGAGGCGATCCAGGTGCTGGTGGCGCAGATGTTCCCGCGCGCAGCGCTGGTCACCCCCAACCTGGACGAAGCCGCCCTGCTGGTGGGCCAGCCCCTGGCAACCGAGGCCGACCTCAAGGCTGCGGCCCAGACGCTGATCATGCGGGGCGCACGCGCCGTGCTGCTCAAGGGCGGTCACCTGGCGGGCGACACGGTGAGTGACCTGCTGCTGGCGCGCGACGCGGCGCCCGTCTGGCTGCGTGGTCCGCGCATTCCCAGCGCGAACACGCACGGCACGGGCTGCACCCTGTCCAGCGCGATCGCGGCGCATCTTGCGCAAGGCCTGTCGCTGGCCGACGCGGTGCGCGGTGCGCGCGAGTACGTGCGTGGCGCCCTGCAGGCCGGCGCCCCTGTGCGCACGGGGGCAGGCAGCGGACCGCTCAATCACGCCTGGCGGCCCGCGGCGATGCACACGGTGCCCCTGGCATGAACGACTGGACGATCGAGGACCTGTCACCCGCGACACGGGCGCTGGTGCCGCAGCTGCTCGACTTTCTCGCCCAGGACGGCTGCGACGACGCTGCCTTCGACGCGATGGCGCTACGGCTGTTTTCGCACCAGTACGAGCACAACGAGCCGCTGCGGCGTTTCTGCCAGCGGCGGGGCCTTACGCCGCGGCGGGTGAGCGGCTGGCGCGATATCCCGGCGGTGCCGATCAACGCCTTCAAGGAAACCACCCTGAGCTGCGAGCCGGTGGACGCGTGCGAGCGTGTCTTCATGACCAGCGGCACCACCCGCGCCGAGGTCAAGGGCCGTCACCACCATCCGAGCATCGCGGTGTGGGACCTGTCGATGCGGCGCAACTTCGAAGCGCGCTTTCTGTGCGGCGGGCCTCGCCTGCCTATGGCCATCCTGTTTCCACCCGAGACCGAGCTGGGGACTTCCTCCCTGGCGCGTTATCTCGCGCAGGCCGTGCGCGAGTTCGGCACTGCGGACAGCGCCTGGTACCTCACCTCGGCGGGCATGGACCTGGCGGGCCTGCGCACCCGGCTGCGTGAGGCCGAGCGCAGCGACCAGCCGCTGGCGGTGCTGGGGGCGAGCTACGGTTTCGTGCACCTGCTCGATGCAATGGCGCACGACGGCGAAAGCGTGCGCCTGCCAGCGGGCAGCCGCATCCTGGACACCGGTGGCTACAAGCGGCAGTCGCGCGAGCTGGCGCCCGAGGACTTCTACACCGAGCTGTCGGCGCGCCTGGGGGTACCGCGCACGCAGTGCATCAACATGTACGGCATGACCGAATTGAGCAGCCAGTTCTACGACGAGGGCAACGCGGTCACGCCGGCCGTCAAGCGCGGACCGCACTGGATCAAGAGCTGCGTGGTGGACCCGCTGACCGGTCGCGAGATGCCGCCGGGCGAGGCGGGGGTGCTGGTGCACTGCGACCTGGCCAGCTTCAATTCGACCACCACCATCCTGACCGAGGACCTGGGTATCGCGGTCGACGGCGGCTTCCTGCTGCTCGGGCGCGCGCAGGGCGCACAGGCCCGAGGCTGCTCGCTGGCGGTGGCGGAATTCCTGGGGACAGCATGAGTGCAGCCTCCACGCCCTGGAGAGCGGGCCACCTGCCCGGCCTGCGCGACGAGGAAGTCAGGTGGCACACGCTGCGCTTTGAGGGCGGGACCGGCCAGCCCCTGGAAATCGCGGTGCCAGTGCTGACGCCCGCCCAGGCCGACGAACTGGCCCAGCGGGTACGACGCTCGGCACGCGAGGTGCTGCAGGCCCTGCCCGTGTCGGCCGTGATCGAGCGCATAGCCCAGGCGGTGGCGCATCTGCTGGATACCGATCATCCGCTGCGCCAGCAGGCGGACGAACTGTTACCCCGCGTGACCAGCTACGACGCAACGATGGTCCGTCTGGCCCTGACCCGTTACCTGCAGACCTTTCGCGCGCCGCAGCTGCATCGCTTCGTCAGCGAGGATTTTTCCAACCCCAAGGTGCTGGACGAGTTCCAGCCCGCGCCCAAGGGCGGCATGGTGCGCGCCTTTGGGCCGGACCTGCTGGTACACCACTGGGCCGGTAACGTGCCCGGCCTGCCGCTGTGGAGCCTGGCCTGCGGCCTGCTGGTGAAGGCAGGCAACATCGGCAAGCTGCCCAGCGCCGAGCCGGTGTTCGCCACGCTCTTCGCGCGCGCCCTGGCGCAGGTCGACCCGGCGCTGGAGGATGGCGTGGCGGTGGTGTGGTGGAAAGGGGGCGAGGCCGAGCCCGCGGCCACGCTGCATGCGCAGGCCGATACCGTGCTTGCCTACGGCGGGCAGGACGCGGTGAACCAGATCCGCACCCAGGTGCCGGCCCCCACGCGCTTCCTGGCCTACGGCCACAAGCTGGGTGTGGCCCTGGTAGGCCGCGCGGCGCTGGACACGCAGCGCGCACCGGCGATGGCGCGCCTGGCTGCCCAGGACGTGGCGCGCTTCGAGCAGCAAGGCTGCTACTCGCCGCACGTGTTCTATGTCGAGTGTGGCGCGCGCACCGTACCGCGCGAGTTCGCGCAGCACCTGGCGGGCGAACTCGCCGCGCTGGCCCAGCGCCATCCGCGTCCGGCACTGAGCCTGGCCGACGCAGCGGCCGTCGCGCAATGGCGGCAGGCCGCGGAATGGCGCAAGCCCGCCCAGATCCTGCTGGGTGACGAGGCATCGCCCTGGACCGTCGCCTACAGCGAACAGACCCTGCCCCTGGCGCCCACAGCCGGCTGGCGCTGCGTGCAGGTGGTGGCGGTGGACACGCTGGAATGCGTGGCCGACACGCTCGCACCCCACGCACGCTATCTTCAGACCGCTGGGGTGGCCGTGGAGTCCGAACGCCTGTACCCGCTGTCACTGCAACTGGCCCGCGCGGGTATCACCCGGGTGTGCGCCCTGGGTGCGATGACCTCGCCCGAGGCGGGCTGGCATCACGACGGCGGCTTCAACCTGCGGGATCTGGTACGCCTGACAGAGATCGAGGCCTCGGCCGAACGCGCCGCTGACCGGCTCGCGCCCTACGCGCAGGAGGAGGGGCCTTGAACACCGCCTCGCCTTTCCTCGCGCTGGACGGCGTGGCCTTTGGCTTCGGCGAGGCGTCACGCACCCTGCAGGGTATCCATCTGGCGCTGGCGGGCGGTGAGGTTCACGGCATTCTGGGCCGCAGCGGCTGCGGTAAGACCACCCTGCTCAAACTGGCGGCGGGCCTGCTGGCGCCGCAGGCGGGGCGCGTGACGGTGGGCGGGCGCAGCCCGGTCGCGGCGCGCGAGGAGGTCGGATTCATGTTCCAGCACCCGACGTTGCTGGAATGGCTCTCAGCCCTGGACAACGTGCTGCTACCGGTGTCCCTGCACCACCGCCCCAGCGATCCGCAGCGCGAACATGCTCGCCAACTGCTCGCGCAGCTGGGCCTGACCGGTCTGGAGCACCGACGACCCGGGCAGCTTTCAGGCGGGCAGCAAAGCCGGGTGGCGCTGGCGCGGGCCCTGGTGCTGCAGCCCTCGCTACTGCTGCTGGACGAACCTTTTGCGGCCCTGGACGCCCTAACGCGCGAGACCTTGCAGCAGGACCTGCTAGCGTTGTGCGCGCAGCAGGGCACCACCGTCCTTTTCGTGACCCATGACATTGCGGAGGCGGTCTTCCTGGCCGATCGCGTCAGCGTGATGGACCGCGGCCGCATCGTGGGTGAGATCGCGATCGACCTGCCCCGACCGCGCGGCGCCACCCTGCGGGTGCAGTCTGCGTACGCGGCGCAAGGCGCGCGGGTGCGCCAGGCCCTGGAGCACGCCTTGGAGCGACACACCGGCGAGGTAAGCGCATGACCCTGGCGCGTCGTCTGGCCTCCGCGTTGCTGCTGCTCGCCCTGCTGGGCTTGTGGGAGTGGGCCGCGCGCCACCTGGGCCTGTCGGCGCTGGTGCTACCCGCGCCCTCGCGCATCGCGCAGTCGATGGCGCAGGGCCTGGCCAGCGGCTACCTGTGGCCGCACCTGCAGGCCACCGCGCTCAAGCTCGCCCTGGGTATCGCCCTGGGCTGCAGCTTCGGCTTTGCGGTGGGTGTGGCCATGGCCGAATCGGTCTGGGTGCGGACCCTCTTCATGCCCTATGTGGTGATCAGTCAGGTGGTGCCCAAGCTGGCGCTGATGCCGCTATTCATCCTCTGGTTCGGATTCGGCATGACGTCCACTGTCGTCATCACCGCACTGGTGTGCTTCTTTCCCCTGCTGGAAACCACGCTGACCAGCCTGCAGCGCGTCGCGCCCGAGCGCCTGGAGCTGTTTCGCATGCTCGGCGCGAGCCGACTGCAGGTGCTGTGGCGCCTGAAACTGCCCACCGGCCTGCCCGGCATCCTGGCCGGTCTGCGGGTGGCGGTGATGCTGGGGCTGGTGGGCGCGGTGGTGGGCGAGTTCATCGGCGCCAGCCAGGGGCTGGGCGCCCTGGTGATCGCCACGCAGGGATCGATGGATACGCCGCTGATGTTCGCGGTGCTGGTGCTGATCTCGCTGCTGGGCCTCACGACCTACCAACTGACCGTCTGGCTGGAGCGATGGCTGCTGCGCCCCTACGCCGCGGACCCGACCTCCGTCCCCCAATGAACGATACGCACATGACCCCCGCATGACCCCGATCGACCGTCGCACCCTGCTGGCCGCCGCTGGCGCGCTGGCCCTGCCCACCTACGCGCAGGCTCCCGCACGCCTGGACCCGCTGGCCGTGGCCGGCTGGAATAAGCCCATCACCGAAGTCACGCCCCTGCTGGTGGACGAGGACAAGGGCTTTTACCGCGCCCAGCGCATCGACCTGCGCTACGTGCCCGGCGCCGGGGGCGGCGACGCGATCCGCAACATCCTCTCGGGCCAGGCCGACGTGGCCTTTACCGACCCGGGCTCGCTGTTCGCCGCCCTGGACAAGGGCGAGAAGCTGCGCGCGATCTACGACATCTACCCGCAGAACGTGTTCAACGTGGTGGCCCTGAAGTCCAGCGGCATCACCCGCCCGCAGGACCTCAAGGGCAAGCGCGTGGGCGTGTACAGCCTGGCCAGCGGCACGCGGCAGAACCTGCTGGTGATGCTGCACCAGGCGGGGCTGTCGGAATCGGACGTGACCGTTGTGGTGACCGGCCTGCTCAATTTCGCGCCGCTGATGCAGGGGCAGGTGGACGCGACCGCCGCCACCGACACCGGCTTGATGGTGGGGCGCAAGCGCGGGCTGCCCGAGGTGAATGTGATGGAAGTGGGCCGCTGGCTCAATGTCTCGAGCGACCTGTATGTGGTGCGCGAGGAGGTGTACCAAGGCAAGAGGCAGCTGCTGCGCCGCTTCCTGCGTGCCTACCGCGACGCTGCGGCCTGGATGATGGCCAGCCCCGAAGAGGCCGCGCGCCTGGCCGTCAAGCGCGCCATCGACGGCAGTGATCCCGTGCTGAACCTGGAGGTGATCCGCCTGCGCAATGCCGCCACCGTCTCGCCGCTCACGCAGCGCCTGGGTCTGGGTGCAATGGACCTGGCCTCGCTGCAGGCAGCGGCCGACGCCTACCGCAAGCTGGGCCTGATCGAGCGTCCGATCCGGATGGCTGATGTGGTGGCCAGCGACCTGCTGCCGGGGACGTGAACATGGATTTCAAGGGACAGGTGGTGCTGGTGACCGGCTCGGGCCGGGGCATTGGCGCGGCCCTCGCGAGGGCCTTCGCGGCGCACGGGGCCGCGGTGGTAGTGCACTACCGCCGTGACACGGCGTCGGCCGAGGCCGTGGCGCAGGACTGCCGTGACACCGGCGGCGACGCCCTGGCGCTGCAGGCCGACGTGAGCGACCCCGCTGCCGCCGCGCGCCTGGTGGACACCGCGGTCGCGGAGTTCGGGCGCCTGGACGTGGTGGTGAACAACGCCTTCGCGCCCTATGCCTTCGACCCCGAGCAACGCCTGCGCTTTGGCGAGGTGGGCTGGGACGCCTACCGCGCGCAGTTCGAGAGCGCGGTGGGCGCGGCCCACCATGTGAGCCGCGCCGCCCTGCCCCACCTGTCACGCCACGCACGCGGCGCGATCGTGAACATCGCCAGCAACCTGGTCGACCATCCGGTGGTGCCGTACCACGACTACGCCACCGCCAAGTCGGCGCTGGTGGGCTTCACCCGCACCCTGGCTGCCGAACTCGGACCCCAGGGCGTGCGGGTGAACTGCGTGGCGCCCGGCCTGGTCTACCCCACGGCGGCCAGCGCCGGCACGCGCGCGAGCTTTCGTGACGCGATCGCGGCCGCCACGCCGCTGCGGCGCCTGGCCCAGCCCGAAGACGTGGCCGGTCCCGTCCTGTTCCTGGCCAGCGCGCACAGCGCCTTCGTCACCGGCCAGGTGCTGTTCGTGGACGGCGGTCTGGTGATGCGTTAACCAAACGAAGCGACCGATGCCCCATTGCCTGCCCCCGCGTGAATCACGCGTCCAGCTGCTGGCTACACCGGCTGGCATGTCCTTCGACACCGTTCCCGCATGGACCGCGCAGCAGCGCGCGCAGACAGGCGAGGCGAGGCCCGCAGTGTATTGCGTCTCGAACCCGCCAGGCCCCGACGGCACGCGGCTGCACTGGCTGGACGGCGCGCACGCGCGTGGCTGGATCCAGCTGCCCTCGCACCCGCAGGGCGTGGCCGATGAGGCCGGGCTCGCTGGGCACGCGCAAGAGGCTCTGAATCTCGGCTTCGTCGGCGCCGACGCCGTGCTGCTCACCTTTCTGCGCCTGACCGGCGAACTGCCACGCCTGTCCTGGGATACCGCCCCGATCTTCGCCCCTGCACGCACGCACGCGATGCGAGGCCTGGACCTGTACGCCATCACCGACCACGTACCGCGCCTAGAGCAGGCCCTAGCCGCCGGCGTGCGCACGGTGCAACTGCGTATCAAGCGTCCCGCGCAGCCCGACGAAGCCTGGCAGATCGCCCTGCGCGAGGCGCTGACCCGCGGCATCGCCGCCTCGCGCGCCGCTGGCGCGCAGTGCTTCATCAACGACCACTGGGCCCTGGCCGCCGAACTGGGTGCCGACGCGGTGCACCTGGGTCAGGAGGACCTGATGGCCCTGGGCGACGAAGGCCGCCAGCGCCTCCTGGCCAGCGGCGTGGCCCTGGGCATCAGCTCGCATAGCGTGTGGGAGTTGTGCCGGGCGCGCGCGCTGTGTGCGCGCTATGTCGCCTGCGGGCCGGTGTGGCCCACCACCACCAAGGACATGCCCTGGGTGCCGCAGGGCCTGGACAACGTGGCCTGGTGGTGTCGGCACGCGGGCGTGCCGGTGGTGGCGATCGGCGGCATCCTCTCGCCCGAGCAGGCCCGGCAGGCGGCGGCCTGCGGCGCGGACGGAATCTGCCTGGTGCGGGCGCTGGGCGACGACCCGGCGCAGAGGCTGCCTGCCTACGCGCAGGCCCTGACCGCCGGCCGGCAAGGCCCCGCGAGCCCGGTACCCGACTGGCCACATCCCACCTTGCCCGTGGGTTGAAGGCCGCCGCGGGATAATCCGCGAATGCGACTCCTTCACACCATGCTGCGCGTTGGCGACCTGCAACGCTCCATCGACTTCTACACCCGCGTGCTGGGCATGAAGCTGCTGCGCACCACCGAGCGACCCGAGCAGAAATACTCGCTGGCCTTCGTGGGCTACGGCAGCAACCCCGACCACGCCGAGATCGAGCTGACCTACAACCACGGCGTCGACCGGTACGAGCTGGGCACCGCCTACGGCCACATCGCCCTGGGCGTCGAAGACGCCTACGCCGCCTGCGAGAAGATCCGCGCCGCTGGCGGTACCATCACCCGCGAGCCTGGCCCGGTGCAGGGCGGCAGCACGGTGATCGCCTTCGTCACCGATCCCGACGGCTACAAGATCGAGTTGATCCAGCGCACCGGCGCGGCACACTGAAACCGGCGAAGCTCCCTGCGCATGGCTGACACCGACAAGAAGCGACTGCCCCTGCAGGGTCTGCGCGTCGTCGAATTCACCC
>JBJTCL010000038.1:0-41613 GCA_046091865.1 Burkholderiaceae bacterium | reverse complement strand
AAAAAACACCCGTTTGAGGGCATTATCCCGAATATGCAGCGACGCTATCGCGAAACGGATTCGAGCGCAGTGCGTGAAGAATTGGGGCGCTTGCGCAGCATTCAACCCTGCCCAAGCTGCCACGGCACCCGTCTGCGCGCCGAAGCACGCCATGTGAAGGTCGGGGAAAGCCACAGCGCACGCACGATTGCAGAAATTGGTCAGGTCACATTAAGCCAGTGCCTGGACTATTTTCAACAGCTGCAATTACCCGGTGCCAAAGGCGAAATTGCCAGCAAAATTGTGCGCGAAATCCGCTTGCGGCTGCAGTTTCTAAATGATGTCGGGCTCAACTATTTAAGCCTGAGCCGCAGTGCCGAAACACTCAGCGGCGGTGAATCACAGCGGATACGCTTGGCCAGCCAGATTGGTTCTGGACTGACCGGTGTGATGTATGTGCTGGACGAGCCCAGCATCGGCCTGCACCAGCGCGACAACGACCGGCTGATCGCCACGCTGAAACACCTGCGCGACATCGGCAACAGCGTGCTGGTGGTGGAGCATGACGAAGACATGATCCGCGCCGCCGACCATGTGATCGACATGGGCCCGGGCGCCGGTGTGCATGGCGGGCGCGTACTGGCGCAAGGTACGCCGGCCCAGGTGGAAGCCAGCGCCGAATCGCTGACCGGCCGCTACATGAGCGGCGCCTTACGCATCAGCGCACCGTCCCGGCCTGCGCAGCCGCCGTCATCGCACAGTGCGTGGCTGCATGTGCGCGGCGCGCGCGGCCACAACCTGAAGAAGGTGGACGCGTCCATCCCGGTGGGTTACCTCACCTGCGTGACCGGCGTGTCGGGCTCGGGCAAAAGCACGCTGGTGAACGACACGCTGTACGCGGCGGCCGCGCGCAGCATCCACCGTGCGCATGAAGAGCCCGCCGAGCACGACGAGATCGAGGGCTTGGACCAGTTCGACAAGGTGATCAATGTCGACCAAAGCCCGATCGGCCGCACGCCGCGCAGCAACCCCGCCACCTACAGCGGCGTGTTCACCCCCATCCGCGAGCTGATGGCCGAAACCTCCATGGCCAAGGAACGCGGCTACGGCCCGGGGCGCTTCAGCTTCAACGTGGCGCAGTCGGCCGGCGGCGGCCGCTGCGAAGCCTGCCAGGGCGACGGCGTGGTGAAGGTGGAGATGCACTTCCTGCCGGACGTGTATGTGCCCTGCGATGTGTGCGCCGGCCTGCGCTACAACCGCGAGACGCTGGACGTGCAATGGAAGGGCCGCAACATTGCGCAGATCCTGGACATGACGGTGGAGGACGCGCACGATTTCTTGAAGGCCGTGCCGGCGATTGCGCGCAAGCTGCAGACCCTGCTGGACGTGGGCCTGGGCTACATCCGCCTGGGGCAAAGCGCCACCACGCTGTCAGGCGGTGAGGCGCAGCGGGTGAAGCTGGCGCTGGAGCTGTCGCGCCGCGACACCGGCCGCACCCTGTACATCCTGGACGAGCCCACCACCGGCCTGCACTTTGCCGACATCGATCTGCTGCTGCGGGTGCTGCACCAGCTGCGCGACGCCGGCAACACCATCGTGGTGATCGAGCACAACCTGGACGTCATCAAGACCGCCGACTGGATCGTCGACATGGGCCCCGAAGGCGGCTCGGGTGGCGGGCAGGTGGTGGTGGCCGGCACGCCGCAGCAGGTGGCGGCATGTGCGGACAGCCATACGGGGCGGTATCTGGCGCGGCATTTGGGGTGAAGGCAGGCGGGGCATCTGCACGTGCCCGATGCCGCCGCTATACTTGTATAGCAACTGGAGCCCGCCATGCTCGCCATCCGTCTTCCCGAAGGCATTGAAGCCCGCCTTGCGCGTCTGGCCGAAGAAACCGGCCTGACCAAAACCGCCTTGGTGCGCGAAGCCATCCTCGAACACATCGACGACCTGGAAGACCTCTACCTGGCCGAGGCGCGCGCACGCAAGAACCGCAAGACCATCCCGCTGGACGAGGTGGAGCGCTCGCTTGGTCTGGCAGATTGAGTTCGACCCGGATGCGCTGAAAGAGCTGCGCAAGCTCGACAAGCCAGTGCAGATCAGGCTGGTGGGCTTCCTGCGCCAGCGCATCAGCCCGCTTGCCGATCCGCGCAGCATCGGTGAAGCGCTGTCGGGCGACAAGCTGGGCCGCTACTGGAAATACCGTGTCGGCGACTGGCGCATCGTCTGCGACATCCAGGACCACCGCATCATCGTTCGCGTCTTGCGCATCGGCCATCGCCGCGAGGTCTACCGCTGATGCGTTGACGTCGCCTGCCGACAGCTCACCCCTTCGCCACCTCCAGCACCTCACGCGTCTTCATGGCCTCACGGCGTGCGGCGTCGGCAAAGTCCTCGCCGCTGCTGGCGTACAGGATGGCGCGTGACGAGTTGACGACGATGGGCGCATCGGCGCGCCAGCCGGCCTTCACCGTGGCCACCGCGTCGCCACCCTGTGCGCCCACGCCGGGGATCAGCAGCGGCACGGTGGGGGCCACCTGGCGCACGCGTTCGATTTCAGCGGTATAGGTGGCGCCCACCACCAGGCCCAGCTGGCCGTTCAGGTTCCATGGGCCTTGCGCCAGACGCGCCACATGCTCGTACAGCAGCGGCTGGCCGTCGATGGACGACAGGCGCTGGTTCTGCAGATCGTCACCGCCGGGATTGGAGGTGCGGCACAGCAGAAACGCACCCTTGCCCTCGAACTTCAGGTAGGGCTGCACCGAATCAAAACCCATGAAGGGCGACAGCGTCACCGCGTCGGCGCCATAGCGCTCAAACGCCTCCTTGGCGTACTGCTCGGCGGTGCTGCCGATGTCGCCGCGCTTGGCGTCCAGGATGATGGGCACGTGGGGCGCCATGCGGCGCATGTGCTCCATCAGCCGCTCGAGCTGGCCTTCGGCGCGGTGCGCGGCAAAGTAGGCGATCTGCGGCTTGAAGGCGATCACCAGATCCGCGGTGGCGTCGACGATGCGTGCGCAGAAGTCGTAGATTTTATTGGCGTCGCCCTTGAGCTGCGCCGGAAAACGCGTGGGCTCCGGGTCTAGGCCCACACAGAGCATGGAAGCGTTGCGCGTCTGCGCGCCGTGCAGCATCTCAAGAAAGGTCATGCGCCGGATTTTAGGAGGCGTGCCCTGCGCGACATGCACGTAACGGGCTGCGCGCCACAATCGCGGCAATGCAAGCCCTGTCGCAACGCCAGCTCGTCATCCTCGTGGTGCTCACCGTGGTGTGGGGGCTCAACTGGCCGGTGATGAAGCTGGGCGTGAGCGACTACCCGCCGCTCACCTTCCGCGTCTGGTCGATCTGGCTGGGCGTGCCGGTGCTGGCGCTCGGGCTGGTGGCGCTCAAGGTGCCGTTTCGCATTCCGCGCGCGCACTGGCGCGAACTGCTGGTGCTGGCCGCCTTCAATATGTTCATCTGGCACGGCTGCATCATCCTGGGGGTCAAGGCGCTGTCCAGCGGGCGCGCGGCGATCCTGGGCTACACCATGCCGATCTTCTCGGCGATGCTGGGCGCGTGGCTGTTCGCGTCGCCGCTGTCGCGCCGCGGCTGGCTGGGCGTAAGTGCCGCCGCACTGGGCGTGGCGCTGCTGCTGTGGCACGAACTCACCAGCCTGGCCGGCAAGCCGCTGGGGGTGCTGCTGGCGCTGGTGGCCGCATCCACCTGGGCCCTGGGCACGCAGATGCTTCGGCGCACCGCCATCCCGGTGCCCACGCTGGCCATCTCGTTCTGGATGACGGCGCTCACCGCGGTGGTGATGTCCGTGCTGTCGTGGCTGTTCGAGCGTGAGCAGTGGCGCCTGCCCGGGCCGGTGGCCTGGGGCTCCATCGTCTTCAATGCGGTGCTGGTGTTCGGCTTTGCGCATGCGGCGTGGTTCTATCTGGCGCGCAGCCTGCCGCCGCTCGCGTCAACCCTGTCGGTGATGCTGATCCCGGTGATCGGCGTGTTCAGCGGCGCGTGGTGGCTGGGCGAACAACTGCACTGGCAGGACTTTGCCGCTGTGGGCCTGATGGTGGTGGCGATTGCCTCGGTGCTGTGGCCGGCGCGCGCTGCGGCAGCCCCGGCGCGCCCATGACTCCCTGGCCATGACTGCCCGGCCATGACGCAACCCGCACCCGCTCTGGATCTGGCCTACGCGCTGGCACGCCATGGCAGCGAAGACGTGCTGCGCCTGCTGGCGCCGCTGGCGCTGAAGACCATGACACGCACCCGGGCGGTGCTGCAGTCGGCCGACGCAACGCCACTGGAGCGTGCCGATGCGCTGCACAAGATGCGCGGCAATGCGCTGGAAGTCGGGCTGATGCCGCTGGCCGAATCCACCCGGCCGCTGGAGCTGGCGCTGCGTGGGCAAACGGCTGCACCGCTCGACACCCTGTCCGCGCACTGCCTGGCCTGCATGACCGATGCCGAAGCAGCGCTGCAGCCCTGGCTGCGTCCCCACTGAGCCAGAACTGAGCTTGCACTGAGCTCGCACCGTGCTCAAAGCGAGTCCGCGCTGCATTAGCCGGCCGGCCGCAGCGCGCGACAATCCACACCATGTTGCGCTACCTCACCATTCCCGTCACGCCCTTCCAGCAGAACTGCTCGCTCGTCTGGTGCGACGGCACGCGCGAAGCGGCCGTCATCGACCCGGGCGGCGACCTTGACGTGATCCTGCAAGCCGTTGAAGACGAGCGCCTGAAGCTGCAGCAGATCTGGCTGACCCATGCGCACATCGACCACGCCGGCGCCACAGCAGAACTGGCGGCACGGCTTGGCCTGCCCATCATCGGCCCGCATCCGGGCGACCAGTTCTGGATCGACGGACTGCCGCAGCAGGGCGTGATGTTTGGCTTTCCGCGCTGCGAGCCGTTCACGCCCACGCGCTGGCTGCACGATGGCGACACGGTGACGCTGGGCAGTCACACGCTGAACGTGCGGCATTGCCCGGGCCACACGCCGGGGCATGTGGTGTTTCATTCGCCGGAGATGAATCGCGCCTTCGTGGGCGACGTGCTGTTTGCCGGCAGCATCGGCCGCACCGACTTTCCGCAGGGCAATCACCAGCAACTGATCGACAGCATCACCCAGCGCCTGTGGCCCATGGGGGATGACACGGTGTTCATCCCCGGCCATGGCCCTGAGAGCACCTTTGGCCGCGAGCGGCACAGCAATCCGTTTGTGGGCGGCACCTGAACGTCAGCGCCCTCACGCTGCGCCAATACCGCCCTGACGCGGTGATCACACCGCGATCAGCCCCCGCGCCGGGCCGCGTCGTACAGCGCCTGCACCTTGGGCACATTGCGCTCGAGCTCGCTGATGCGCTCGGGGCCGCTGGGGTGGGTGGACAAGAAGCTCGTGCCGGTGTTGCCGGTGGCAGCGGTCATCTTCTTCCACAGGCTGACCGACGCGTCGGGGTCGAAAGCGCCACGCGCAGCCAGCTCCAGGCCCACCAGGTCGGCGTCGGTTTCATCGTCGCGGCTGAACTTCAGGCTCAGCAGCTGAGTGCCCAGGTTGGCCGCCATGTTGCCCAAATCACCCAGTCCCAGCAGCTGCGCACCGATCGACAGGCCCATGCTGGTCGCCTGGCTTTTGGCCAGCCGCTCGCGCGCATGTTCGCGCAGCGCGTGGGCCATCTCGTGGCCCATGATCATCGCGGCCTCTTCGTCGCTCAGCTTGAGCTGATCGAGGATGCCGGTGAAGAACGCGATCTTGCCGCCCGGCATGCAAAAGGCATTGATCTGCCGGCTGCCGATCAGGTTGACCTCCCAGCGCCAGCCGCGCGCGCGCGCGTTCCACGGCGCAGCATGCGGGATGAGCTTGCGCGCCATGGTGCGCAGGCGTTGCAGCTGCGGATGATCTTCGGGCGCCAGCGCGCGCTTGGATCGCGCATCGGCCATCATCTGCGCGTACTGCTGCTCGGCCGCGCGCTCCAGCGTTTCGGCCGGCACCAGCTTGCGAATGGATGAGCTCTTGCCCACGTCCACCTGCGCTGCAGCAGGCAGCACCACGGTGGATGCGGCCGCAGCCACGCTGCCGCGCAGAAAGGTGCGGCGTTGGCCCCAGATCGAGGCCTTGGCAAGACAGAGCTGGCACATGGGCAAATAATAGACGCAGCACCCGCAGACGTATCGCCGCCGCATCTGATGTCCGACTCCACCTCTTCAAGCCCTGCCGCCAACGCAGGCAGCGCCGCCCCGGCTCCCAAGCTTGCGTGGCGCGATGCCCTGCGCGTGTACCTGGAGCCGGCCAGCCTGCGCATGCTGGCGCTGGGCTTTTCGGCCGGGCTGCCGCTGCTGCTGGTGCTGGGCACGCTGAGCTTCCGCCTGCGCGAAGCCGGCATTGACCGCGCCACCATCGGCTACCTGAGCTGGGTGGGCCTGGCCTATGGCTTCAAGTGGTGCTGGGCACCGCTGGTGGACCGCTTGCCGATCCCGCTGCTCACGGGGACGCTGGGCCGCCGGCGCAGCTGGCTGCTGCTGGCACAGGCGCTGGTGATCACGGGCCTGGTGGGCATGGCGCTGGTGGACCCGAAGCTCGCGCTGGATGCGATGGTGTGGTGCGCGCTGCTGGTGGCCTTTGGCTCGGCCACGCAGGACATCGCGCTCGATGCCTACCGCATCGAATCGGCCGACGCGCAGCGCCAGGCGGCGCTGGCCGCCACCTATCAAACCGGCTATCGCCTGGCGATGATCTGGGCCGGCGCCGGCGTGCTGTGGATTGCCGCGCGCGCCGAGGTGGCCAACGTGGCGGCCTACCAGCACAGCGCCTGGCAGACCGCCTACCTGGTGATGGCCGCATCGATGCTGGTGGGTGTGCTGACGGTGCTGCTGTCGCGCGAACCCGCCGCGCGCGAACTGCCGGTGGCACGCAACCCGGCCGAGTGGCTGCGCAGCGCGCTGATCGAGCCCTTTGCCGACTTTCTGCGCCGCTACCGCTGGCAGGCGGTGCTGATCCTGTCGCTGATCGCGGTGTACCGCATCAGCGACGTGGTGATGGGCATCATGGCCAATCCGTTCTATGTGGACATGGGCTTCACCAAAAGCGAGGTGGCGGCCGTCAGCAAGCTGTACGGCGTGATCATGACCCTGGTGGGAGCATTCGTCGGCGGGGCACTGGCCATGCGGCTGGGCGTGATGCGGGTGCTGATGCTGGGCGCGGTGCTGAGCGCGGCCAGCAACCTGTTGTTTGCTTGGCTGGGCACGCGCGGGCACGACCTGACCGCGCTGATCTTCGTGATCTCGGCCGACAACCTGTCCAGCGGTATCGCCTCGGCGGCCTTCATCGCCTACCTGTCGTCGCTGACGAACGTGAGCTACTCGGCCACGCAGTACGCGCTGTTCAGCTCGATGATGCTGCTGGCGCCCAAGTGGGTGGCCGGGTTCTCGGGCGTGTTCGTCGATGCGTTCGGCTACAGCAGCTTCTTCATCAGCACTGCGCTGCTGGGCGTGCCGGTGCTGCTGCTGGTGGCGCTGGCCTCGCGCACCACACGGGCTGCGGCATAGCGCAGCGCGGCGTTCATGCCTGCAACTGCCGCTTGAGCTCGTCCTTGCGCACCTTGCCCAAAGCGGTGCGCGGCAGCTCGTGCGCCACCACCCAGCGCCGCGGCTGCTTGTAGCGCGCGATGCGCGATTGCAGGTGCTCGCGCAGCACCGCCTCGATGCCGGCGGCATCGGCAGCACCGTCGCGCGGCACCACCACCGCCACTACCACCTCGCCCCACTGCGCGTCGTCCTGCCCCAGCACGGCGCAATCGGCCACCGCAGGATGCGCAGCGAGCAGGTGCTCGATCTCGGCCGGATAGATGTTCTCGCCGCCCGAGATGATCATGTCCTTGGCGCGGCCCACGATGCGCCAGCTGCCGTCGGCCGCGCACTGGCCCAGGTCGCCGCTGTGAAACCAGCCTTGCGCGTCGGTGGCAGGGCGATCGGGCCAGTAGTGCTGCACCACGTTGGGCGCGCGGATCAGCAGCTCGCCCACGCCGTTCTTCTCATGGGTAAGTTGCACCTCCACGCCCTCCACCGGCCAGCCACAAGAGCCCGCGTGGCTCATCACATGCGCAGGCCCCAGCGCGATGGAGAACGGGCCGGTCTCGGTGGCGCCATACACATTGCACACCGGCACGCCGCGCGCATGGAAGGCATCGACCAGCACCTGCGGAATCACGCTCGAGCCTGCCCACACCGCGCGCAGGCACGACAGGTCCGCCTGCGCCCAGCGCGGATGCTCGATCAGTGCCTTCATCACCGCGGGCACGAACAGCGTGAGCGTGGGCCGCTGCTGCGCCAGCGCATCGAACACCGCGTCGGAATCAAAGCGTGGATACAGCGTCACCTCGGCACCGGCCGACAAGGCGGGCAGCGTCTGGATGCACAGCCCGCCCACATGGAACAGCGGCAGCACCGTCAGCACCCGGTCGGCAGGTGTGATGCCCTGCGCCGCACGTGCCATGCGCAGGTTGGCCGCCAGATGGCTTTGCCGGTGCACCGCGCCCTTGGGCATGCCAGTGGTGCCCGAGGTGTAGACCAGCAGCGCGGGGGCATCGTCCGCCAGGCCTGACGCCAGCATGTGATCTGCTTGCGTGTGAGCGTCGCCGAGCCCCTGCATCCATTGAGCCATCGCATGCACGGGCGTGCAGTCGGCCAGTGCTTGCGCGGCGTCGACCCAGGCTACATCGTGCAGCAACAAGCGCGGCGTGCAGTCGGCCAGCACCGCGCGCCATTCGGCGGGCGCCAGCCGAAAGTTCAGCGGCACCAGCATGGCACGCAGGTGCGCCAGCGCCAACAGCAAAACGATCGCGTTCGGGTGACTGAAGCCCAGCCACGCCACGCGGTCGCCGGCGCTCACGCCGCGCTGCTGCAAGCGCTTGGCCAGCGCCAGTGCGCGCGCCTGCAGCGCACCGTGGCTGAGCACCTCCCCATCAAAGCGCAGGGCCGGCGCATCGGGCTGCTGGCTTGCAGCGGCATGCAGGGCGTGCAGCAGCGGAGGCAGTGTTGTCGATGCAGGCATTTACCCAACTTTACAAGCGCTTCAAGGGCATGCGGCGGGCCTTGGCCACGATCGCGCGCGGGCCTGCGGGCAAGCCGCCGATGGTCTGCGCACGGATGGCCTGCGCACGCTCAGGTGCGTCCAAGCACTGCAAAAGACGATATACGATTAATTCCATGCAGCATATTCTGGTCATCGAGGACGACTCACGACTCTCGCAGATGGTGGCCGACTACCTCACGCAGTCGGGCTACACCGTCGAGCAGGTGGGCGAAGGCCGCGCCGGCCTGGCGCGCCTGCGCGAGCCGGCACACGGTGTTGACCTGGTGTTGCTTGACCTGATGCTGCCCGACATGGACGGCTTGGACGTGTGCCGACAGATCCGCAGCCTGCCGTCGGTGGTGTCGCGCACGCCGGTGGTGATGCTGACAGCCAAGGGCGATCCGATGGACCGCGTGGTGGGCCTGGAGCTGGGCGCCGACGACTACCTGCCCAAGCCCTTCGAGCCGCGCGAACTGCTGGCGCGCATCCGCGCCGTGCTGCGTCGCCGTCACGACGGCCCCGGCCCCGCCACACCGGTGCTGCGCTTTGGTTCGCTGGAGATCGATCGCGACGCGCGCGTGGTCAGCGTGGCCGGCAAGCCCTGCGAGCTCACCTCGTACCAGTTCGACCTGCTGACGGCGATGGCCGAGCGTGCCGGCCGCGTGCTGACCCGCGACCAGATCATGGAGGCGGTGCGAGGCCGCGAGCTCGAGGCCTTCGACCGTTCGATCGACGTGCACATGGGGCGCATCCGCGCGGCCATCGAAGTCGATCCCAAGGCGCCGCGCCGCATCCTGACGGTGCGCGGCGTCGGCTACGTGTTTGCCAAGCAGCAGGACTGAGCGGAGCGCTTGCCTTGCGCTGGACGCTGCCGTCGCTGCCGCTGTATCTGCGCATCTGGTTTGCGGTGGTGTTTGCCATCGTCGCACTCACGCTGATGCTGGCCTGGCTGTGGCGGGTGAACGTGGAGCCCGCCACCATCCGCCAGATCGTGGTGCGCGACGAGGAGGGCCAGGTGGTGGCCAGGGCCAGCGCGCCCCCGGTGCGCATTCCGGGCCAGGGCGTGGAGTTCGAGGTGACGATGGCCGACGGCGAAAAGCTGTTCGTGCATCTGCCCCCGGTGCCGCGCCGCCACGACGCCAACCACATCCCGGCGCGGCCGTGGTTCGGCGGACGCACCACCTATGCGTGGCTGATGGCGGTGGTGGCGCTGGCGGTGGCGCTGGGCAGCTACCCGATCGTGCGCCGCCTCACACAGCGGCTCGAGCGGCTGCAGCAGGGCGTGGAACGCTGGGGCGAAGGCGACCTGACGGTGCGTGTGCCCGTCAGCGGCAACGACGAGACGGCGCGGCTGGCGCGGCGCTTCAACCAGGCCGCCGAGCGCATCGAAGCGCTGGTGAGCACCCACAAGTCGCTGCTGGCCAACGCATCGCACGAACTGCGCTCGCCGCTGGCGCGCATCCGCGTCGCGCTCGAGCTGATGGGCACGCAGGCCGCGCCTGGCCTGCGTCAGGAGATCTCGCGCAACATCGGCGAGCTCGATGCGCTGATCGACGAGATCCTGCTGGCCAGCCGTCTCGACGTGCGCGAAAGCGACCTCGGGCCGGTGGAGGCGGTGGATCTGGTGGGGCTGGCGGCCGAGGAGGCTGCGCGCACCGGTGCCGAGCTCATCGTGGCCCCCGCCACCGGTGACGCCACGGTGCAGGGCGTGCCCCGATTGCTGCGCCGGCTGCTGCGCAATCTGCTGGAGAACGCGATGCGCCATGGCGGCAGCGGCGTATGCATCGAGATCGATCGCATTGGCGAGCACTTCGAGATCCGGGTGATCGACCACGGCCCCGGCGTTCCCGCAGCCGCGCGCGAGCGCATCTTCGAACCCTTCTACCGGCTGCCGGGCGCCAGCGAGCGCGAAGGCGGCGTGGGGCTGGGGCTGGCCCTGGTGCGGCAGATCGTGCAGCGCCATGCCGGGTCGGTGAGCTGCGACGACGCACCCGGCGGCGGCGCGTGCTTTGCGGTGGCCTTGCCGGCGGACGCGGCCATCGCCAGCGACCTGCGCGGGCCTGCACAATCGGGTGCATGAGCCCGCCTGCCACATCGCCGACCACCACAGCAACAACCGCCGAAACACCCGCCGCAACAACACACGCGCCCGCGACACGTTTCAACCGGCGCTTTGGCCTGAGCGCACCGCTGGCGCTGGCACCCATGGCGCTGGCCAGCGGCGGCGAGCTGGCGGCCGCCTGCGCACGGGCGGGGGCCTTGGGCCTCGTGGGCGGCGGCTACGGCGAACTGGCGTGGACGCAGCGCGAGTACACGCTGGCGCTACAGCGGGCGCGTGATGCAGGCGCGGTGGATCGCATCGGCATCGGCTTCATCACCTGGAAGCTCGACGAGGACGCATCGGCGCTGGACTGGGTGCTGGGCCTGCCCGAACAGGATCTGCCGCGCGCCTTGATGCTGTCGTTTGGCGACGCGCGCCGCTACGCACCGCGCATTGCGCGCGCGGGCATCCCGCTGATCTGCCAGGTGCAGCGCATCGAGCAACTGCCTGCGGTGGTGGAGGCGGGCGCCGCGGTGGTGGTGGTGCAAGGCGGCGAAGCCGGCGGCCACGGCATGAACGCCATCAACGCGCGCGGCACCTTCACCCTGGTGCCCGAGGCCGCCGACTGGCTGGCCGCGCATGCACCGCAAACCCTGCTGCTGGCCGCAGGCGGCGTGGCCGATGGCCGCACCCTGGCGGCTGCGCTGGTGCTGGGCGCCGACGGCGCGCTGGTGGGCTCGCGCCTGTGGGCCACGCGCGAAAGCCTGGCCGCGCCTGGCGCCAAAAACGAGGCCGTGGCCACCACGGGCGACGGTACCGCGCGCAGCTCGGTGTTTGACATCCTGCGCCGAAAGAACTGGCCCGAGCCGTATGACTTTCGCGCGGTGCGCAACGCGTTGCACCGGCAGTGGGAAGACCGCATCGACGCCTTGCGCGCCGCCCCCGAGGCCGCACGCGCCGATTACGACGCTGGCGTCGCGGCCGGCGACTTCACCCGCGCGCACGCCACCGTGGGTGAGGCCACCGGGCTGATCGCTGATGTGCCGGAAGCGGCGGAGGTGATTGCGCGGATGGTGCAGGGGGCCGGGCAAGCGCGCACGCTGGCCTGATATCGGCGGCGTAGCGCCGCAGCAAAACACCGCGCTAAAACACCGAGCCTGAATACGCGGCATCACCGCCAGGCAGGCCTGCAACGCTCAGCGGCTGGTCTGCGTCTCTGGCACCGCTGCTGCGCCGCTGGGCGCATGCACGCCCACGATCGCGCCGTGCACCAGCGCCACCATGAACAGATAGAACATCACGCCGCTGTTGTGCGCAAAGAAGACCTGCGTCAGGCCCAAGCCGGCGTAGCACAGCGGCAGCAGGCTGCCCACCATCCTCAGCGCCAGAAGCACCGGATCAGACGCTGCACCGTCTGGGGATGACACGCGACGACGCGTGGGCCAGAACAAGGCCAACGGTACCAGGTACAGGGCCAGCAGCGCAGCCAGCCCTACCAAGCCGCGCTTGGCCAGCATGTCCAGCACTTCGTTGTGCGCATGGTTGAAGCGCAGCACCACAGGCGGCGCCAGCCCCGCTTGCACGCGGCGTGCCTTCTCGCCCTCATACCCGGCTTGCGTCCAGCCGGTCCACGGCCGATCCATGGCCATGTCCCAGGCCAGTTGCCAGTGCGCGATCCGGTGGCCAACCGATGTTTCGGATTGCCCTTGATCGCGGTACTGCTGCACTTCCTGAGCCCCGCGCTGCAGGCGATCGGCAATCTCGTCGCCTTTGAGTGCGCCGATCGTGCTCACCAGCAAGGCGGCCACCAGCGCGCCCGCCCACAGCGCGCGACGGCCAGAATGCTGTGCGATGGCGATCACCAGCAAAGGCAATGCGAAGGCGATCGCCAGCGCACCGCCGCGGGTCATCGATAGCAGCCAGGCCTCCAGCCCGAGGGCGATCGCAGCCACACCTGCCACGCGCATGCCGCGGGACAGCAACGACCACTGCGTCCACAGCACAGCGATGCTCATTAAACCCAGCACCAAGCTGATGCCGCCGAACTGGATGGCGTTGGTGTAGCCGCTGACGCGCCCCTCGGACATGACGCTCCAGCAACGTTCAGCGTCGAGCGGCCCGATGGGCGGCCAGCCCGCTGAGCAAAACTCCATTTGCATCAACGCTGTCACCCCAGCCAAGGCGGCGCCCACCAGCACGCCTCCAAGCAAGGCACGCGCCGGTGGGGTGCACCACACCACGAACAGCAAGCAGGGCACGGCCAGCACGAACTTCAGCGGCCGGTCCAGAGCGGCCCACCCCTTGTCCAGGACACTGAGTTCCATCAGCCACAGCACGGCCATCGCCAGAAAGCAGGCTGCCATCGCCAGCGTGGCACGGGATGGTCGACTGGTCGCCCAACGCGGCGCCGAGGCCAGCACTGCCACGAGCAGCAGCACCGCGCCCCACGAGTAACCCGAAGGCATGGCTAGCGCCGCGGCCGGCACCAGGAATGCCGCCAGGGCGCTGCACCGACGGGCCCAGCCCGGTGCGGGCAAGTTATTGGCCTCCTTCAACGCTTCACGTCCGCAGTGAGCGAATCGCGGTCGTACTCGAGCGCCGCATAGCGGAAGAAGGCCTCGAGCGCCACGAACAGGCAGTACAGGAAGCCGGCACCGCCGCACAGAAAGCCCAGGTGCAGCAGGTACAGCCGAAAGAACATGGCACTGCCCGAGGCCAGCCCGCGCAGCACGCCACCGCGCTTGCCATGCTCGGCACGCTTGGCAGCGCCCAGCATCACGTATTGCGTGAGCTTGGCCAGACTGCCGTGCACCGAATCGCGCGAGTGATGCAGCAGCCGCGACCGCATCGTCATGCGAGGTGCATCGGAAGGTTGGACGATGGCACCTTCGTGCACCACGCCCTCATAGCGCAGCACCATGTCACGGCGGAACAGCCGCTCGACGGCCGAGGTGGACCGGTAGCACCTGAGCTCGCGCCCAAAGGCCACCATGCGCCAGCGAACACGCCACACCGCGCGCTGCCCCGAAGCAACGATCGCGCGGATCTCGCTGGCCAGCTCCGGCGTGATTACCTCGTCGGCGTCGAGAAAAAAGATGTAGTCGCCACGGGCCTGCGCTAGCAGCCGGTTGCGCTGCATCGCAAAGCCCTGCCAGTCGGGATGACTGTGCACCTCGGCGCCCAGCGACCGGGCAATGTCCACGGTGCCGTCGGTGCTGCCGCTGTCCACCACCACCACCTGATCGGCGAAGCTGGCGCTGCGCAAGCAGGCCTCGATGCGGCGCGCCTCGTTGTGGGTCAGCACTGCGACCGTCAGGGTCGGTGCCCGGCCCCGGTCGTCAGCGCCGCCGTTCATGCGACCTCAGTGATGCCCGCCAACGTGCTCGCCGGCCTTCAGCCGGTACACGGTGCCGCAGTACGGGCACTTGGCCTCGCCGGTGCGCGCCACGTCCAGGTACACCTTGGGGTGGCTGTTCCACAGCTTCATGTCGGCCTTGGGGCTGGGGCAGAACACGCCACCCTGCGCGTTCAGGTCCTTGGCAAGCAGTTCGACAGGGGCTTGGCTCACGACGTTCGCTCCTGCGCTCAGACCTTGGTCAGCCAGTGCGCGTACTTGGGGTTGCGCCCGTTGACGATGTCGAAGAACGCGGTCTGAATCTTCTCGGTGATCGGGCCGCGCGACCCACTGCCGATTTCCACCCGGTCGAGTTCGCGGATGGGCGTCACTTCAGCCGCGGTACCGGTAAAGAAGGCCTCGTCGCAGATGTAAATCTCGTCACGGGTGATGCGCTTTTGCACGATCTCCAGGCCCAGGTCCTTGGCGATGTGGAACACGGTGTTGCGGGTGATGCCGTTGAGCGCGCCGGCCGACAGATCCGGCGTGTAGATCACGCCGCCCTTGATCACGAAGATGTTCTCGCCCGCGCCTTCGGACACGAAGCCGGTGCTGTCGAGCAGCAGCGCCTCGTCGTAGCCCTCGTCGGTGGCTTCCATGTTGGCCAGGATCGAGTTGGTGTAGTTGCTCACCGCCTTGGCCTGCGTCATGGTGATGTTGACGTGATGGCGGGTGTAGCTGCTGGTCTTCACGCGGATGCCGCGCTTCAGGCCCTCTTCGCCCAGGTAGGCGCCCCAGGCCCAGGCCGCCACCATCACATGGATGGTGTTGCCCTTGGGGGACACGCCCAGCTTCTTGTCGCCGATCCAGGTGAGCGGACGCAGGTAGCAGCTCTCGAGCTTGTTCTCGCGCACCACCGCGCGCTGCGCCTCGTTGACCTGCTCCTTGGTGAAGGGGATGGCCATGCGCAGGATCTTGGCGCTGTTGAAGAAGCGCTCGGTGTGCTCCTGCAGGCGGAAGATGGCGGTGCCGTTGACCGTGTTGTAGGCCCGCACGCCCTCGAACGCGCCGCAGCCGTAGTGCAGCGTGTGGGTCAGCACGTGGATCTTGGCGTCGCGCCAGTCGACCATCTGGCCGTCCATCCAGATCTTGCCGTCACGGTCGGACATCGAGGGGATCACGGGGCTCATGGGATTCCTTGTTCAGGGGCAGCATGCGGGACGGACGGTGCCCTGTGCAGCAGCCGGCCACTGGGGCAGCGGGTGCAAGGGCTTCGTCCGTGCGGAGCCGCCGATTTTAGTCGGCCGCCACCGGGGGGCGCACCAGCGTCCATTGCTTGAGCTTGCCGCCCGAGAACTCGCAGTCTACGTACGACGCGCCCGGGTCGGTCCAGCGGAACACCTCGGGCTGCTCGCCCACGGGCGACTGCTGGGCACCCAGCGAGCGGGTCATCGCCACCACATGCAGCAGCGTGGCCCCGGGCTTGAGCTTGGCATTGAGCATCACCGCGCTGGGCACATGGCCGATGGGCCGGTTGGCGGCGCGCTTGAGGATGGTCATCAGCCGCGTGAAGTGCAGCAGCAGCCAGAACACGATGCCGCCGATCACCAGCGCCACACCGGCCCAGCCGTAGCTTTGCCAGGCCATCGCCACCAGCGCGACGCCGGCGATGGGCAGAACGATTTTTTGCCAGGGCAACATCCCGCGATTGTCGCGCGACGCCATTCACCCCAGCGTGCGCACCACCTCCATCGCCTCCTCGATGCGCTCCACCGCGTGGATGGTGAGGCCCTCGAACTCCTTGCCGGGCTTCTTGGGCGCGTTGGCCCTGGGCACCACCGCCACGCTGAAGCCGAGCTTGGCCGCTTCCTTCAGCCGCTCCTGGCCGCGCGGCGCGGGGCGCACCTCGCCAGCCAGGCCCACCTCGCCGAAGGCGACGAAGCCCTTGGGCAGCGGCTTGCCGCGCAGGCTGCTGGTGATGGCGAGCATGGCCGCCAGATCGGCTGCGGGCTCGCTGATGCGCACGCCGCCCACCGCGTTGACGAACACGTCCTGGTCCATGCAGGCCACACCGGCGTGGCGGTGCAGCACCGCCAGCAGCATGGCCAGGCGGTCGCGCTCCAGGCCCACGCTCAGGCGGCGCGGGCTGGGGCCGCCGCTGTCCACCAGCGCCTGGATCTCCACCAGCATCGGGCGCGTGCCCTCGAGCGTGACCAGCACGCAACTGCCCGGCACCGGCTGGCTGTGCTGGCTTAAAAAGATGGCGCTCGGGTTGCTGACGCCCATCAGGCCCTTGTCGGTCATGGCGACCACGCCGATCTCGTTGACCGCGCCAAAGCGGTTCTTGCTGGCGCGCACCAGCCGAAAGCTGCTGTGGGTGTCGCCCTCGAAGTACAGCACCGTATCGACCATGTGCTCGAGCACGCGCGGGCCGGCCAGCGCGCCCTCCTTGGTGACATGGCCCACCAGAATCACGCAGGTGCCGCTGGCCTTGGCATGGCGCGTGAGGTGCGCCGCACATTCGCGCACCTGCGCCACCGAGCCCGGCGCGCTGGTCAGCTGGTCGGAATACACCGTCTGGATGGAATCGATCACTGTCACCGCGGGTTGCACCTTGTGCAAGGTGGCCAGGATCTTCTCGAGCTGGGTTTCGGCCAGCACCTGCACCTGGCTGTGGTCCAGCCCCAGGCGGCGCTAGCGCAGCGCCACCTGCGCGCCGGATTCTTCGCCGCTGGTGTACAGGCTGTTCATGCCCGCGCGCTGCAGCGCATCCACCGCCTGCAGCAGCAGCGTGGACTTGCCGATGCCCGGGTCGCCGCCGATCAGCACCACGCCGCCTTCGACGATGCCGCCGCCCAGCACGCGGTCGAGCTCGGCCAAGCCGGTGGGTGTGCGCGCCACATCGGCGGCCTCGATCGCCGACAACACCGACACCTCGGAGGCGGGCGCCAGCGCCGCAAACCGGTTTTTGGCGGGCGCCGTGCCTTCGGCCACCGTTTCCACCAGCGTGTTCCAGGCCTCGCAATGCGGGCAGCGGCCCAGCCAGCGCGGGTTGGTGCCGCCGCAGTCGGTGCAGGTGTAGAGCGTCTTGTCTTTGGCCATGGCGCGATGTCGGTGGAATGTCGCCCTTTATAGCGGCGCGCAGGCTCGCCGGGCGAGCCTGCAGCACGGCCGGGTGATGGGCGGCGCCACCGGCAGGAAGAACGAACCCTGTGCATCCGATCTGGAATCATTTAACATGTGAATCAAATGCCCGCCGCGCGACCCATTCCCTTTGCCCACCGCAACCTGCCGCGGCTGCTGCTGCAGGCGCGCGAGTCGGTGATGGCGCACACCCGGCCCACCCTGCGCGCGCATGGGCTGAGCGACCAGCAATGGCGCGTGCTGCGCGTGCTGGGCGAGCATGGCGCGGTGGAAACCGGGCGCATCGCCAGCGAGGCCTTCATTCCCGGGCCCAGCCTCAGCGGCGTGCTCACGCGCATGGAGCGCGACCGCCTGATCACCCGCGGGCGCGATCCCGCCGACCAGCGCCGCACGGTGGTCGCGGCCACACCCCAGGGCCGCAAGCTGGTGCGCGCGCTGGGGCGCAGCATCGAATCGCACTACGACGCGGTCGAGCGCGCTTTGGGCAAGCGCAAGCTGGCCAGCCTGTATGCCCTGCTGGACGAACTGATCGCACTGGAGCAACCCGAATGACCCTGCCCTGGCTAACGTTTGGCACGGTGTACGGCACGCTGCTGAACTTTCGCGCCGAGCGCGACGCTTTGGGCGCCCGCATGGACGAGCCGCCGTACAAGGGCGCGCCCCGGGCACCGGTGCTCTACGTCAAGACGGCCAATACCTGGACGCCGTCGGGCCGCAGGGTGCCCCTACCCACCATCCCAGCGCACGTTGCGCAGGTGCAAGTGGGCGCCACCTTGGGTCTGGTGATGACGGCCGCCAACCAGGTGGGCGGCGTGGTGCCGATGCTTGACCTGAGCATTCCGCACGACGGCACCAGCGGCGGCTACTACCGTCCGCCGGTCAAGTACCGCAACCTCGACGGTTTTCTGGGTGTGGGCGTGATGCAGCCGGGCGCGCTGGATTCGTTCGACTGGGATGCGCTGTCGCTGGAACTGCGTATCGACGGCGAACTGCGGCAGACGGTGCGCTGGGGCGCCAGCGCCCTGGTGCGCGACGCCGCCACGCTGGTTCGCGATGTGAGCGACTTCATGACCCTGCGCTCCGGCGATGTGCTGATGCTGGGCCTGCCGCCGCAGCCGCCGTTGGCCCATGCCGGACAGCGCATCGAGCTGACGGCCCAGGGGTTCGCGCCGCTGTCGGTGTCGCTGGTCACGGAAAGCGCGGAGGCCGCCGCATGAAGCACGCACGCGTGATGTTTGAAGGTCGCGTGCATGACGCCATCGAAGATGCAGCCGAACGTCATGGACAACTGCGGCTGCAGGACGGCCGCCTGGTTGGCGTTGACGCGGTGCAATGGCTGCCGCCGCTCAAGCCCACGGTGCGCCCGCGCACCATCCTCGCGCTGGGCCTCAATTACGCCGACCATGCCAAGGAGCTCGCTTTCAAGGCCCCCGACGAGCCGCTGGTGTTCGTCAAGGGCGAAGGCACGCTGATCGGGCACCGGCAGCTCACGCGTCGTCCGGCGGGCGTGCAGTTCATGCATTACGAGTGCGAGCTGGTGGCCGTGATCGGCCGCACCGCGCGACGCGTCAAGCAGGCTGATGCACATGACTTCATCGCCGGCTACACCGTGGCCAACGATTACGCCATCCGCGACTATCTCGAGAACTGGTACCGCCCCAACCTGCGGGTCAAGAACCGCGACACCTGCACACCCATCGGCCCCTGGCTGGTGGATGCGGTCGACATCCCCGATCCGCAGGCACTTGCCCTGCAGACCACCGTCAACGGCCGCATCACACAAAGCGGCAACACCCGCGACCTGATCTTCACCGTGCCGTTTCTCATTGAGTACTTCAGTGCCTTCATGACGCTGAACCCGGGTGACCTGATCCTGACCGGCACCCCCGATGGCGTGGTGGATTGCCAGCCTGGCGATATGGTCGTCACCTCCATCGAGGGCGTGGGCGAGCTGGTCAACACCATCGCTGCCGCCTGAAACCCATCGGGATCGGACCCCAATGAAAGAAGCCGCTTCAAGGAACCCTGATGCGCATTGAGCATTTGATCGCCGGCCAGCCCGTGGCGGGCCGGGACTACTTCGAAACCACCAGCCCGGCCACGCAAGAGGTGCTGGCCGAGGTGGCGTCAGGCGGTGCAGCCGAGGTGAACGCTGCCGTGGCTGCGGCCAAGGTGGCGTTTCCAAAATGGGCCGCCACGCCCGCGGCCGACCGCGCCAAAGTGATGCGCAAGCTGGGTGACCTGATCGCGCAGCATGTGCCTGAGATTGCGCAGACCGAAACACGCGATACCGGCCAGGTGATTGCGCAAACCGGCAAGCAGTTGGTGCCGCGCGCGGCAGACAACTTTTATTACTTTGCCGAGATGTGCACCCGCGTCGACGGGCACACCTACCCCACACCCACGCACCTGAACTACACGATGTTCCACCCGGTGGGCGTGTGTGCGCTGATCAGCCCGTGGAACGTGCCCTTCATGACCGCCACCTGGAAGGTCGCGCCCTGCCTGGCGTTCGGCAACACCGCGGTGCTGAAGATGAGTGAGCTGTCGCCCATGACGGCCGCGCGTTTGGGTGAACTGGCGCTGGAAGCCGGCGTGCCCGCGGGCGTGCTGAACATCGTGCACGGCTACGGCAAGGACGCCGGCGAGCCGCTGTGCGCCCATCCGGATGTGCGCGCCATCAGCTTCACAGGGTCCACCGCCACCGGCAACCGCATTGTGCAAGCGGCGGGCCTGAAGAAGTTCAGCATGGAGCTGGGCGGCAAGAGCCCGTTCGTCATCTTTGACGACGCCGACCTGCCGCGCGCGCTCGACGCTGCGGTGTTCATGATTTTTTCCAACAACGGCGAGCGCTGCACGGCGGGCAGCCGCATCCTGGTGCAGCAAGGCATCTACGCCGATTTCGTGCATAAGTTCACCGAGCGCGCCAAGCGCATCACCGTGGGCGACCCACTGGACGAGAAGACTATCGTCGGCCCGATGATCAGCCGCAACCATCTGACCAAGGTGCGCAGCTACATCGAGCTTGGGCCCAAGGAGGGCGCGCAGATGTTGTGCGGCGGCATCGACCGGCCATCGTATGCCGCCGAGCTGCCTGCGCATGTGGCCCAGGGCAACTATGTGTGGCCCACGGTGTTTGCCGATGTCGATAACCGCATGCGGATCGCACAGGACGAGATTTTTGGCCCGGTGGCCTGCCTGATTCCGTTCAAGGACGAGGCCGACGCGATCCGCATCGCCAACGACATCCAGTACGGCCTGAGCAGCTACGTGTGGACCGAGAACCTCGGCCGCGCCCACCGCGTGGCCGCCGCGGTAGAGGCTGGCATGTGCTTCGTCAACAGCCAGAACGTGCGCGACCTGCGTCAGCCCTTCGGCGGTACCAAGGCCAGCGGCACCGGCCGCGAAGGCGGCACCTGGAGCTACGAGGTGTTCTGCGAGCCCAAAAACGTGGCGGTATCGCTGGGCTCGCATCACATTCCGCATTGGGGTGTATGACAATTTTCCATGCGCTTGTCATACAATGAATTTCCGCCCTGTGTGACAAGGAAACGCCATGCTGTCCGTCCGCCTGCCCGAACCCGTTGAGCGCCAGCTGACGCGCTATTGCACCGAGCACGAAGTCACCAAGTCGCATGTGGTGCAGGAAGCGCTGGCTGAATGGCTAGTCAACGCCGAGAAGTCGTCCAAAGGCAAGAAGAGCAAGAAGGCCAAACCGAAGGGTCCCGACTTGTCGTTCCTGGCGCCTGACGACCCGCTGCGACAGTTCGTGGGCATCCTCAAGGGTGGCCCCAGCACCGACGAATGGATGCGCATCACGCGCGGCGACGACTGGAACAAGCCATGACGCTGGTGGACACCAACGTTTTGCTGGACGTCTACAAGGCCGATCCGCAGTGGCTGCAGTGGTCGCTTGAGCAACTACATAGTGGTCGATCCGGTTCCGGTCTGGCCACCAACATGGTGGTGTACGCCGAATTGGCGGGGCATCCGGGAAAGCCATCTCACCTGGATGCCTTTCTGGACACGCTGGGCATCGAGGTCGTCGATCTGACGCGTGCAGCTGCGCATCTGGCTGGCGAAGCCTTCCGCGCCTACCGCCAGCGCGGTGGCGCCAAGACGGGCGTGTTGCCCGACTTCTTTATCGGCGCGCATGCGCAGGCGCTGGGCTGCAAGCTGCTCACGCGCGATGCGGGCCGCTACAAGGCCTACTTTCCCAGGCTCAAGCTGATCTGCCCCTGAAGCCAGACCTGCGAGAGCCACTGAATCCATCCTGCCTGCCGGAACACTGACATGGGAACCCTCGCACTCGCCGCCAAGATCACCCACGTGCCGTCGATGTACCTGAGCGAGTTCGACGGACCGCGCAAGGACACGCGCAAGGACGCCATCGACGGGCACATCGAGATCGGGCGGCGTTGCCGCGCGCTGGGCGTGGACACCATCGTGGTGTTCGACACGCACTGGCTGGTCAATGCCAACTACCACATCAACTGCGCGCCCAAGTTCGGCGGCACCTACACCAGCAACGAGCTGCCGCACTTCATCAGCAACATGGCCTACGGCTTTGACGGCAACCCGGCCCTGGGTGAACTGCTGGCGCAGGTGTGCAACGAACACGGCGTGGAGACGCTGGCACACAGCGCCACCACGCTGCCGCCCGAGTACGGCACGCTGGTGCCGATGCGCTACATGAACGCCGACCAGCACTTCAAGGTGGTGTCGGTGTCGGCGCTGTGCATGGCGCATTACCTGAACGACAGCGCGCGACTGGGCTGGGCGATGCGCCGCGCCATCGAAGACCACTACGACGGCACGGTGGCGATCTTTGCCAGCGGCAGCCTGAGCCATCGCTTTGCGCAGAACGGCCTGGCGCCCGAGTTCGCCTTCAAGGTGTGGAGCCCCTTCCTCGAACACCTGGACCACGAAGTGATCCGCATGTGGCAAGCCGGCGAGTGGCAGGCGTTCTGCGACATGCTGCCCGAGTACGCCAGCAAGGGCCACGGCGAAGGCTTCATGCACGACACCGCGATGCTGCTGGGCGCCCTGGGCTGGAGCGCGTACGACGGCCGCGCCGAAATCCTCACGCCCTACTTCGGCGCGTCGGGCACCGGCCAGATCAACGCGGTGTTTCCGGTCACGCCGCAGGACGGCCGCGCGATCCCCTCGCCGCAGGCTTCGTCGGCGCAGTCGTACAAGAGCTTTGCGGCTGCGTCGTCGCGGCTGTAAAAAGTAACATGCCGCACCTCGTGATCCTCTACACCCCCAACCTCGAGCGCGAGCTCGACATGACGGCGCTGTGCCGCGCGCTCGCGCAGGCCATGCTGGCGGTGCGTGACGAGAACAACCAGCAGGTGTTTCCCACCGGCGGCACGCGGGTGCTGGCGTATCCGGCGGCGCACTGTGCGCTGTCGGACGGCGGCGCGGCAGGCATTGCCGACGGCAGCAAGGGCGCGCACAGCGGCGACTACGGGTTTGCCTACTTCAACCTGCGCATGGGCACCGGGCGCAGCGCCGCCACGCAGCAGCGCGCGGGCGATGCGGTGCGCGACTGCGTGCGCCAGTGGTTTGCGCCGGTGCTGATGCGCCACAACGTGGGCATCACGGTGCAGGTGGACGAAAGCCCCGGCCAGGTGTACGACGCCAAGATCGGCAACCTGCATGCGCTGTTTGCAAAGCCCTGAGTCCGCCAAGCCATGAACATCACCCCATGAGCATCACCTTCCAAGCTGACCGCATCGCCGAACTGGCCGCCGAGCTCGAGCACAGCGAGCGCACCCGCGTGCAGGTCGAGCACTTCAGCAAGCGCTTTGCCGGCATGACGGTCGACGACGGCTACGCGGTGGCACGCGAGTGGGTACGGCAAAAAATCGCTGGCGGCCGTACGGTGATCGGCCACAAGATCGGCCTGACCTCGCGCGCGATGCAGCAGGCCAGCCAGATCGACGAGCCCGACTACGGCACGCTGCTCGACGACATGCTGTACCGCTGCAGCGGCGATGCGGTGCTCGACCTTCCCACCACGCGCTTCATCGCGCCACGGGTCGAGGTGGAGCTGGACTTCATCCTCAAGCGCGCGCTCCAGCCCGCGCCGGGGCAGCCCGTCAGCATCGACGATGTGCTGGACGCCACCGACTACGTGACGCCAGCCATCGAGATCATCGATTCGCGCATCGAGCAGTTCGACCGCCACACCAAGGTGATGCGCAAGGTGTTCGACACCATCAGCGACAACGCGGCCAACGCCGGCATCGTGCTCGGTGGCCAGCGTGTGGCGCCGCGCTCGGTGGACCTGCCCTGGTGCGGCGCGGTGCTGCGCCAGAACGGTGTGGTCGAAGAAACCGGCCTGGCCGCCGGCGTGCAGGGCCATCCGGCCATCGGCGTGGCCTGGTTGGCGCAAAAGCTCGCGCCCTGGGGCGAGCACCTGCAGGCCGGTGAGATCGTGCTGGCCGGCTCCTTCACGCGGCCCGTGGCTGCCAAGGCCGGCGACCACTTCGAGGCCGATTACGGAGCGCTGGGCCGCCTGCGCTTTCGCTTTGCCTGAGCGCCTTCATCCCTTTCACGACCCCAACACCACCTGATGCAAACCCCCATCAATTCCTTCAAGCAGGCCCTGGCCGACAAGCGTGCACAGATCGGCCTGTGGCTGGGCCTGGCCGGCAGCTACAGCACCGAAATCTGCGCAGGCGCCGGCTTCGACTGGCTGCTGATCGACGGCGAGCATGCGCCGAACGACCTGCAGTCCATCCTGCAGCAGGCGCAGATCATTGCCGGCTACCCGGGCAGTCACGCGATCGCGCGCGTGCCCATGGGCCTGGGGCAGGTGGGCCAGATGCTGATCAAGCAGTACCTCGATCTGGGCATCCAGACGCTATTGGTGCCGATGATCGACACCGCCGAGCAGGCCGCCACGGTGGTGAGTTCGGCGCGCTATCCGCAAAACTACGGCCAGGGCGGCGTGCGCGGCATGGGCGGCGCGCGCGCCTCGCGCTGGGGGCAATACCCGCAGTACGCCAAAGAGGCCAACGCGCAGGTGTGCGTGCTGGTGCAGGCCGAAACCCGCACCGCCATCAGCAACCTCGATGCCATCATCGCCACCGAAGGCGTGGACGGCGTGTTCATCGGCCCGGCCGATCTGTCCGCGTCGTTTGGCCATGTGGGCAACCCGGGCCACCCCGAGATGCAGCAGCTGATCGACGACACCATCCGCCGCATCGTGGCGGGCGGCAAGGCCGCGGGCATCCTCGTCACCGACGAGAAGCTGGGCAAGCACTACCTGGACATCGGCGCCACCTTTGTGGCGGTGGGCCTGGACAACCTGCTGCTGGCGCGTGGCGCGCGGCAACTGGCCGCCGCCTACAAGGGCGGCGCAGTGGCGATCGACCGCGGTGGCAAGCCGTACTGACGCGCTTGCTGCATGACGCCCTTGCCGCATGAGACTCTTGCGCCCGACGCCGGCTCGCTGCACCATCCACAGCCTTTGATCCCCCTGCACTCAACCCCTGCACTCAACGCCCTGAAGGAGACCACCGTGACCCTGGATCGTCGTCAACTGCTTCAGTCCACCGGCGCCGCCGCGCTGCTGTCCACCCTGGGCCAACACGCCTGGGCACAGACGGTGGACACGCTCAAGATCGTCACCGGCTTTCCGCCGGGCGGCACGTCCGACACCATCTGCCGCCGCGTGGCCGAGCGCCTGGCGCCGGGCTACGCCCGCGTGGCGGTGGTCGAGAACAAGACAGGCGCCGGCGGGCAGATCGCGGTGCAGACGGTGAAGGCGGCGGCGCCCGACGGCAACACCGTGCTGCAGACGCCGATGTCCATGCTCGGTGTGTACCCGCACATCTACAAGAAGCTGCCCTACGACCCGGTAGCTGACGTGCTGCCCGTCACCCTGGGCTGCACCTTCGACTTCGGCTTTGCCGTCGGCCCGCAAGTGCCCGCCAGCGTGCGCAACATCCCCGAGTTTCTGGCCTGGTGCAAGGCCAACCCGACGCTGGCCAACTACGGCTCGCCGGCCGCCGGTTCGGTGCCGCACTTCATCGGCATCCTGATGGGCAAGCAGGCGGGTGTGGACCTCAAGCATGTGCCCTTCCGCGGCACGCAGCCCGCCATCCTCGACATGATCGGCGGTCAGATTGCGGCCGTCAGCGGCCCCATCGGCGAATTCACCCAGCATGTGGCGGCGGGCAAGTGCCGCCTGCTGGCCGCCACCGGCGCCAAGCGCAGCCCCTTTGCGCCCAACACGCCCACACTGGTCGAGCAGGGCCTGAGGGATTTCGCCTTTGAAGAATGGTTCGGCTTCTACGTGCCCGCCAAAACACCGGCCGACGTGATCGCCCGCCTGAACACCGCCATGCGCGCGGCGCTGGCGGCGCCCGAGACGGTGAACGGCCTGGCCGCCATGGGGCTGGAAGCCAAATCGTCCACGCCGGCCGAGCTGGCCGCGCGCCTGAAGGCCGACACCGACCGCTGGGGCCAGCTGGTCAAGGCCATCGGCTTCACCGCCGACAGCTGACCCCGCGGGCTCGGCCCGTTCGAGCCCGTCACCGGAGAACCTGATGAGTGCCGTTCTTGCCACCGCGGGCGCCAGCCGCCCTGCCGCTGACCGCATGCCCCACGGCATGCACGCCGACGAATGGGCGGCACGGGTGCAGCTGGCCGCCTGCTACCGCGTGTTCGACATGCTCGGCTGGACCGAGATGATCTACAACCACATCACGCTGCGCCTGCCCGACAGCGTGAGCGGCGAGCAGCGGCACTTTCTCATCAACCCCTTCGGCCTGCACTACCGCGAGGTGACCGCCAGCAACCTGGTGAAGATCGACACCGACGGACGCAAGATCGACGACTCGCCCTGGCCGGTGAACCCCGCGGGCTTCACCGTGCACTCGGCCATCCACCAGCAAGTGGACGGCGCGCACTGCGTGATGCACACCCACACCACCGCAGGCCTGGCGGTGGCTTGCACCCAAGGCGGCCTGGCGCAAAACAACTTTTATTCGGCCCAGCTGCACGACATGGTGGCGTATCACGACTTTGAAGGCATCACCGTGCATGCCGACGAGGCGCCGCGCCTGCTGGCCAACCTGGGGCGCAAGCCGCTGTTGATCCTGCGCAACCACGGCCTGCTGAGCTGGGGGGCCACGCTGCCGCTGGCCTTCGTGCGGCTGTGGACGCTGCAGCGCGCCTGCGAAGTCCAGCTGGCGCAGTCGGCGCTGGGCGCGGCCATCCCGGTGCCCGAGGCGGTGGCGCGCAAGACCACTGGCGACGCCTTGCAGTGGGACGCGCGCTTTGGCGCGGGGCAGGATGTGTTCGATGCCATGGTGCGGCTGGTCGATCGCATGGATGACAGCTATCGCCGCTGAAGCCGTGTCCAATGCGCGGTGATCCGGCAGGAGTTGAGGCAGTGCGGTCGGCAGTTCATCGGGTTCGCGGAGCAGTCAGGTCATGAAGGTATGCATCTATGGCGCCGGCGCCATCGGCGGCTGGCTGGGTGTGAAGCTCGCGCAGGCGGGCTGCGCGGTGAGTGTGGTGGCGCGCGGCGCGGCGCTGGATGCGCTGCGTGCGCACGGGCTGCGCCTGACGATCGCCGGGCAGACGCTGAGCGCGCCGGTGGCCGCCAGTGAGCGGCCGGCCGAGCTGGGGCCGCAGGACCTGGTGATCGTGGCGGTCAAGGCGCCGGCCATGCGCGGCGTGGCGCAAGGCATCGCGCCGCTGCTGAGCCACGACAGCATGGTGATGACCGCGATGAACGGCGTGCCCTGGTGGTTCTTCGAAGGTTTTGGCGGGCGTTGGTCGAGCACGCGGCTTGACGCCACCGACCCCGACGGCAGCATCACCCGCGCCATCCCCACCCGGCATGTGATCGGCTGCGTGGTACACGCCAGCTGCTCGCTGCCTGAGCCCGGCCATGCGCAGCACCACTTCGGCAACGGCCTGATCGTGGGCGAACCCTGGGGCGCCCCCACACCGCGGCTCGAGGTGCTGGGCAGCAGCCTGCGCGCGGCTGGCATCGATGTGACCCTGTCGCCGCAGATCCAGAAGGACATCTGGTTCAAGCTGTGGGGCAACATGACCATGAACCCGGTGAGCGCGATCACCGGCGCCACCACCGACCGCATCCTCACCGACGACCTGGTGCGCGGCTTCGTCAGCAACGTGATGCTGGAGGCGCGCGAGATCGGTACGCGCATCGGCATCCCGATCGATCAGCAGCCCGAAGACCGGCACGCCATCACGCGCCGGCTGGGCGCCTTCAAGACGTCCATGCTGCAGGACGTGGAGGCCGGGCGCAGCGTCGAGCTGGACGCGCTGGTGGGCGCGGTGTGGGAACTGGGCCAGCTCACCGGTGTGCCCACGCCCTTCACCGATGCGCTGCTGGGCCTGTCGCGCCTGCATGCGCAGGTGCGGGGGCTGTATTGAGCGCCACCCCTGCCGCTGCTGCCGCTGGGTCTGCGCGCGCGCTCAGCGCCACGGCGTTTGCCACGCTGCTGCTGATCGCCCTGATGATGGGCGGCAACCATGTGGCCGCGCGCATCTCCTTCAACAACGGGGTGGACGTGGCCACCGCAGTGGTGTTTCGCAGCACCGTCACCGCGCTGGTGGTGATGGGCCTGCTACTGGCCTACCGCGTGCGGCCGCAGTTCACGCCGCGCCACAAGCGCTACCTGCCCGTCATCGGCCTGTTGATCGGCATCCAGAGCCTGTGCCTGTATTCGTCGGTGGCCCGGCTGCCGGTGGCACTGGCCCTGCTGGCCTTCAACACCTACCCGATCTGGACGGCGCTGTGGGCCTTCGTGGTGTACCGCGAGCCGCCCGCGCGGCCGATGCTGATCGCGATGCCGGTGATTCTGGTGGGGCTGGCGCTGGCGCTCGACGTGTTCGGTGCCGCATCAGGCCTGGGCGCTGCGGGCCAGTGGGGCCGCATCGGCGCGGGCATGGCCTTCGCGCTGGCGGCGGCGGCCACCTTCGGGCTGGCGCTGGTGTTCACCCAGCACGAGGCGGGCGATCTGGACGGCCGCGTGCGCACCGCCAGCACCATGACGCTGGCGGGCCTGGTGGCGCTGTGCACCATCAGCTTGCAAGGCGGTTTCCATCTGCCCACCGCGCCGGCGGGCTGGGGCGGGCTGGCGGCGCTCACCTTCCTGTATGGCACCGCCTTCACCATCATGTTCACTGTGCTGCCGCGCCTGGGTGTGGTGGGCAACTCGACCATCATGAATGTGGAGCCGGTGTTCGCTCTGGTGCTGGCCTGGGCCATCCTGGGCCAGGCGATTGCGCCGGTGCAGGTGGCCGGCGCCTTGCTGGTGGTGGGCGCGGTGATGGCGCTAGGGCTGCGCAAGCGCTGAAGCTTCAGCGGCGCGTTACGCCAGCCATCCGCCGCGCGTTGCTTCAGCCCTCCACCACCACCGGCACGCGCGGCGCCAGCGCGCACATCAGTTCGTAGCCGATGGTGCCGGCGGCCTGCGCCACCTCATCGATGGCCAGCACCTGGCCCTCTGCACCACGGCCCCACAGTGTGACCGCACTGCCCACGCCGGGCGTCTTGCCGGCCGCGAACACCGGCTCCAGATCCACCGTGATCATGTCCATGCTGACGCGGCCCACGGTGCGGGTGCGCACGCCGTCCACCAGCACCGGCGCGCCCGCCGACAGGGTGGACGCATGGCGCGGATAACCGTCGGCGTAGCCGCAGGCCATGATGCCGATGCGCATGCGCTGCGTGGCGGTGAAGCTCGATCCGTAGCCCACCGTGTCGCCGGGCTGTAGCTGCTGCACGCCGATCACGCGCGTGGCCAGCGTCATCGCCGGCCGCAGGGCCCAGTGCGCCGCGTCGTGCTCGGGAAAGTCGGGTGCATTGCCGTAGAGCATGATGCCCGGGCGCACCCAATCCGCACGCACACCGGCCTGCGCCGCGTGGCGCAGCGTGGCCGCGCTGTTGGACAGGCTGCGCTCGCCAGGCAGGTCGCGCGTGGTATCGGCAAACACCTGCACCTGGTGCGCGATGCCGCGCGGGCCATCGGCGTCGCTGAAGTGCGTCATCAATGAAATTTCATCGACCTGCGGCAGCGCGTTCAGGCGCGTCCACGCCGCCCGGTAGCGCCCCGGCGGAAAGCCCAGCCGGTTCATGCCGCTGTTCATTTTCAGGAACACGCGGTGCGGCGCCTGCGTCTTGTGCGCGGCCAGCATGTCGATCTGCTCGTCGCAGTGCACCGTGTGCCACAGATCCAGCCGCGAGCACAGCTCGAGGTCGCGCGGCTCGAACACACCTTCCAGCAGCAGGATGGGGCCGCGCCAGCCGAGGGCGCGCACCCGCTCGGCCTCGGCCAGGTCCAGCAGCGCAAAACCGTCGGCGCCGCGCAGGCCCTCGAAGGCGCGCTCGATGCCGTGGCCATAGGCATTGGCCTTGACCACCGCCCACACCCGCGCATCGGTCGCCAGGGCGCGCACCCGCGCCAGGTTGTGGCGCAAGGCCTCGGTGTGGATGGTGGCAAGAATGGGGCGCGGCATGGCAAACCTATTGGCGGCGCAGTGTGCCAGAGGCGCGCTGCGCACCCCGCCCCCAGACGGCCAGGGGCTGCATCCGGGGTGCTATAAAGCCGCACCTCTTCAACGCCGCCCCCTGTGGGCCGGCCGTCATGGAAGTCTTTCAGTTCCTCATGCCCATCTTCACCGAATACGGCTACCTGGCCGTGTTCGTGATGCTGCTGATCTGCGGCTTCGGCGTGCCCGTGCCCGAGGACGTGACGCTGGTGACCGGCGGCGTGATCGCAGGCCTGGGCTATGCCGACCCACACGTCATGTTTGCCGTGGGCATGGCCGGCGTGATGGTGGGCGACGGCCTGATGTTCACACTGGGTCGGGTGTACGGCGAGCGGGTGCAGACGCTGCCGGGCTTTCGCAAGGTGCTCACGCCCGAGCGCTTCGAGAAGGCGCAGGGCGCCTTTCACAAGTACGGCAAGTGGGTGATGTTCGTGGCGCGCTTTCTGCCTGGCCTGCGCACCCCCGTGTTCTTCACGGCCGGCATGACGCGTCGCGTGTCGTTTGCCACCTGGTTCTTCATGGATGGCTTTGCCGCGCTGATCAGCGTGCCGATCTGGGTGTACCTGGGCTACTTCGGCGCGCGCAACTGGGACTGGATGTTCAAGATCCTGCACCGCTTCCAGTACGGCATCTTTGCGCTGCTGGGCATCGGCGTGGTGGTGATCGGCGTCATCTGGTGGCGCCGTCGCCGCGCGGCGGCCGCACAGGCGCTGCGCGACTGAACCCGCCCGCGCCCGCCAATGCGCTACGGTGGCCGCGCGCGGCCACCACAGGCACTCATTCTTTCCTGCCTCCTCACCCCGCAGACCATGTCGCCCCGTGACGTTCGCACCGCTGCGGTGGCCTGCCTGGTGGTCAATGCCTTGGTGTGGGGCATCTCGTGGTGGCCCTTCAAGGAGCTGCAGGCGCGCGGCGTGCATCCGCTGTGGGCCACCGCGCTGGTGTACGCACTGGCCATGGTCAGCGCGCTGCTGTTTGCCCGCGGCGGGTTGCGCGGTCTGGCGCAGCACCCGCAACTGCTGTGGCTGGCGCTGGCCTCGGGCCTGACCAATATCGGCTTCAACTGGGCCGTCACCATCGGCGACGTAGTGCGGGTGGTGCTGCTGTTTTATCTGATGCCGGCATGGTCGGCACTGCTGGCCTGGCTGCTGATGGGCGAGCGGCCCACACGCGCCTCGCTGCTGCGGGTGGCGCTGTCGCTGGCCGGTGTGGTCATCATCCTCAAGCCCGCCGACGCGGCATGGCCCTGGCCGTCGGGTGCAGCCGACTGGCTGGCCCTGCTGGGCGGATTCAGTTTTGCGCTGACCAACCTGCTGCTGCTCAAGTACAACGACACGCCATCGGCCGCGCGCATGGCCGCGATGTTTGGCGGCGGAGCGGCACTGGCCGCGGTGGCGGGCACCGCCGGCCTGCTGCAAGGCGCGATGGTCCCACTGCCGGCCCCCGACAGCCAGTGGCTGGTGCTGGGCCTGGGCCTGGCGCTGGCTTTTTTGGTGGGCAATCTGGCGCTGCAGTACGGCGCAGCGCGGCTGAGCGCGCACACCACCGCGCTGGTGATGCTGTCCGAGGTGGTGTTTGCCAGCGTGTCGTCGGTGGCGTTGGGTGCATCCACCTTCGGCATGCAGATCGCGGTGGGCGCAGCGCTGATCCTGGCAGCGGCGGTGTGGGCCTCGTGGCCCGCCCCGTCTGCGAAGTCGCCGGCCGCGCAGGGGCATTGAGGGCTGCCGACAATGCGCTATGGACGCCAATACCACCCCGGCCCTGCCCGCCAGCGCCTTTGACTTCAGCGCCGACGCCATCGATGGCCGTCGCATCGACCTTTCACAGCATCGCGGCCAGGTGCTGCTGATCGTCAACACTGCCAGCGCCTGCGGTTTCACACCGCAGTTCGCCGGGCTGCAGCAGCTGCATCAGCAGTACGCCGCGCAAGGCCTGGTGGTGATGGGCTTTCCGTGCAACCAGTTCGGCGCGCAAGACCCAGGCAGCAACGAGCAGATCGGCGCGTTCTGCCAAAAGAACTACGGCGTGGACTTTGCAATGATGGCCAAAGTCGACGTCAACGGCAGCAGTGCGCATCCGCTGTGGCAATGGCTCAAGGCACAGGCGCCGGGCTTGCTGGGCAGCGAGGCGGTCAAGTGGAACTTCACCAAGTTCCTGATCGGCCGCGACGGCCGCGCGATCAAACGCTACGCGCCGCAGGACGCGCCGGCATCGATCGCGAAAGACATCGAGGCAGCGCTGAAGGGCTGAGCGCGCGGGGCTGCGCCCGCCGCTTCAGCGCGCCAGCCGCGGCGCGCTCTGCAGCAACTCACCGAGCTCCTTCTTCCACCACCTGGCCTGTGCGGTGGTGCCGTGGCCTGCGGTGTCCGGGCTGCCGGGGATCAGCAACAGGCGCGCACTTCGGATGCGCTTGAGTTCGCGCTCCATCACGCCGAGTTCGGGCGGATTGCGCTCATCGTCGGCCGAGTTGATCGCCATCACCGTGGCCTTGATCTTCTCCAGCCCCGGCGAGGGGTTGTAGTCACCGCTCGACTCCCACTGGTACAGGTGATCGTTGGCGTCGCCCGCAAAGTTGCCCTTCAGGCGGTTATCCAGCAGGGCATCGGCGCGTTCGCGGGTGGGCGCCGCCTTGAACAAGGCCTGGTTGCCGCCGTTGGTGCCGATGGCGTAGAACACCGACGCGAACTGCCAGCTGCGCGGCTGCCGGGTGTAGTTGCCACCCATCCACTCGGGGTCGTTGCGGATCGAGTCGATGATCAGGCGGCGCATCATCCAGTTGCGGCCTGACATCTCGGTGGGCATGGACGCCATGGGCACGGCGATGTCCAGCACTTCGGGATAGCGCTGCGCCCACACCCAGGTGTGCATGCCGCCCATGGAGTTGCCGATCACCAAGCGCAGGTGCCTGATGCCCAAATGCTCAGTGACGAGGCGGTACTGCGCGTCCACCATGTCGTTGTAGTTGTAGCGCGGGAACTTTGCGCGTAGGCCGTCCGAGGGCTTGCTGGACTTGCCGGTACCGATCGCGTCCGGCAGGATCACGTAGTACTTGCGTGCATCCAGCGGCTGGCCCGGCCCGAACAGCTCGCCACCAAACGCCGCGTTCAGCATGCCCGCGCCACTGCCGGTGGTGCCGTGCAACACCAGCACCGGCTCGCCCGACGGATCGCCCAGCGTGGTGTAGTGCAGCCGGAGTTCCGGCAGCACTTCGCCGGTGTGGAACTTGAAGTCGCGCACGACCCAGGTGCCTTCCTTGGGTGCGGGGACCTGTGCACCCGCCTGGGTATGCACGGCCAGCGCCGTCAAAGCGGTCAGGGCAGTTAGGGCGGCGGCCGCCCAGCGTTGCATCCATCCCATGCGTGTCTCCTGGTGGTGATGTGTTCAGTGTTGCAGCGCCGCGTCCAGCACCTCCACCCAGTGCCGCACCGGCACGTCGGTGCCACCTTGCAGGTGGGTGATGCAGCCGATGTTGGCGCTGACGATGGCCTGCGGCTTCAGGTCGGACAAATGGCCCAGCTTGCGGTCACGCAGCGTGGTGGCGATCTCGGGGTTGAGCACGCTGTAGGTGCCCGCCGAGCCGCAGCACAGGTGTGACTCATTGGTGGCCACGCGCACCGCAAAGCCCAGCGCGTTCAGGTGCTGCTCGACACCCCCGCGAAGCTGCTGGCCGTGCTGCAGCGTGCAGGGCGGATGGAAGGCCAGGCTCTGCATCTGCGCGTCGGGCTTGACGCGACCCTTGAGCGCCTGCGCGATGTCGGGCAGCAGTTCGGACAGGTCGCGCGTGAGTGCGCTGATGCGCGCCGCCTTGGCGGCGTAAGCCGCATCGTCCTTGAGCAGGTGGCCGTATTCCTTGACGGTGACGCCGCAGCCTGATGCGTTCATCACGATGGCCTCCACCGTGCCCTGCTCCACGTAGGGCCACCAGGCGTCGATGTTGGCGCGCATCTGCGTCAGGCCACCGCCCTGATCGTTCAGATGAAACTTGACGGCACCGCAGCAGCCCGCGCTTTGCGCCACCAGCGTCTGGATACCGGCGGCATCCAGCACGCGCGCGGTGGCCGCGTTGATCGACGGCATCATCGCCGGCTGCACGCAGCCTTCGAGCATCAGCACCTTGCGCGCATGCTCGCGCGCGGGCCACGCGCCGGCCGCACGCGGTGCGGGTACCTTGGCCTTGAGCGATTCGGGCAGCAAGCCACGCACCGCCTGCCCCAGCTTCATGGCCGGGCCGAACAGCGGCGAGGGCAGACCCTCTTTCAGTGCCCAGCGCAGTGCTTTTTCGGTGGCCGGGCGCTCGACCTTCTTCTCGACAATGCTGCGGCCGATGTCGACCAGATGGCCGTACTGCACGCCGCTGGGGCAGGTGCTTTCGCAGTTGCGGCAGGTCAGGCAGCGGTCCAGGTGCTGTTGCGTCTTGCGCGTGACCTCGGCGCCTTCCAGCACCTGCTTGATGAGATAGATGCGCCCGCGCGGTCCGTCGAGCTCGTCGCCCAGCAGTTGATAGGTGGGGCAGGTGGCGGTGCAAAAGCCGCAGTGCACACACTTGCGCAGGATAGCCTCGGCTTCGCGGCCTTCGGCGCTGTCCTTGAATTCGGGGGCGAGATGGGTTTGCATGGTGGTGTGCCCCTCAGAAGTCCGCGTACATGCGGCCGCGGTTGAGGATGCCTGCCGGATCGAATTCGTTCTTGAGCTGGCGGTGGATGCGGTCCAGCGGCGGGCGCAGCGCCTCGAACAGCCCCGCGCGCGCCGACGCGCCCGAACCATCCGCCGCACGAAAGCGCACCGCGTGGCCGCCGGCCACCGTGGCGGCATGGCGCACGCGCTGCGCGCTGTCTTCGTCGGCGGCGGGCACGAACACCCAGCGCTGCCCCCCCAGCCACTCGACCATCGTGTCGCCCACATTCAGCGGCGGCGTCACCTGCGGCACCGACAGGCGCCACAGCGTGTCGCCGCGCGCAAAGCCGGCGGCAAACCAGGGCAAGGACAGCTCGCGTGCGGCCTGCCAGTCGGCTGCGACTGCCGCGTTGTCCAGCCGCTCGCCAGGCAGTTCGCCCAGCAGGCGCTTGCAGGCCGACTCCACCGCGGCCACCGCGCCGCGCAGGCGCAGATACAGCGCCGGGCCTGCGGCGTCATGGGCATCGTGCACCCACGAGCTGGCATTCAGCGGCAGCGGCTGCCCTGCCCAGGTGTTCAGGCGCGCGAGCATCTCGCGCTCATCCACGCCAAAGCGCAGCGTGGCCTCGGCAGGCGCCAGCGGCAGCACCTTCAGGCTCACCTCGGCGATCAGCGCCAGCGTGCCCAGCGAGCCGGCCATCAGGCGCGACACGTCGTAGCCCGCCACGTTCTTCATCACCTGGCCGCCGAAGGTCAGCAGCTCGCCGCGGCCGTTGACGATCTGAACGCCCAGCACGAAATCACGCACCGACCCCACCGCCGCACGCGCCGGGCCCGACAAGCCCGCGGCCACCATGCCGCCCACGGTGGCCCCACCCGCCGCGCCCGCGCTGAAATGCGGCGGCTCGAACGCCAGCGCCTGCCCGCGCTCGGACAGCGCCGCCTCCAGCTCGGCCAGCGGGGTACCGGCGCGCACCGTCACCACCAGTTCGCTGGGTTCGTAGCTGACGATGCCGCAGAGCGGCCGGGTGTCGAGGACCTCGCCTTGCAGGCGTTCGCCGTAGAAATCCTTGGTGCCGCCCCCGCGGATGCGCAGCGGCTGCTGATCGGCGGCGGCCGCGCGGATGCGGTCAACCAGAGGGGAAAGCGCAGTCATGGGCGCAGATGGTACGCCCGCCTGTCACCGCGTGGTTCCGGTGCGCTGCAAGGCCTCGTCCACTGCCTGCAGGGTGCGCGCCGCCATGCCTTCGGCCAGCGATTGCTCGGCCACGAACACCTCGCCCAGCGCCTCATCGCGCAGCCGCTGGGCCTCGTCGTCGTTGGGGCTGCGGATCAGGATGCGGATGCCCGGGTTCAGCGCGCGCGCCACCTCGCACAAGCGACGCACCGTCACCGCGTCGGCCAGGGCGATCACCAGCACCGCGGCCTCGCGCACGTGGGCCTGGATCAGCACGTCGGGCTCGGCCGGGTCGCCCCACACCACCGCCAGCCCTTGCGCACGCAAAGCCTCCACCCGATCACGCTGGTCGTCGGCCACCACAAAGGGCACGCCCTGCTCGCGCAGCAGCGCGGCGATGCGCTGGCCCAGCCGGCCCCAGCCCACCGGCACCACCTGATTGGCCAGAAAGCGCCGGTCGGTGTCCATCCGCAGTTCGGCCAGCGGGCTTTCGCGCGGGTCCTGCCGGCGCGCGATGCCGGCCATCCACTTTTGCTTGACCAGCCACTGCTGCGCCGGGCCGACGGCGCGGAACACCAGCGGGTTGAGCGCGATCGACAGCAGTGCTGCGGCCAGGATGAGGTTCTGCCCCTCCTTGGGCAGCAGCCCGAGCGCCACGCCCAGCCCGGCCAGGATGAACGAGAACTCGCCGATCTGTGCCAGGCTTGCACCCACGGTGAGCGCGGTGTTCAACGGATAGCGCAGCACCAGCACCAGCAACACCGCGGCCACCGTCTTGCCCACCACCACGATGAGCAGCGTGGCCAGCACCTGCAGCGGCTGATCGATCAGCACCCGCGGATCGAACAGCATGCCCACCGAGACGAAGAACAGCACCGCAAAGGCGTCCTGCAGCGGCAGCGTCTGCTCGGCCGCGCGCTGGCTGAACTCGGACTCGCGCAGCACCATGCCGGCAAAGAAGGCACCCAGCGCAAACGACACGCCAAACAAGGCCGCAGACCCATAGGCGATACCCACCGCGGCGGCCACCACGCACAGCGTGAACAGCTCGCGCGAGCCGGTGCGCGCCACATGCCACAGCAAGCGCGGGAACAGCCGACGCCCGACGATCAGCATGAAGGCGATGAAGCCGCCCACCTGCGCCAGGGTGCGCAGCAATTCGGTCCACAGGCTGGTCTGAGCGGCGCCCCCAGTACCCGGGCCAGTGCCCGTACCCGCACCCAGCACCGGTGCCAGCGCCGGCAGCAGCACCAGCACCATCACCATGGCCAGGTCTTCCACCGCCAGCCAGCCGATGGCGATGCGCCCGTTGGCGGTGTCGGCCTGGTGCTGGGCCTCGAGCGCCTTGACCAGCACCACGGTGCTGGCCACCGACAGCGCCACGCCGAACACCAAGGCCGCACCGGGCGTCCAGTCCCACCAGCGCGCCACGCCATAGCCCAGGGCAGTGGCCACGCCCATCTGCACCACCGCACCGGGCAGCGCCACCTTGCGCACCGACTTCAGGTCGTCCAGCGAAAAGTGCAGGCCCACGCCGAACATCAGCAGCATCACGCCGATCTCGGCCAACTGCGCGGCGATCTGTGCATCGGCCACGAAGCCCGGTGTGGCCGGCCCGATGGCCACACCTGCCAGCAGGTATCCCACCAGCGCGGGCAGGCCCAGCCGCGCGGCAATGAAGCCGAACACCAGCGCCAGGCCAAAGCCGGCAGCCAGCGTGGTGATCAGGTTGACGGCATGGGGCATGGCCTCATGCGAGGCGTGGCCGAAAGCCCTTGCCCGCCATGACCGAATCGGCGCTTGACCGAATCGGTATGTGATCGACGCGGTTCAGGCCGCGCGGTACCAGCGCACGCCGTCGCGCAGCTCGGCCTGAATGCGCCCCTGCGCCAGCAGATGGTTCAGGCAGGCCACCGCCTCGCCGGTGGCCATGCCCAGCTGCGACGCATCGGTTTGCGGAATGTCGCGCTTGAACAGCGCCTTGAATACATCCACCGCGCGCGCGGGCGTGGCCAGCGCCGCGTGCAGCCGTTGCAGTGCCTCGTGCTGGCCCTGCAGCAGGGCATCGATGCGCTCGTGCAAGCCGCGAAAGCACTTGTTGTGCGACGGCAGCACCAGCACATCGTCCGGCACACGCCGGCGGATGCGATCGAGCGAATCGAGCCAGTCGCGCATCGGATTGGCCTCGGGCTCCAGCGGTTGCACCGACACGTTCGACGAGATGCGCGGCAGCACCTGGTCGCCCGAGATGAACAGCTTGAGCTCGGCGCAGTACAGGCAGGCGTGCTCGGGCGAATGGCCCGCGCCGATCACCACCTCCCACTCATGCCTGCCGATGCGCAGGCGCTGGCCGTCGCTCAGGCGGCGAAAGCTGTCGGGCAGCGCGTAGATGTGGTTGCCAAAGCTGCCAAAGCGCGCGGCATAGGCTTCCAGCGCGGCCTCGCCCCAACCGGCCTCGCGATAAAAGCGCAGTGCATCGGGCGGCGGTTCGCGACCCGTGTCGCCGGTGAGCGAGCGGCACATCAGGTACTCCAGACGCGAGATGTGCAGCGTGGCCCCGCTGCGCCGCGTGAACCAGCCCGCCAGGCCGATGTGGTCGGGGTGCATGTGCGTCACCAGCACGCGGTGCAGGGGCGCGCTCAGCGGACCGGCGGCGGTCAGCGTCTCCCAGGCCTGCACCGTCTGCGGCGTGCGGATGCCCGTGTCCACCAGCGACCAGCCATCCTCGTCCTGCAGCGCCCACACATTGATGTGATCCAGACGGAACGGCAGCGGCAGGCGAATCCAGTGCACACCCGGCGCCACCTCGATGCGCTGGCCAGGCTCAGGCGCGTCGAAGGGGTAGGTGATGGTGGGGGCGCTGGGTTCGGTGGCTTGCTGGCTCATGCGGTCAGCTTAGCGCACCGCCCACCCGCCGCACACCGGAAACACCTGGCCGACAAAGCAGTTGGCGGCATCGCTGCACAGGTAGGCGGCAAACGACGCGTCCTCATGCGCCGACACCAGGCGGCCCAGCGGCACCTCGCGCGCCAGGCGCTTCTGAAAGCGCGGATTGGCCTGCACTTCGGACGGAAAGTAAGTGGGGTTGTCCACAAAGTTCTGCGCGATCGCGTTGACCTGCACGTTGTGCGGCGCCAGCTCCACGCCCACCGCCTGCACCCAGGCCAGCTGCGCACCACGCGCCGCGCTGTAGGTGGACGCGCGCTTCATGCCGCGCAGGGCCGATGCACTGCCGATCACCAGCACCTTGCCGCTGCGGCGCGCCAGCATGGCGGGTGCCGCGGCGGCCAGCAGGCGCGGCAAGGGGTCCACCAGCGCAGCAAACACCGCGCGCCACTCGGCCTCGTCCACGTCAACCGCCGGTGTGCTGGGCGCGGTGTAGGCCAGGTTGGCCACCAGCACATCGATGTCGCCCGCTTCATGCACCACGGCGGCGCCAGCGCCGGGATCGGAGAGCGGCGCCGCGCTGGCGATCACCTTGGCGCCCTGCCCGGCCAACACCTCGCACAGCGCCGGCCCCATGAATTCGGTGGCCTGGGTGACGAGGATGCGTTTGCCGGTGAGCACCTGATTCATGCGACTCACGCCTTCGGACGATGCAGCGCGCACAGCTTGTTGCCGTCGGGGTCGCGCACATACGCCAGGTACAGCGCGCCGGCCGGGCCAACGCGCGGGCCTGGCGGCTCTTCGATCGACGTGCCGCCACTGGCCACCGCGGCATCGTGAAACTGTTGCACCTGCTCCGGCGATTCGCACTGGAATCCGATGGTGCTGCCATTGCCGCAGGTAGCGCTCTGGCCATCGATCGGTTCGCTCAGACAGAAGGCGACGCCGTTGTGCCGGTAGAACAGGCGACGCTGCCCGGTCTTGTTGGTGTTGGCCGTCGCACCGCCGACGCCCAGCACTTGGAGGACCGCGTCGTAAAAGCGTTGGGACCGCTCGATGTCGTTGGTGCCGAGCATGACGTGACTGAACAAGATGTCTCTCCTGGGTTGAGGTTGGATCACGCGGCAGGCGCTACGCCCTGCGCAATGTGATGGGCATCGATACTACGCGACCACAAAAAAGGGCCCGCACGCGGCGGGCCCAAAGTCCAGAGGAGACTCTTGCAGTGACTGACAGGGATCTCAGCGGTTGTAGGCGGTTTCGCCGTGGCTGCTGATGTCCAGACCTTCGCGCTCTTCTTCTTCGGTCACGCGCAGGCCGATGACGAGGTCGACGATCTTGTAGGCGATGAAGGCAATCACGGCCGACCAGATCATGGTGACGATCACGCCCTGCAGCTGGATCCATACCTGGGAGCCGATGCTGTAGTCGGGGTTGACCTTGTTGGCCACGTAGTCGTACACACCGGTGCCGCCCAGCGACGGGGCTGCGAACACGCCGGTCAACAGGGCGCCGATGATGCCGCCCACGCCGTGCACACCGAACACGTCCAGCGAGTCGTCGGCACCCAGCATGCGCTTGAGACCATTGACGCCCCACAGGCAGCCGAAGCCGGAGATCAGCCCGATGATGATCGCGCCCATCGGGCCGACGAAGCCGCAGGCCGGGGTGATGGCCACCAAGCCGGCCACCGCACCGGACGCAGCGCCCAGCATGGATGCCTTGCCCTTGGACATCGCCTCACCGGCGATCCAGCTCAGCGTGGCGGCCGCAGCGGCCAGCAGCGTGTTGACGAGTGCCAGGGCGGCCGTGCCGGTGGCCTCGAGGTTGGAGCCGGCATTGAAGCCGAACCAGCCCACCCACAGCATCGCTGCGCCCACCATCGTCAGCGTCAGGCTGTGCGGGGCCATGGCTTCCTTGCCGTAGCCCACGCGCTTGCCCAGCACATACGCACCCACCAGGCCCGCCACGCCGGCGTTGATGTGCACCACGGTGCCGCCTGCGAAGTCCAGCGCACCCTTGGCCCACAGCAGGCCGGCGTTGGCCGTGACCTTCTCTAGCGAAGCCGCATCGGTGATGGCGTCCGGGCCGTCCCAGTACCACACCATGTGAGCGATCGGCAGGTAGCAGAAGGTGAACCAGATCACGCAGAACAGCAGCACCGCGCTGAACTTGATGCGCTCAGCGAACGAGCCGACGATCAGCGCGCAGGTGATGGCCGCGAAGGTGGCCTGGAAGGCGATGAAGCTGAGCTCGGGAATGACCACACCCTTGCTGAAGGTGGCTGCCACCGAGTCGACCGTCACACCCTTGAGGAACAGCTTGTCGAGGCCGCCGATGATCGAGCCACCGCCGCCAAAGGCCAGCGTGTAGCCGTAGATGCCCCACAGCACGTAGATCAGCGAGCTGACCACGAACACCTGCATCAGCACCGACAGCATGTTCTTGCTGCGCACCAGGCCGCCGTAGAACAGCGCCAGGCCGGGGATGGTCATGAAGATGACGAGCGCGGTGGCGATGGTCATCCAGGCGGTGTCGCCGGTGTTGGGCACCGGTGCCGGAGCGGCAGCGGCTTCGGCCGGCTTGGCTTCGGCAGCAGCAGGCGCAGCGGCAGCGGGGGCGGCTTCAGCGGGCTTGGCGTCGGCGGCGGGCGCGGCCGGAGCAGCGGCAGCCGCTGCGGGCGCGGCGCTTGCAGCGGCTGGTGCCTGCGCAATGGCAGCGGTGCCGCCGATCAGAATTCCCAGGCCGAGGGCGAGGGAGGCCAGTAGTTTTTTCATGTCGGTCTCTCTTCCTTGCGGGGGATCACAGGGCTTCCTTGCCGGTCTCGCCGGTGCGGATGCG
>JBJTCL010000037.1:0-20753 GCA_046091865.1 Burkholderiaceae bacterium | reverse complement strand
TATTGGACGATGTGTCATCGATAGACCCCCGGCCGCAAGCAGCGAGCTGCTTTCACCCCACCACCGCGAACGCGCATTGATACACACCATGCTGAGTACAACTAACTGCCTGCGCTACTGGGACCTCGCAACCTGCGCATTTACAGAGAAAAGAGCGTGGAGATTGGCTACAGGGGCCTGAAATCCACCGTTTTTCGGTGGGGCCGACCCTCGCAACCTGCGTGGACGCCCGCCAGCACTGGGGCTTCGGGGGCAAAAAGAACGGCCGGAGCAAGTCTGGCCTTGGATCGGTGGTGGAGAGGAGGAGGATCGAACTCCCGACCTTCGCATTGCGAACGCGACGCTCTCCCAGCTGAGCTACCCCCCCACGCATGCCGTGATTTTAACGGGAGGCAGGCTTGGGCCTATGATGGGGCCGACGCGAAGCATGCAGTCTGGCCCAGCGTCTTGCCCAGGACTGCCCATGCCTCCCATTGCCGCTTCGCCCCCGTCTCCATCTGCGCATCCTCATCGCGTGCTCATCGTCGGCGGCGGTGCCGGCGGGCTGGAACTGGCCACGCGGCTGGGTGACACGCTGGGCCGCAAGGGCCGGCTGCAGGTCACGCTGGTCGACAAGAACCGCACCCACATCTGGAAACCCAAGCTGCACGAGATCGCTGCGGGCAGCATGGACATGGGCCTGCATGCGGTGGACTACCTGGCGCAGGCGCACTGGCACGGCTTTCACTTCCGGCTGGGCGAACTGCACGGGCTGGACCGCGAGCGCCGCGTGGTGCAACTGCGCGCCTACCGTGACGAGCGCGGACGCGAGATCACGCCGCCGGCCGAACTGCCCTACGACACGCTGGTGCTGTCGGTGGGCAGCCTGAGCAACGACTTCGGCACCCCCGGCGTGCGCGAGCATGCGATGCGGCTCGAATCGCAGGGCGATGCCAAGGCCTTTCATTCACGGCTGATCAACGCCTGCTTGCGCGCGCAGATGCAGGCCGGGCCGATGCAGACCGGGCAGCTGCATGTGGCCATCATCGGTGCCGGCGCCACCGGCGTGGAACTCGCGGCCGAGCTGCACCGCTCGGTGCGCGAGGTGGTGTCCTACGGGCTCGACCGCATCGACCCGCAGCGCGACCTGAAGGTGATGCTGATCGAGGCCGCCGACCGCATCCTGCCGCTGCTGCCCGAGCGGTTGTCGGCAGCCACCACCCACCTGCTGTGCGGCATGGGTGTGGAGGTGCTGACCAGTTCCAGAGTGTCCGAGGTGACGCCCGAGGCGGTGCACCTGGCCGATGGCCGCGTGCTGCCGGCCGAGCTGGTGGTGTGGGCCGCAGGCGTGAAGGCCGCTGATTTTCTGAAGGACTTCGGCGGGCTGGAGACCAACCGCCTGAACCAGCTGGTGGTGCTGCCCACGCTGCAGACCACGCGCGACCCGGATGTGTTTGCCCTGGGCGACTGTGCCGCCTGCCCCTGGCCCGAGGCCGGGCCGCTGCGTCCGCCCATCGTGCCGCCGCGGGCCCAGGCCGCGCACCAGCAGGCCAGCCACATGCGCCAGCAGATCAAGCTGCGCCTGGCGGGCCGCGCGCTCAAGCCCTACCGCTACCGCGACTTTGGCTCACTGGTGTCGCTGGGCAAGTACAGCACCGTGGGCAGCATGATGGGTGGCCTCATCGGCGGCAGCATGATGATCGAGGGCAGCTTTGCCAAGCTGATGTACCTGTCGCTTTACAAGATGCACGAACTGGCACTGCACGGTTGGGTCAAGGTGTCGCTGGACACGCTGGCGCGTCTGATCACGCGGCGCACCGAGCCGCACGTCAAGCTGCACTGATCCCTGAAGGGGCTGCATCCGGCCGCCGGGCGCAGCGCGGTGCCGTTGCTCGCGTCAGCCGGCAAATTCGGTCAGCAGCGCACCCGCCAACGGTGCGTCGGTGCGCAGCCCGTTCGTATCGGCCACCTGACGGCCATTCACCCACACGCCATGCACGCCCAGCGCGTCGGTGTGCAGGCGCGGCGCGCCGCCGGGCAGATCGAAAACGCGCTTCTTGGGCCCGCGGCCCACGGTGGCGGGGTCGAACAGCAGCAGGTCGGCGGCAAAGCCTTCGCGCACCTGCCCGCGGTCGGTCATGCCAAAGATGGCGGCAGGCTGCGAGGTCAGGCGGCGGATCGCCTCGGGCATCGACATGGCCCCCACGGTGCGCGACCAGTGACCCATTAAATGCAGGCCAAAGCCCGCATCGTTGAAGAAGGTCAGGTGCGCGCCCGCATCGCTCAGGCTCACCACGCTGTGCGGATGGTTGAGCATGCGGCCCACCGCGTCTTCGTCGCTGTTGAGCAGCTGCGCCGTGAAGATGGTCTGCAGGGCTTCGGTGATGGCCAGGTCCAGCATCACGTCCAGCGGGTCGCGGTCTTCGGTGCGCGCGATCTCGGCGATGCTGCGCTGCTCGCAGGCGGCGTGCGCGGGCTGCGCCACCTCGACCACATGCACCTTGTCCCATTCGCCGTTGAACAGGCGGAACACCGCAGGCTGCGACAGCTCGGCGCGCACCGCGTCGCGGAAACCCTGCTGCGACAGCACCGCCTTGAGCGCATCGCCCTGCAGGCCGAGGGCAGGCTTCCACGACTGCAGGCCCTCCACCGGGTAGGGCGAGGCCAGCGTGAAGTCCATCGTCAGCGGGCAACACGACACCTGGCCGATCAGTTGGCGGCCGCGCTGGTTGGCGGCGCTGATGGCGTCCAAATCTTTGAACACCGCGGTGGGGTTGGTGCTGTTGTGCAGCAGCGCGGCAATCATCACCGGGCGGCCGGAGTGCGCGCACATCTCCTCAAGAAAGGGCACCGGCATTTGCCCGCCCTTGGTCACCATGTAGACGCCGCGGCCGGCCTGGCCCATGGCCTGGATCAGCGCCATCTGCTCGCCGTCGCTCGCCAGCCGCGATGGCATGGGCAGGCCGCCTTCGCCGTTGTGCGCGGGGCTGGTGCTGCTGGCAAAGCCCACCGCGCCGGCCTGCATCGCCTCGCGCACCAGTTGCGCCATCTGCTGGATTTCGGGCTCGGTGGCCGCGCGCTGGTTGGCCTGCTCGCCCATCACCCAGGTGCGCACCGACGAGTGACCGATGTAGGCCGCCACATTGACCGCTTTGCCCTTGCGCCGCAGTTGCGCCAGGTACTGCGGAAAGTTCTCAAAGCCCCAGTCGATGCCCTGGCGCAGCACGTCCAGCGACATGCCCTCGACCTGCGTGAGGTTGCGCATGGTGGTCTCGCGGTCCTGCGGCTTGCACGGGGCGATGGTGAAGCCGCAGTTGCCGATCACCGCGGTGGTCACGCCCAGCGCGGGCGAGGGGCGCACGAACGGGTCCCAGGTGATCTGCGCATCAAAGTGGGTGTGGCTGTCGATGATGCCGGGCATCAGCGACAGGCCGTCGGCGTCTACCACCTGCGCGGCGTCGGCCTGCAGGTGCGCGCCCACCGCGCGGATGCGGCCATCTTTCACCGCCACATCGGCGCGCACGGGCTCGGCGCCGGTGCCGTCGAACACCTGTGCGCCACGGATCAGTAAATCGTCCATCTCTGCACTTTCTGCGGTCACTTCATGCCGTTGCGGCGGGCCAGTTCCACGAACAGGCCCGAATGGTCCAGATCGCTCAGGCCGTGCTCGACGCCGCTGGCATACAGCGTCTCGAAGGCCTGGGTGATGGGCGCGGCAAAGCCCAGCTCGTCGGCGGTGGCCAGCGCATTGCGCATGTCCTTCAGTTGCACTGTCATGCGGGCGCGCGGCGCAAAGTCGCGATCCACCATGCGCTGGCCGTGCACCTGCAGGATGCGGCTGTCGGCAAAGCCGCCGCTGATGGCTTCGCGCACCTTGGCAGGGTCGGCGCCGCCCTTCTCGCACAGCAGCAGCGACTCGGCCACCGCGCCGATGGTGATGCCCACGATCATCTGATTGGCCAGCTTGGCCAGTTGCCCCGCGCCATGCGGGCCCACATGCGTGGCGCGGCCGAACACCTTGAACACATCGGCCGCGCGTGCAAAGTCTGTCGCCTCGCCGCCCGCCATGATGGCCAGCGTGCCGGCCTCGGCGCCCACGGTGCCGCCCGACACCGGTGCGTCCAGATGCGCGATGCCCATCGTGCGCAGACGGTCGGCATGTTCGCGCGCCTCGCGCGGCTTGATCGAGGCCATGTCGATCACCAGCGACCCGCGCTTCATCGCCTGCGCGGTGCCCAGATCAAAGAGCACATGGCCAACGATGGCGCCGTTTTCGAGCATGCTGATGACGACGTCGGCCTGCGCAGCGGCAGCGGCTGGCGTGTCGTGCACCGTGGCGCCAAACGGCACAACGCGTTCGGCCTTATCGCGCGAACGGTTCCAGACATGAACTTCGTGGCCTGCCTCGCACAGGCGGCGGCTCATGGGAAAGCCCATGAAGCCGATTCCGAGAACGGCGATCTTCATGCCACTTTCAGCATGGGCTGGCCGTGCAGGGCTTCGAGTTCCTTGCGGATGGCGTAGGCGCGGGTGCTGGTGTCGATGGCTACATCGGCCCAGGTGAGCGACATGCCCTTCTTCACCGGGCGCACCACCTTGATGTCGTGCGCCAGGCCCAGCGGCAGGCCGCCCATGCGCATGGACGTATCGGAAGGCAGCAGCTTGCCCCACACGGTGTAGCCGCCTTCGCCGTCGAGCATCTCGCCGGGCTGCAGGTCGCGCTTGGCGGTGGCCACCACGTCAGCGTTCCAGCCGATGGCCACGCCGGTGGGCTCGCGGCGCAGCGCCACGCTGGCCACGCTCATCCCCACCTCCAGGCCGATCAGGTGCCAGCGCTTGTACAGCGTGAAGTAGCGGCCGGTCGGGTCGGTGTGCGCGTTGTATTCCTCAAAGCAGTTCTTGATGTACTCCGTCTCGGCCTCCACCGTCACCCACACACCCATGCGGATGTCGTAGGGGATCTTGCGGCCGTCGGCCTCGAGCGACGAGATCACCTCGACCATGCCCTTCTTCTCGAGCACACCGCCTTCGCTTTGGGGACGTGTGACGTAGGGGATGTCCTCGACGCTGGCCGGCGGGTACAGCAGGCCGTTGCTGGGCACCGCCAGGCCGGTGGCGTTGGACACCGCGGTGCTTTCGATCGAGGGCTTGGAGCCATCCAGAAAGCTGTTGAACATCTTGGGGTTCAGGCCGCCGCGCGCCGCCTGCTCGGGCGTCAGGCCGTAGTGGCCCCACACCGTCTCGGGTGTGCTTTCGCAAAAGTGCGGCAGCCACTTGTGGCCGCGGCCGGCCGCCACCACCGGAAATCCGCAGGTGCGGGCCCAGTCCACCAGGTCGCAGATCATCGCGGGCTGGTCGCCGTAGGCAAGCGAGTACACCACGCCCGCCTGCGCCGCCCGCTGGGCCAGCAGCGGCCCACAAAATGCGTCGGCCTCCACCGTCACGTTGACCACATGCTTGCCGTTGGCGAAGGCCTCCAGGCAGTGGTCCACCGCGGCAATCGGGTGGCCGGTGCATTCGACGATCACATCGATCGCCGGATGCGTGACGAGCGCGCGCCAGTCGTCACCCACGTGGGTGTTGCCTTTCTTCAGGGCGTCGTCCAGCGAGGCGGCGGTGGTCTGTTCGGCCTTCCAGCCCACACGGGCCAGGTTGGTGCGCGCGGCGGCCGGGTTCAGGTCGGCGATGCCCACCAGATGGATGCCCGGCGTGGTGGGTACCTGCGACAGGTACATCGAGCCGAACTTGCCGGCGCCGATCAGGCCCACGCGGATGGGCTGGCCTTGCGCTGCGCGCTTGAGCAGTTGCTGGTGCAGGCTCATGGATCAGGCCGCCTTCTTGGCAAAGTCGATCGGCTCGGGCGAGGTGGCCAGCGCCCTGCCGGGCATGCCGTCTTTCCAGGGCAGGTCCACCGGGTAGTCCTTCAGCAGGCAGTCGTCGGGCAGGGCCTCGATCGGCGTGAAGTCGCGGTGCGCGATGTATTCGGGGCGCTTGAAGCGGCGGATGTGGTTGGACACCGCGCACAGGCTCAGGTAGACGCTCACGCGGTTCCAGGGCGACAGGTTGCTGCTGGAGGCATGCAGCAGGCAGCTGTGGAACATCAGCATCGAGCCGGCCGGGCCCTTGGGGCTGACGATGCCGCCTTCCTTGTCGCCGGCGCGCTGCACCAGGGTGCGGATCAGCTCGTTGTCCACCGTCCACAGCGGGTAGCTGGTGGTGGTGAGGTCGTGCTTGGCATCGACCACGCCCTTCTTGTGGCTGCCGGGGATGAACATCAGCGGGCCGTTGAATTCGTTCACATCGTCCAGAAAGATGGCGATGTTCATCGCGCGCTCGGTGGGCATCATGTCGTCGTTGAGCCAGGTGCCGTAGTCCTGGTGCCACTGCCACACGTCGCCCTCGAAGGCCATCTTGCCGTTGATCTTGAACTGGTGCATGTACAGCTTCTCGCCGAACACGTCTTCCACCGGACCGATCATGCGCGGATGGCGCGCCAGCGTGGCAAAGGGCTTGCTGTACATGTGCGCCGCAAAGTTGGTGCGTACCGCGTCGCTGCCTTTTTCGCGCACGTTGTAGGCCTCGCGGCGGCTGTAGAGCTCGGGCACCGCCGCGGTGAGCGTTTGTGTTTCTTCGCGGCTGAAGTGGCCGGGAAAGAACAGGTAGCCGTCGCGGTCGAACTGCTCGATTTGTTCAGGGGTGAGTTTCATGGGGCTCCTCGGATCCAACGGGTCGTTCAAACAAAAGTGAATCGTGCAAAGGGTTCGCGCGTGTTGGCAGACCATCAAGGCCGCGCTGACAGCACCTGCCCGAGCTCGCTTGCCAGGTTGTCGCCCGCGTGCTCGCTGTGCTGTTCGATCAGCGCCACCGCGCGCGCCTCGTCACCAGCGGCAATGGCGTCGGCGATCGCCTGATGCTCGTCCCACACCGACTCGCGCTGCTGCGATTGCTGCAGCACCGCACCCATCACGCGGCGCAGGTGGCGCCAGTGCTGGTGCGCGGTCTGCGCGATCAGGGCATTGCCCGACGCGGCATAGATGGCGTCGTGAAACGCGATGTCGGCATCGATCATCTCCTTGACATTGCGCCCGCGCGCGGCCTTGCGGCCCTGCTCGATCAGGCGGGTGTCGATGGCGGTGCGCTCGCGTGCGGCCACCCGCGCGGCCAGCGCATCGAGCGCGCCGCGCACCTGGGACACGTGGAGCATCGAGGCCACGCCCAGCGGCGCCACCTGTACGCCGCGGCCGGGCGCATCCAGCACGAAGCCGTCCTTCTTGAGCAGGCGCAGCGCCTGCAGCACCGGCTGGCGCGACACCGACAACTGCTCGGCAACCTCTTCCTGCGTCAGGCGCTGGCCGGGCGCCAGCGATCCTTCGCTGATGGCGTCGAGCAGGGCACGGTAGACCTGGTCGACGAGGTCGGGCGCCGTTTCCAGCTTGACGAGTTGGCCGCTCATGAGCAGGTGCATGTCTGTGTTCCGTATACAGAATACGTAAGCGGGACGCGTGGCTAATCAGGGTAAACCCCGAATGGCCGGCCTGCGCTGACGCCTTGGCGTCACCGCGTTCGTGCCAAGATCGCGCGCTCTGCGGCCCGCCGCACCCGTTCAACGCAAGGAGAGCACCCATGCCCACCTGGGACCCGCAATGGCTCGACCGCATGTACAACAACCGTGCGCTGGTGCCCGAGCACGCGATGCACTTTGCGCGCTGGCAAGAGTCGTCGGTGCATGCGCGCGAGGCGCTGCCGGCCCGGCTCGACGTGGCCTACGGCAGCGGCCCCAACGAGACGCTGGACATCTTTCCGGCGCGCCGCATCGCGGGGGCCGGCCCGGCGCCGGTGGTGGTGTTCATCCACGGCGGCTACTGGCGATCGCTCGACAAGTCCGACCATTCGTTCGTCGTGTCGCCCTTCGTCGACAGCGGTGCCTGCGTGGTGGTGCCCAACTATGCGCTGTGCCCGGCGGTCACCATCCCCGAGATCACCATGCAGATGGTGCGTGCGCTGGCCTGGACCTGGCGCCACGCGAAAGAGCTGGGCGCCGACGCGCGCCGCATCAGCGTGTGGGGCCATTCGGCCGGCGGCCACCTGGCGGCGATGATGCTGTCTTGCGACTGGCCCGCCTACGCCAGCGACCTGCCGGTGGACCTGGTGAAGAACGCGCTGTCGATCTCGGGCCTGTACGACCTGGAGCCGCTGGCGCACACGCCCTTCTTGCGGGATTCGCTGCGGCTTACGCCCGGCGACGCCCTGCGCGCCAGCCCGGCGCGCATGCCGGCACCAGCCACCGGCGTGCTCTACAGCGTGGCGGGCGCGCTGGAAAGCCCCGAATTCATCCGCCAGAACCAGCTGATCCGCGACATGTGGGGCGCAGGTGCGGTGCCGGTGTGCGAGGCCCTGTCGGGCCTGAACCACTTCAGCGTGCTCGAGGCCCTGGTGCAGCCCGGGCACCGGCTGCATCAGCTGGGCAAGGAACTGATCGCGGCGCTGTAAGCGCCTGCGGCGTCGCAGCCGCTGCGATCACATCAGCAGGTGTTCGCCCGCGTTGTCGCCGCCCAGGATCACGTAGTTGACCTTGCGGATGTCCATCAGCTTCTTGCCGCCCGCGTAGCTGATGGACGACTGCACGTCTTCTTCCATCTCGCGCAGGGTGTTCGCCAGCTTGCCCTTGATCGGCTCGAGGATGCGCTTGCCTTCCACGTGCTTGTACTCGCCCTTGTTGAAGTCGCTGGCCGAGCCGTAGTACTCCTTGTAGAGCTTGCCGTCCACCTCGACCGTCTGGCCGGGCGACTCTTCGTGGCCGGCCAGCATCGAGCCGATCATCACCATGGTCGCGCCAAAGCGGATGCTCTTGGCAATGTCGCCATGCTCGCGGATGCCGCCGTCGGCAATGATGGGCTTGGTGGCCACACGCGCGCACCACTTGAGAGCACTGAGCTGCCAGCCACCGGTGCCAAAGCCGGTCTTCATCTTGGTGATGCAGACCTTGCCCGGGCCGATGCCGACCTTGGTGGCGTCGGCGCCCCAGTTCTCAAGGTCGATGATGGCCTCGGGTGTGCCCACATTGCCGGCGATCACGAAGGCGGCTGGCATCTTGTCCTTGAGGTAGCCGATCATGTTCTTCACGCTGTCGGCGTGGCCGTGCGCGATGTCGATGGTGATGTAGTCGGGCACCAGGCCCTCGGCCACCAGGCGGTCCACCGTGTCGTAGTCGGGCTTCTTCACGCCCAGCGAGATCGACGCGTACACGCCCTGCGCGCGCATGCGGCGCACGAACTCGACGTTGTCCAGGTCGAAGCGGTGCATCACATAGAAGTAGCCGTTGTTGGCCATCCACACGCAGATGCCCTCATCGACCACCGTCTTCATGTTGGCCGGCACCACGGGAATGCGGAAACGCCTGCCGCCCAGCTCGACCCCCGCGTCGCATTCGGATCGGCTCTCCACGCGGCACTTGCGCGGCAGCAGCAGGATGTTGTCGTAGTCGAAGATTTCCATGATTCAGGCCAAAAAAAACCGGACCGCGAGACGCTCGCGGACCGGTGTCTGATTCTACGCCAGCGGCTTCAGGCCGGGCAGGCGCTGCGGACGACGCTGGCCACGCGGCCCTGGGCGTCCTCGATCCAGCCGGTCAGACGCAGCCGATCGGCGCGCACGCCCTCGGGCAGTTGCATCACGCGGCGTTCGCGCCAGGGGCCGGTCTGCGTGGGCAGCGCGCCGCGCCCTTCGCGCGCCGCAACACCGGCGCGGGCGTTCCAGTCGATGCGCAGGCTCCCGCGCACCAGATCGCGCGCTTGTGGCGAGCCATCGGTGCCCGCGTCGATGCGCTCGCTCAGCACCACCCACACCGTCCACGGGCCGCCGCGCGCAGGCGTCATCTCCACCGAGATCGCTACATGCCCCAGCATGGCCGACCCGTGCGCCACGCGCAGGCGCGGCGCGCCGGCGCCTGGGATCGGCGGGACGGGCCGGGCCAGCATGCCGGCGGGCGTGCTGTAGCCCAGCGCCTGTAGCCGCCAAAGGCCGTCGCGCAGCGCGGCCGCCGACAGCGGCGCTTCGTCGCCTTGCGTGCCGGGCACGATCCAGTCGACGAAGGCGGTGCCGCTGGCGCCTGGATGACCCGCCGTGGCTGGCTGCGCCCAGCAGGCCTCGCAGTCGGCGTTCAGAAAGCGCTCGACCAGTTGCCGAGGTGCGCTTTGGCCATCGCTGGAGCAGGACACGAAAGCGCGCGCTGCCGGCTGGGCCTGCGCGGGCGGCGCTGCCGTGGCAAGGGTCAGCGCAAAGCAGACGACAGCAGCGCCCCAACAGGAAGCAAGCAAGCGCGTGGATGAGGGCATCGGCATGGGGTTCCTACAATCCCTGGATGTTCCCAGATGTTGCCGAATCTCCGCTGCTGCGTGGCCTCAATCCCGAGCAGCGCGCGGCCGTCACCCTGCCCGATGAGCATGCACTGATCCTGGCGGGTGCGGGCTCGGGTAAGACCCGTGTGCTGACCACCCGCATCGCCTGGCTGCTGCAGACCGGACGCATCTCGCCAGGCGGCGTGATGGCGGTGACCTTCACCAACAAGGCCGCCAAAGAGATGCTGACGCGCTTGTCGGCCATGTTGCCGGTGAATGTGCGCGGCATGTGGATCGGCACCTTTCACGGCCTGTGCAACCGCTTCCTGCGTGCGCACTGGAAGCTGGCCAACCTGCCGCAGACCTTCCAGATCCTCGACACGCAAGACCAGCTGAGCGCCATCAAGCGGCTGATGAAGCAGCACAACGTCGACGACGAGCGCTTTCCGGCCAAGCAGACGCAGTGGTTCATTGCCGGCTGCAAGGAAGACGGCCTGCGTCCGGCGCAGGTCGAGGTGCGCGACGCCGAGACGCGCCGCAAGGTCGAGATCTACCAGCTGTACGAAGAGCAATGCCAGCGCGAGGGCGTGGTGGACTTTGGTGAGCTGATGCTGCGCAGCTACGAACTGCTGCGCGACAACGAGCCGCTGCGCATGCACTACCAGCGGCGCTTTCGCCACATCCTGATCGACGAGTTCCAGGACACCAACCGCCTGCAGTACGCGTGGCTCAAGCTGTTTGCCGGGCAGGACAGCGAAGGCCGCCTGCAGCCGGTGAATGCGGTGTTTGCGGTGGGCGACGATGACCAGAGCATCTACGCCTTTCGCGGCGCGCGTGTGGGCAACATGGCCGACTTCGTGCGCGAATTTGCGGTACAGCACCAGATCAAGCTCGAGCAGAACTACCGCAGCTGCAGCCACATCCTCGATTCGGCCAACGAACTGATCAGCCACAACCGGCATCGGCTGGGCAAGAACCTGCGCACCGACCAGGGGCCGGGCGAGCCGGTGCGGGTGTATGAATCCACCAGCGACTTTGCCGAGGCGCAGTGGATTGTGGAAGAAATGCGCCACCTGATGCGCGACCAGGGCACCGAGCCGGGCCTGCCGCGCCACGAGATGGCGGTGCTGTACCGCAGCAACGCGCAAAGCCGGGTGATCGAAACCGCGCTGTTCAACGCCGGCGTGCCGTACCGGGTGTACGGCGGCCTGCGCTTCTTCGAGCGCGCCGAGATCAAGCACGCGCTGGCCTACCTGCGCCTGCTGGAGAACCCGCACGACGACACCAGCTTTTTGCGGGTGGTGAACTTTCCGCCGCGCGGCATCGGCGCGCGCAGCATCGAGCAACTGCAGGACGCCGCGCGCGTGGCGGGCTGTTCACTGCACGATGCGGTGAGTGGCGTCACGGGCAAGGCGGGTGCCAACCTGGGCGCGTTTGTGGCGCTGCTGGACGTGATGCGCGAGCGCACCCAGGCGATGACGCTGCGCGAGATCATCGAACTGGTGCTGGAGCACAGCGGCTTGGTGGAGCACTACCGCAGCGAGCGCGAAGGCGCCGACCGCATCGAGAACCTGGAAGAACTGGTCAACGCCGCCGAGAGCTTTGTCACGCAGGAAGGCTTTGGCCGCGATGCGGTGGCGCTGCCGGTGGATGAGCTGGCTACAGGCGTCGACGCGGTGGGCACGGCCTTGTCGCAAAGCCCTGCCAGCCAGGGCATCGACCCGAGCCTGCCGGTACTCAACCAGGCACTGCCCGAGTTCGCCGGCCCGGACGCCGAAACCGGCGAAACGCTCAGCCCGCTCGTGGCCTTTTTGACGCATGCGGCGCTGGAGTCGGGCGACAACCAGGCGCAGGCCGGCCAGGACGCGGTTCAATTGATGACCATCCACGCGGCCAAGGGCCTGGAGTTCGACGCGGTGTTCATCACCGGGCTGGAAGAAGGCCTGTTCCCGCACGAGAACGCGATGAGCGACTTTGAGGGCTTGGAGGAAGAGCGCCGCCTGATGTATGTGGCCATCACCCGCGCGCGCCGGCGGCTGTATCTGAGCCATTCGCAAACGCGCATGCTGCACGGGCAGACACGCTACAACATCCGCAGCCGCTTCTTTGATGAGTTGCCCGAAGACTGCCTGAAGTGGATCACGCCGAAGACGGGCGCGTTCTCGCAGGCGATCGGGCAGGGCGCGGGCTCAGGTTCGGGCTCAGGTGCAGGATTTGGCGGCGGTGCGGCGGCCGCCGCCTGGAATGCAGACCGCTATGCCAGCGGCTCACCCGTACCGAGCGTGGCGCAAAAGGCACCCGCATCGCACGGGCTGCGCAGCGGCATGCAGGTGTTTCACAACAAGTTTGGCGAGGGCACCGTGATCAGCCTGGAGGGCAGCGGTGACGACGCACGCGCTCAGGTGAAGTTCGGCCGCCACGGCATCAAGTGGCTGGCGCTCAGCGTGGCCAAGCTCACGCCGGTGCCCTAGGCTCGCTGTCGGGCGCCGACGGGTCGCCGAAGGTGTCGCGGAAGGTGAACCACACCGAGGTGAAGAACATCGCCGCCATCAGCAGCGCGATCGGCAGCATGATGGTGGCTGCCAGTTGCGGGCTGCCCAGCAGGGTGGCGATGGTGGCCACCACCAGGCCCGCGCCCAGAAACACGCCCAGCCAGGCCAGGCCGTACATCAGGTAGGCGCGCAGGTTGCGCAGGCAGGCCACGAAGCTGAAGAACAGCGCCTTGACCGGCGCGACGCCGTGCCAGTGCACCAGCGCCGGTGCGTGCCAGAACATCAGCGACAGCGGCAGGTACAGCAACAGCGACAGCCACATCGCCGCCTGAAAGTCGCCGGCCGTGACGGCGTCGCGGGTGATCTGCCCGCCCAGCAGGTACAGCCGCGCAAAGCTGCCGCCGTCCACCAGCGACGACAGGCCCATGATCACCAGAAAGCCGGCGGCGTACAGGCCGCCCAGCACCAGCATCGCGCTGGCGCGCTGCTTGCCCGCGCGGAACGCGGTGACCAGGATGGACGGCATGGGGAACTGGCCACCCTCGGCCTCGCGGGTGGCGGCCATCATGCCCAGCGATGCGGCCGGCAGCAGGCCGAGCGCCAGCACGCTGCCCAGCACCGGAATCACCGACGCCACCGACACCGCGGCCATGAACATGAAGAACAGGCCGGCCAGTGCCAGCGGTTGACGCAGGAAGGTGCGCATACCCTGGCGCACCCATTGAAAACCAGCCGAGGCCGGCAACAGCTTCAGTTGCATGGCAGTTCGCTTGCAGCCAGCGGATGGGCCACGCGCTGGCGCAGCACCTGCTCAAAGTGCGTGGGATCGTGCGGCTTGAGCATCGACGCCTCGCGCGGCAGGTGAAAGTCCCACAGCCGCGAGATCCAGAAGCGTAGCGCACCGGCGCGCAGCATGGCGGGCAGCAGCTCGCGCTCGGCGCGCGAGAAAGGCCGCGCCGCGGTGTAGGCCGCCAGGAAGGCTTGCGTGCGCGGCAGGTCGGCCGCGCCGGTGTGCAGGTCGATGCACCAGTCGTTCAGCGCCACCGCCACGTCGAACAGCCAGGTGTCGGTGCCGGCAAAGTAGAAATCGAAGAAACCGGTGAGGGCTTCGTCGTCAAACATCACGTTGTCGCGGAACAGGTCGGCGTGCACCGCGCCGCGGGGCAGGGCGGCGTAGCGCGCACCGGCCGCCACATGGTTCTGGAAGGCCAGCTCGGCCTGCAGCAGCGCCGCCTGCTGCGCGTCGATGTGGGGCAGCACCACCGGCACCGTGTCGTTCCACCAGGGCAGCCCGCGCAGGTTGGGCTGGCGGCGTTCGTAGTCGCGACCGGCCAGGTGCATGCGCGCCAGCATCGCACCCACCGCCGCGCAATGCACGGTGTCGGGCGCCAGCTGGCTGCGCCCGCGCAAGCGGTTGACCACCGCCGCCGGCTTGCCGCACACGGTGTGCAGCAGCTCGCCGCGCTCGTCGGCCGCCGGGTCGGGCACCGGAATGCCGCGCTGCGCCAGATGCTTCATCAGGTGCAGATAGAAGGGCAGTTGTTCGTGCGTCAGGCGCTCGAACAGCGTCAGCACGAACTCTCCCTCGCTGGTGGTGGCGAAGTAGTTGGTGTTCTCGATGCCGCCTTCGATGCCGCGCAGTTGCTGCAGCGTGCCGAGCTTCAGGCGGTCGAGCAGGGCCTGCGCGGCCTGCTCGGAGACTTGCGTGAAGACCGCCATGGCGTCAGAAGCGCAGCAGGTTCCACACCCGCGCACCCTTGGCCTCGCTCAGGCCGTCGCGTGCGAACTGGCGCGAACGCGCGCCGTCGGTGGGCTGGATCTCGTAGGCCGGCAGTTCACGCGGGGTGACCACGATGCTTTGGGCCTCGCCGCCGTGGCGCAGTTCTTCGGCGCTCAGCGCGCGCTCATCGATGCGGATGCGCTCGATGCGACGCTCCACGCCTGCCTCTGAGCCGCGCTCGGGGGTGGTGAGCGCCGGTGCAGGGCGCGCTGTCGCCGTCTGCGCCAAAGCGGCCTGCGGGGTGGCCAGCCACAGTGCCGCACACATGGCCGCGCACATGGCCACGGACACCGTTGCAGATGCAGCCGCCCGCACGGTCAATGCTGCGCCGCCCGCCGGGGGACGGACGACGAATCTGGCGGGGCGCAGGGCGTAATGCATGCCCGGATTGTATTGGGGCGCGGTGCACAATCTCTTGACTCTGATACCCAAGGCCGCATGACTTCCGACGATTTGCCCACGCCGCCGCGCACCCTGGTGCTGGTGGACGGCTCCAGCTACCTGTACCGCGCCTTTCACGCCATGCCCGACCTGCGTGCGGTGCCCGGCGACCCAAGCAGCCCGGCCACCGGCGCCATCCGCGGCATGATCAACATGATGCAGAAGCTGCGCAAGGATGTGCGCGCCGACTTTGCCGCCTGCGTGTTCGATGCCAAGGGGCCCACCTTCCGCGACGCGCTGTACGACCAGTACAAGGCCCAGCGCTCGCCCATGCCCGACGACCTGCGCAGCCAGATCGAGCCCATTCACGAAGTGGTGCGCCTGCTGGGCTGGACGGTGCTGGATGTGCCCGGTGTCGAGGCCGACGACGTGATCGGCACGCTGGCGGTGGCGGCCGCGCGCCAGGGCATCGAGGTGGTGATCTCCAGCGGCGACAAGGACCTGAGCCAACTGGTCAACACGCACATCACCGTGATCGACACGATGAACGGCAAACGGCGCGACGTGGCTGGCGTGACCGAAGAGTTTGGTGTGCCGCCCCAGCGCATGGTGGACTTTCAGACGCTGGTGGGCGATGCGATCGACAACGTGCCGGGCGTGGAGAAGGTGGGCCCCAAGACCGCCGCCAAGTGGCTGCAGGAATATGGCTCGCTTGATGCGCTGGTGGCGCGCGCGGCCGAGGTGAAGGGCGTGGCCGGCGAGAACCTGCGCAAGGCGCTGCCCTGGCTGCCCACCGCGCGCCAGTTGCTCACCATCAAGACCGATTGCGATCTGGATGGCTACGTGCCCGGCATGCCTGCGCTAGACGCGATCGCCATCGGCGAGCCGCGCGGCGAAGCGCTGCGTGCGTTTTGCGAGCGTTATGGATTCCGTTCGCTGGCGGCTCAGTTGGCGAATCATTCGCCTGCTCAGTCACCCGCTGAGCCTGCCGTGACCAAGGGTGCCAATGCAACCCCCGGTCTGTTTGACGAGCCACCCGGCGCAGACGACGCCTTGGCGGGCGGCACGCGCAGCCCCACCGTCACCTCGGTGCACTACGAGGTGGTGCGCACCTGGGCCGACTTCGACCGCTGGCATCAGCGCATCACCGCGGCCGAGCTGGTGGCGCTCGACACCGAGACCACCTCGCTGGCCGAGATGCAGGCGCAGATCGTGGGTATTTCCTTCAGCGTTCAGCCGGGCGAGGCGGCCTATATCCCGCTGAAGCACGACTACCCCGACGCACCCGAGCAGTTGCCGCTGGACGAGGTGCTGCAGCGCCTGAAGCCCTGGCTGGAGGACGGCACGCGCGCCAAGCTGGGCCAGCATGTCAAGTACGACCGGCATGTGTTTGCCAATCACGGCATCGAGGTGCGCGGCTATGCACACGACACCATGCTGCAAAGCTACGTGCTCGAGGTGCACAAGCCGCATGCGCTAGCGAGCCTGGCCGAGCGGCATCTGGGGCGCAGCGGCATCAGCTACGAAGACCTGTGCGGCAAGGGCGCGCACCAGATCCCGTTCAGCCAGGTGGCCATCGAACGCGCCGCCGAGTATTCGTGCGAAGACTCCGACCAGACGCTGGATGTGCACCGCGCGCTGTGGCCGCGCATCGAGGCCGATGACAAGCTGCGCTTCATCTACGCGCTGGAGATGGAAACCTCCGAGACGCTGTACCGCATCGAGCGCGAAGGCGTGCTGATCGACGCCGCCACGCTGGCCGCGCAAAGCCACGACCTGGGCCAGCGCATCATGGCGCTCGAGCGCGAGGCGCACGATCTGGCGGGCCAGCCCTTCAACCTGGGCAGCCCCAAGCAGATCGGCGAGATTTTCTTTGGCAAGCTCGGCCTGCCGGTGGTGAAGAAGACGCCCTCTGGCGCGCCCAGCACCGACGAGGAGGTGCTCGAAAAATTGGCCGAGGACTACCCGCTGCCCGCCAAGATCCTTGAGCACCGTGGTCTGTCCAAGCTCAAGGGCACCTACACCGACAAGCTGGCGCAATTGGCGCATCCGCGCACCGGCCGCGTGCACACGCACTTTGCGCAGGCCGTGGCCGTGACGGGGCGGCTGTCGAGCAACAATCCGAACCTGCAGAACATCCCCATCCGGACGCCAGAGGGCCGGCGTGTGCGCGAGGCCTTCGTGGCGCCTGCGGGCTGCGTGATCGCCAGCGCCGACTACAGCCAGATCGAGCTGCGCATCATGGCCCACCTGAGCGAGGACGAAGCCCTGCTGCGCGCCTTCCAGGAAGGGCAGGATGTGCACCGCGCCACGGCCGCCGAGGTGTTCGGGCTGCCGCCCGATCAGGTCAGCAGCGAGCAGCGCCGCTACGCCAAGGTGATCAACTTCGGGCTGATCTACGGCATGAGCAGTTTCGGCCTGGCGCGCAACCTGGGCGTCGACAACAGCGCCGCCAAGAGCTACATCGAGCGCTACTTTGCGCGCTTTGCCGGCGTGAAGCGCTACATGGACGACACGCGCGAATCGGCCAAGGCGCGCGGTTATGTGGAAACGGTGTTCGGCCGGCGGCTGTACCTGCCCGAGATCAACTCACCCAATGGCCCGCGGCGCGGTGCCGCCGAGCGCGCGGCCATCAACGCGCCGATGCAGGGCACCGCTGCCGACCTCATCAAGCTCAGCATGAATGCGGTGCTCAAGGCGCTGGACGCGCAGGCCCGCCGCACCCGCATGGTGCTGCAGGTGCATGACGAACTGGTGTTCGAGGTGCCGCACGACGAGGTGGACTGGCTGCGCAGCGAGATCCCGCGCCTGATGGCCGGTGTGGCGCAGCTCAGGGTGCCGCTGCTCGCCGAGGTGGGCATGGGCCCGAACTGGGAACAGGCGCACTGACTCGACTCCACCTTCAGGCGCATCACGGCGCCTTGTGCTGCACCCGAATCCGGAGCCGAGGCGGCCCTGCTTGATTTATTTCTTCTCCGACCAGAGCTCGCCGCCGGTGGCCCAGTTCTCGCGCTTGATGTCGGTGAGGATGATGTCCACCGATTCGGCCTTGCCGCCCAGGGTGTCCACCACCGCCTGGGTGATGGCCTTGACGAGGTTGCGCTTTTGTTCGGGCGTGCGGCCTTCGAACATTTCGACGTGGATGCTGGGCATGTGAAACTCCTTGGGTTGGGATGCGCCGCGCCTGCAGGGGGTGCGGCACGGTTTCGGTGGCACTATACGGCCCCATGCCTGTTCCCGACTTGCTCCCCGACATACGCCTGACCGCCCCCATGACCACGCCACACGACGATCACGCCGCTGATTTGCAATCCCTGCTGGGCACCGGCCGCCCGCCGCTGGGTGCCGCGTCAACGCGCCGCACGGCGCTGCGCACCGGCCTGGGGGCCGCACTGGGCGTGGGCTACGCCGCAGCGGCCGCACCGGTGCTGGCACAGCAGGCCATCCGAACGCCCGCGCAAGGCCTGGTGGCCGACGAGGTGACCATCGACTCGGGCGGCTTCAAGATGCCCGCCTACCGCGCCGCGCCCGCGGGCCGCAGCAAGCTGCCGGTGGTGCTGGTGGTGCACGAGATCTTTGGCGTGCATGAGTACATCGCCGACACTGCGCGCCGCTTTGCGCGCGCCGGCTATCTGGCCATCGCGCCCGAGTTGTTCGCGCGCCAGGGCGACCCCAGCAGCTACGGCGAGATGGCCAAGCTGATCGCCGAGGTGGTGAGCAAGACCCCCGACGAGCAGGTGATGCGCGATCTGGATGCCTGCATCGCGTGGGCCGGCGCCAACGGCGGCGATACCTCGCGGGTGGGCATCACCGGTTTTTGCTGGGGCGGGCGCATCACCTGGCTGTATGCGGCGCACAGCGCGCAGGCCAAGGCGGGCGTGGCCTGGTACGGGCGGCTGGTGGGCAATGCCACGCCGATGACGCCGCGCCATGCGGTGGACGTGGGCGCTGCGCTCAAGGCGCCGGTGCTGGGCCTGTACGGCGAGAAGGACGACGGCATTCCGCTGGATTCGGTGGAGCGCATGAAGGGCGTGCTGGCAGGCGGATCTCCCGCAGCGCGGCAGTCGCAGTTCGTCGTCTACCCCGACGCGCCGCATGCGTTTCACGCTGATTACCGGCCGACCTTCCGGCAGGGGCCGACCGAAGACGGCTGGAAGCGCGCGCTGCAGTGGTTTGCGCAGCATGGCGTGGGAGCAGGCTGAGTGACGCTGCTGTGGATCGTGCTGGCCACGCTGGCCTGTGGCATCGGCAGCGTGTGGCTGGCCGCGGCACTGCTGAAGCTGCGCCCGCTGGCTGGCAGCGCGCAGGGCGATCGGCCACAAGAGGTGGGAGGCCAGTCGTTGCTGAGCCTGGCCGCGGGCGCCTTGCTGGCCACCGCCTTCATGCACCTGTTGCCCGAGGCGTTTGAGTCCGAGGCCGGTGCGCACGAGTTGTTTGCCACGCTGCTGATCGGTGTGGTGTTCTTCTTCCTGCTCGACAAGGCCGAGCTGTGGCACCACGGGCACGAGCACCATGCAGGCGGTGGTCATGCCCATGGCCATGCGCACGATCACTCACACGCTCATGCTCATGGCCACGCACACACGCAGGGTCATGCCCATGCTCAGGCCCAGGCCCAGGGCTCGGCGCGTTCTGGCGGCTGGACCATCCTCACCGGCGACAGCGTGCACTGCTTCGGCGACGGCATCCTGATCGCCTCGGCCTTCATTGCCGACTGGCGGCTGGGCGTGGTGGCGGCGCTGGCGGTGCTGGCGCACGAGGTGCCGCACCACATGGGCGACCTGGTGGTGTTGCGGCAGGCAAGTGCGCGGCCTGGCCTCGCGGTGCTGAAGGTGTCGCTGGCCGGGGCGGTGACGGCGCTCGGCGGGCTGGTGGGCTTCTTTCTGGTGGAGCAGTTGCAGGACTACCTGCCGTACTTTCTGGTGGTGGCCAGCAGCAGCTTTGTCTATGTGGCGCTGGCCGACTTGATCCCGCAACTGCAACGTCACCTGAGCATGCGGCAGACGCTGGCACAGATTGCGTGGCTGGCGGCGGGCATCGTGCTGGTGGTGATGGTCAGCGGGTTGGCGCACAGTCACTGAGCGTTTGTTTTGCGGGCGCGCAGCGCTGAGGAAGCGTCGGCGTGAAGTTGTGGCCTGCTGCAAGTGCTGCGACTGGGGCGGGGGTGCCCCGGCGCCTGTGCGGGGCTGAGCGGCGCAGGGCGACGCGGGCGAAAAGCGGCGCTGTACGCGGGCAGCTGGAGCGAGTGGTGCAGCGATGCAGCGCGGCCGGTGGCCAAGGGCTGAGGGTTGCGCGCGAACGGCACAGGGTTGGTGGTGTTCGTTCGCTGGGTCCAGTTGCCTGGTGGTTCGCGTTGGGCAGCGTTACCGCGTTGAAGTGAGGGTGCTGCGACCGGGGCGGGGGTGCCCCGGCTTCGGTGCGGGGGTCGCTGCGCGACTGCCTTCGCTGCTCGGTTGACGCGGGCCCGCGACGCAAACTCGCCGCTGCGCGGCTCAGACAGCGCCGCTTTTCGCCCCCGTCGCCCTGCGCCGCTCAGCCCCGCACCGGCGCCGGGGCACCCCCGCCCCAGGCGCAGCACTTGCAGCAGGCCACAACTTCACGCCGACGCTTCCTCAGCGCTGCGCGCCCGCAAAACAAACGCTCAGTGACTGTGCGCCAACCCGCTGACCATCACCACCAGCACGATGCCCGCCGCCAGCAACGCAATCTGTGCCAGCGTCTGCCGCATGCTCAGGTGACGTTGCAGTTGCGGGATCAAGTCGGCCAGCGCCACATAGACAAAGC
>JBJTCL010000036.1:0-34443 GCA_046091865.1 Burkholderiaceae bacterium | reverse complement strand
GACGTCACCCCGCGACGCCGCTACCATCACACAACTTGGACAGAAATTGGACAAGCGCCTATTTTTTAAGCACCCGTCCCAATCCTGTCCAAGTTGTCCAACAAAACCCGGGCTTTCAGGGCATCCAGCAGACGTTGTAGCGAGAACCCGAGCATCACGTGAAAGAGCCATTTCTCCTCTGAGCGGCAGGCCGAGTCGGTGAAGATGGTGGCCGAGCTGGAGCGCCAGGCCTCCAACATCGGCGACATCGTCAATGCGCTGGGGCAGATGCAGTTCCAGGACGTGAACCGCCAACTGCTCGAACAGGTGGAATCAGCCCTGGGCGCCCTGCGCCAGCATGCCGCCGCGCTGTACGAACTGGTGGGCGACGACGCTCCGCCGCCGCCGCAAAAACTGCGCGACCTGCTGGACAAGTGGTCCACCAACTACGTGAGCCACGAACAGCGTGCGGTGCACGAAGCCGCGCTGGGCACGCACGCGCCCCGCACCGCAGCCATCGGCAATGTGGCCAGCCGCCATCTGGCACCGTCTGCCGGCGAGGCCGAAGCACCGGCCACGCCCGAGCCGTAACTGGCGGTGGCGGGCGGCGGGCCCAAGCTCGAACTGGTTTAGGGCCGCGCGCCGCCAGGCCCGTGCGGCGGCGGCGTCACTCGTAGCGCAGCGCCTGAATGGGCAGCAGCTTGGAGGCGCGACGCGCCGGATAGAAGCCGAAGAAGATGCCGACAAAAGCGGCAAAGCCCGCCGACAGCGCGATCGACGCGGCCGTCATGCTGACCTGCCAGCCGGCAAATTCGCCCACCGCCCAGGTGGCCATGGCCCCCAGTACCACGCCGATGGCGCCACCGATCAGGCTTAGCGTGACCGCCTCGATCAAAAACTGCGCCAGGATGTCGCGCCCGCGCGCACCCACGGCCATGCGCAGGCCGATCTCGCGGGTGCGCTCGGTCACGCTCACCAGCATGATGTTCATGATGCCGATGCCGCCGATGATCAGGCTGATGCCGGCCACCGCCGCCAGCAGCAGCGTCATCACCCGGCTCGACGCCTCTTGCGCCTGCAGGATTTCCGTCAGGTTGCGGATGGAGAACGGATCGTCGGCACCGGGCTGCACCTTGAAGCGCTGGCGCATCAGGCCCTTGATGCTTTCCTCCACCGCCTTCATGTCCTGACCCTCGCGCACCTTGACGCTGATCGAACCGATGCGCTTGAGCTTGCCCGCGGTGCCGCCCTGGATGCGGTTGCGGTAGGTGCTGATCGGCAACACCACCACATCGTCCTGGTCCTGGCCCATTGAGTTCTGGCCCTTCTTCTCGAGCACGCCGATCACCGTGACCGGCACCTTCTTCACGCGGATCACCTGGTCCAGCGGATCGCTGTCGCCAAACAGTTGTTGCGCCACCGTCTGGCCGATGATGGCCACCTTGGCCGAGCCCTGCACATCGGCGGCTTCGAACAGCCGACCGCCCGCCAGCGGCCACTCGCGTGCCTCGAGGTAGTCGTTGGTGGTGCCGAAGATGCTGGTGCTCCAGTTGGTGTTGCCCACCACCACCTGCGCGCCGGTGCGCGAACTGGGCGCGGCCACCTGCACTTCGGGGATCTCGCGCGCAATCGCGATCGCGTCTTCTTCGGTCAGGCCCTGGCCGGTCTGCGCGCCCAGGCGCACGCCGCCGGCGGTGATGCCGCCGGGCAGCACCAGCATGATGTTGGAGCCCAGGCCCTTCATCTGCGCCTGCACCCGCTCGGTGGCGCCGCGGCCCACCGCGATCATGGTGATGACCGCCGCCACGCCGATGATGATGCCCAGCATGGTCAGCACGCTGCGCAGCTTGTTGGCGGCCAGCGCCCGCAGGGCACTGCGCAGGGCAGCCAGCAGGTTCATGCGCGCACCTCGTCATCGGATGGCTGCGTGGCGCCTGCGCCATGCAGCGGCGCCTGCTGCACATCCTCGAGGACCCGACCGTCGCGGAACACGATGCGCCGGCGGGCCCAGGCTGCGATGTCGGCCTCGTGCGTCACCAGCACCACCGTCATGCCCTGCGCATTGAGCTGCGACAGCAGCCGCATGATGTCTTCGCTGGTCTGCGAGTCCAGCGCGCCGGTGGGCTCATCGGCCAGGATCAGGCTGGGCTGATTGACCAGCGCGCGCGCAATCGCCACCCGCTGCTGCTGCCCGCCCGACAGCTCGGCCGGCGTGTGGCCGGTGCGCTCGCCCAGGCCCACGCGGGCCAGCGCACCCAGCGCACGTTCGCGCCGCTCGGCCGACTTCACGCCCGAATACACCATGGGCAGCTCCACGTTCTCCAGCGCACTGGTGCGCGGCAGCAGGTTGAACTGCTGAAACACAAAGCCGATGCGACGGTTGCGGATGGAGGCCAGCGCATCGGGCGCCATCGCCTCCACCGCCTCGCCGGCCAGCCGGTACGCGCCCGAGCTGGGCTGGTCCAGGCAGCCCAGGATGTTCATCAGCGTGGACTTGCCCGAGCCCGACGCCCCCATGATGGCCACGAACTCGCCCTCGGCGATGTCCAGCGACACGCCTCGCAGAGCATGCACCGTCTGGTCGCCCATGGTGTAGACCTTGGTGAGCTCGCGCGCTTCGATCAGTGCCATGTGCTGTGCTGCCAACGGCGCTGCCGCTCAGAACGGCAAGCGCGGGCCCGACGACGACGGCCGCGCGCCTTGCCCTGCACCACCACCCGCGCCGCCTCCGCCCGAGCCCGTCGCACCGATCACGCCGGTGATGACGCTGGCGCCTTCCTTGAGCACCTGCGCCTCGGGCGAATTGGGCGACACGATCAGCTCGGTCATGGTGCCGTCGCTGATGCCCAGCCGCACGTTATAGGCGCGCGGCTTGCCGTCCTCGCCCAGCACAAAGATGCGTCCGCGCGTGGCCTGGCGGCCGGCGTTCTCGGCCTGCAGCGCAGCGTAGCGTTGCTTTTGCGCCGGCGAGAGGATTTCGGTGATCTGCGCGCGCACATCGGCACTGATGCGCTCGCGCGCCTTGCCGCGCTCCTCAGCCGGCAGGTCGCGCAGCGTCATGAAGCGCGGACGCGCCGCTTCGTAGATGGCGTCGAGCTTGGCCGCCTGCTCGGCCCCCATGCGCAGCTCGCTCACCAGCCGGTTGCGCGTCTCCACCAACGGCCCCGCGCCCTGGATGGGCGGCGCGATGCCACCGGCAGGCGTGGGCAGGGTGTTGGGCAGCGCCGATGCCGCAGGCGGCGCTGAGTTACCGGTTGAAGCGGCGCCGGACGAGGGAGCGGTGGCGGGAGAAGCAGTGGGCACAGTGCCGCGTGCGCTACCCGAGAGCGGTGCGGCGGAGGGCGCGGCCGCAGACGCAGATGCACCACTGCCACCTTGCATCGCCGCCTGCAACTGCGCGTACTTGTCCTTTTGCGGCGGGGTCAGCATGGCGGTAATGCGGCTGCGCATCTCGGCCGACAGCTTCTCGCGCGCGGCAGGGCGCTCGCCATCGGGCAGCTCGCGCAGCGCCATGAAGCGCGGCCGCATGTCGGCAGCGATGGTGTCGAGCTGCGCCAGTTGCGCATCCGTCAGCTTGAGCTCACCGGCCAGACGCTCGCGCAGCGCGGCCATGCCGCCCCCTCCTCCACCTCCGCCGCCACCCGCAGCGCCACCACCCGGGGCCTGCGCCCACGCCTCGCCGACGAGGCCACGTGGCGTCCACAGCGGCTGCCAGAAACTGGTGCCCGAGGCGGGAGTGGCCGGTGAGGAAGCCGGCGAGGAAGCAGGTGCAGACGCGGGTGATGAAGCAGGTGACGAAGCCGGTGCCGCCGGCTCCACCCCCGCAATCCGCACCCGCAGCGCCGCATTCGGCACCTTGAGCACGCTCTCGCGCTGGTCGGTGACCACGCGCACGTTGGCGGTCATGCCGGGCAGCAGCCGCTCGCCGGCGTTGGCAAAGCGGATGACCGCCACATACGTGATCACGTTGGCCACGTTTTGCGCGGCCTTGCGCACCTGGTTGACGGTGCCTTCGAAGTTCTGCCCCGGGAACGCATCCACGGTGAAGCTGGCCTTTTGGCCCACGCGGATGCGGCCCACGTCGCTTTCGTCGATGCTGGCGTCCACCTGCATGTCCTGCAGGTTTTGCGCGATCACGAACAGTTCGGGCGCCTGCAGGCTGGCCGCCACTGTCTGGCCGCGCTCCACCGCGCGCTTGATCACGATGCCGTTGACCGGCGAGGTGATGCGGGTGCGGCCCAGGTCCACCTGCGCCGAGGCCAGTTGCGCCTCGCGCTGGGCCACGTTGGCGCGCGCGCTTTGCACCTGCGCATCGGTCACGCCCACCTGCGCCTCGGCCGACTTGACGCCCTCGGTGGCGGTGCTGACCAAGGCGCGCGCCTTGTCGGCTTCGCTGGGTGCGATGAACTGCCGGTCGGCCAGGCTTTGCTTGCGCTCCAGGTCGCGCTGGGCCTCGGTCAGGTCGACCCGGGTGCGCGACAACGCCGCCCGCGCGGCCGCGGCGTTGGCCTGCGCCGTCAGTACCGCGGCGAGCGCGGCGTCCAGGTCGGCCTGTGACTGGCGCACCCGGTATTCAAAGGTCTCGGGGTCGATCTGTGCGATCAATTGGCCGGCGCGCACCTCGGAGTTGAAGTCCACGAACAGGTCGCGGACCTGCCCGGACACCTGGGTGCTCACCGCCACCTGCGTCACCGGATTGACCGCACCGCTGGCCGACACCGTGGCCTGCAGGGGCCCCCGCTCGATCTTGGCGGTGCGGTACTGCACCGCGTCGCCACGCGCGGATTGCTGCCACCACCACCCGCCGCCCGCCGCGGCGCCCGCCACCACCAGGGCCGCCAGGGCCCAGCGCATCGTGTGCTTCATGCGCCCTATTGTAGGAAGCCGACTGCGCCCAACCCGGTGTTGACGGTGAAGCACCGGCAAAGTGCGGCTGTTCCGGCTCAACCCGAATCCGTTTTGGCCGATGTTGCGTAAGAGGAAAGCTTGCTGTCACACAAGCGCAGCCCGCCAGGCGGCGATTGGGGGAACCCCCGCACCGCCCGGGCTGCAAAGTCACCAAGGTCAGGCAGGGAAGAATCTTCACGCGGTCTCTAGAGTGAAGAAGCTCGCCCGCGGCGGGAAACCGTCGCGGGCCTTTTTTTGCGCCACCTACAATTCCGCGCATGAATGCGCCCGCCCGTCCGGACCACGACGCCGAGAAGAAGGACACCCCCCGCCCCAGCCACTTCCTGCGCCAGATCATCGAGCACGATCTGGCTGCCGGCACCCATGCCCAGCGCCGCTGGGGGGGCGGCCCGGGCGACGCCGCCCACCACGCCGCCGGCGTGGTCGATCCGGCCCGCATCCGCACCCGGTTTCCGCCCGAGCCCAATGGCTACCTGCATGTGGGCCATGCCAAAAGCATCTGCCTGAACTTCGGCCTGGCGCGCGAATACGACGGCGTGTGCCACATGCGTTTTGACGACACCAACCCCGAGAAGGAAGAGCAGGAGTACGTCGATTCCATCCTGGACGCGGTGCAGTGGCTGGGCTTTGGCTGGGACGCCAACGGCAGCTCGCACCTGTACTACGCCAGCGACTACTTTGATTTCATGTACCGCGCGGCCGAGCACCTGATCGACCAGGGCCTGGCCTATGTGGACGAGCAAACGCCCGAGCAGCTGCGCGCCAACCGCGGCGACTTCACCACGCCCGGCAAGGACAGCCCCTTTCGCGGCCGCACGGCGGCCGAGAACCTGGCGCGCTTTCGCGAGATGCGCGACGGCAAGCACCCCGATGGCGCGATGGTGCTGCGCGCGAAGATCGACATGGCCTCGCCCAACATCAACCTGCGCGACCCGGCCCTGTACCGCATCAAGCACGCCGAGCACCACAACACCGGCAGCCGCTGGTGCATCTACCCGATGTACACCTTTGCGCACCCGATCGAGGACGCGCTGGAGAACATCACCCACAGCATCTGCACGCTGGAGTTCGAAGACCAGCGGCCCTTTTACGACTGGCTGCTGGACCGCCTGCGCGAAGGCGGCCTGATCAACGCACCGCAGCCCCGGCAGTACGAATTTGCGCGCCTGAACCTGACCTATGTGATCACCAGCAAGCGCAAACTGGCGCAGCTGGTGACCGAAGGCCATGTGCGCGGCTGGGACGACCCGCGCATGCCCACCATCGTCGGCCTGCGCCGGCGCGGCTACACGCCCGAGGCCATCCAGTTGTTTGCCGAGCGCATCGGTGTCAGCAAGGACTACAGCTGGATCGATTACGGCATGCTCGAAGGCTGCCTGCGCGAAGATCAGGAGAACAAGGCGCATCGCGGCATGGCGGTGCTTGACCCGGTCAAGCTGGTGATGACCAACTGGGCCGAGGTGTTCGGCTCCGACACGCATGTGGAGGACTGCACCCTGCCCGCGCTGCCGCCGTCGGCACTCGTCGAAGGACAGACGCCGCCGCCCGATCGCGTGTTCCAGATCGGCCGCGAGGTGTGGATCGAGCGCGAGGATTTTGAAGAAGTGCCGCCCAAGGGCTACAAGCGTTTGTATCCGCCCCAGCCAGGCGCGGATGGCCAGATGCAGCCCGGCAACCTGGTGCGCCTGAAAGGCGGCTACGTGGTGGAGTGCACCGGCTGCGCGCGCGATGCCAGCGGCCGCGTGACCGAAGTGCATGCCAGGGTGATCGCCGGCACCAAGAGCGGCACGCCCGGCGCCGACAGCGTGAAGGCCAAGGCCGCCATCACCTGGGTGGGCGTGACCGACGGTGTGCCTGCCGAGGTACGCCTGTACGACCGGCTGTTCACCGAGGCGCAGCCGGACGCCGGCGGCCGCAACTTTCTGGATGCGCTCAACCCCGACAGCCTGAAGGTCGTCACCGCCTATGTGGAGCCGTCGCTGGCGGCATGCGAAAGCGACACGCGCTTTCAATTCGAACGGCACGGCTACTTTGTGGCCGACCGCATCGATCACCGCGCCGGGCAGCCGGTGTTCAACCGCATCACCGGCTTGAAGGACAGTTGGGGCAAGTGAGCGGCAGCATGCCGTTCACGCCTCCAGAGCCGCTCCTGCCCACAGCGCCGCCGTCCGGCGATGCGCTGCACATCCTCTGGCGCGACGATCGCCTCGTCGCCATCTACAAGCCCGCGGGCTGGCTGGTGCACCGCACGGCGCTGGACGCGCATGAAACCCGCTGGGTGGTGCAGGCACTGCGCAATCAACTGGGCCGGCTGGTGTACCCGGTGCACCGGCTCGACAAGGGCACCTGCGGCGTGCTGCTGCTGGCGCTGGATGCCGACGCGGCGCGGGCCCTGGGGCAGGCTTTCATGGACGGGCGAGTACACAAGCGCTACCTGGCGGTGGTGCGCGGCTGGCCGAACTGGACGCCTTCGCCGCCTTCAACCTGGGATCGGCCGTCACTGCAGCGCATCGACCACCCGCTGCGCCCCGACGATGCCCCGCCCGACGCGCCGGTGCAGCCTGCCTGCACGCAGGTGCGCCGCATCGCCACGCTGGCCTGGCCCGAGGCGTTTGACGCACGCTTTGCCGACACGCACATCGCGCTGGTGGAGGCGCACCCCCTCACCGGCCGGCGCCATCAGATCCGCCGCCACCTCAAGCATGCGGCGCATCCCATCATCGGCGACGCCACCCACGGCAAGGGCCCGCTGAACCGCTGGTGGGCGGAGCGGCTGGGCGTGCAGCGGCTGTGGCTGCATGCGTGGTCGCTTCAGTTTCAATATCCGTTTCCGCACCGGCCTTCGCATCCAGGCGATGCGCAGGTGGTGGAGGTGCACAGTGGGCTGGGCTCGCCAGCGTCGCCGCCGCTGCCCGCGCAAGGACTGCCCCACGCCAGCGGCGACCTTGCGTTGTGGCAACGAACGCTCTGCTTGCCGTGGCAAATGGATGCGATGGGGCCGCACACGCCGCCTGATTGACTGCCCTCAGTGGCATCCACGGGCGCAGCTTCTAGCCTTGGAGCCCTCACTTGACCGGAGGACCCCTCATGCCCGACGCCACCGCCGCCCAGAAAGACCGCCTGATGCACGACCTGCGCGTGCTGATGAGCGATGCCGAGGCCCTGCTGCAGACCAGCGCGGGCGAGATCGGCCACAACACCAGCGAGGCGCGCGAGCGCATGGCCTCACGCATGCACCAGCTGCGCCAGACCATGCAGCGCTGGCAGGACCAGTCCACCTCGCAGGTGCGGGCTGCGCGCGATGCCACCAACCATTTCGTCCACGACAACCCCTGGAAGGCGGCAGGCCTGGCAGCGGGTGCCGGGCTGTTGCTGGGCCTGCTGATCACGCGCCGCTGACGGTTGGCCGCTCCGCATCGGCCACCGCACATCGGTAACCGTACATCGTCCACTGAGCAAGTGCCCCTGGGCGCGCATGGGCCGCAGCACCGACGACAACGACCGCAGCGCTGGCTTCGGCAGCAGTAGTGCAGGCAGCGGTTGGCCCGACCTGCTGCATCGCTTGATGCTGCTGGCGCTGGATGCGCTGCAGTGGCGCATGGCCGCGCAGGCGCTGCAGGCCCACGCACAGCTTCAGTCGCGCATGCGCGATGCGCTGAACGCCCTCATCACCTTTGCGCTGGCCGCCGTGCTGCTGGCGGTGGGGCTGATCTGCCTGACGGCCGCCTGGGTGCTGTGGCTGGACGACGCGTGGCGGGTCCCCGCGCTGGCCGCGGTGGCCGTGCTGCTGCTTGCCGTGGGCGCCGCCCTGATGGGTATGTTGCGCAGGCGGGTGCTGCGTCAGACGGCCAACGCGCTGCGGCCCCCGGTGTGAAGCCCGGCCGCGCGTAAGAACACCCCGCAACAACCCGTCAATGCCCGCGCGTGCGCAGCCGCAGCGCGAAGAACAGGCCCGTCAGCGACAGCCCCACACCCCCGGAGGCGATCACTGCGCTGGTGCCCCAGTGCTGCGCCAGCTGCGTGGCGCCCAGCACCCCCAGCGACTGCCCCATGAACAGCGCAGCGGCAAACAGCGACACGCCGGTGCCGCGCGCCTGCGGCGCCATCTGCGTGGCATTGGCCTGCATGGTGTTGTGGAACATGAAGAAGCCAAAGCCCGCCACGTACGCCGCAGGCAGCGTGGCCGCCCAGTGCGGCGACAGGGCAAACACCAGCGCGCACACCGCCACGGTACAGGTGCCCGCCAGCGTCAGGCCACGCTCGCCCAAGCGCGGAATCAGGTGCCGCGCGGTCAGCATGTAGGTCACCGCGCCCAGCCCGTACAGCGCCACGATGGTGCCCGACGCGCCCAGCGACAGACCATGGTGCAGCGTCAGGTGCGAAGGCCAGATGGCCAGCACGCCGAAGCCCACCGCGCCTTCGATCAGCGCCACCAACACCACGGTGCGCGGCCATGGCGCCGACATGATGCGCGCCACCTGCGCCAATGTGCCCGATGGCGCAGCATGGCCTGCCCCCGCCCCTTCGCCAGCCGGCACCGCGGCCAGCGCATGGGCAGCGGCATTGCGCCGCGCGTCGGCCAGCAACAAGGCGCCGCTGGCACCGAACAGCAATGTCAGAAACACAAAGGCCCAGCGCCAGCCCAGCCAGTCGGTGATCAGCCCGCCCGACACCTGCCCCGCCACGATGCCCAGCGTGGTGCCCAGGCCTAGCCGCGCCAGCAGGGCCTGGCGCTCTTCGTAGGCCACCGAATCGCCCACCCAGGCGAGCGACAAGGGAATGATCGCAGCGGCGGCCAGCGCCACCAGCATGCGCGCCGCCACCAGCGCATCGAGCGACAGGGCCAGCGCGCACAGCACGCTGCCCACCGCGCAGGCCAGGGTGGTCCACGCCACCACACGGAACTTGCCCAGGCGGTCGCCCAGCGGGCCCCACAGCAGCTGCGTGGCGCCGTACACCACTGCAAACATCGACACCACGCGCGCGGCATCGGCCAGCGTGGTGCTGAAGTCCTGCGCGAGCTGGGGAAGCATCGGGTCGCACAGGCGCTGCGCGACCATGCTCGAGAAGGTGGCCAGCGACAGCAGCGCGATGGAATGGCGCGGGTCCATGGGGAGGGGCGCCCCGCTCAGCGCACGCGGCGAGGCAGCCGCCGTCGCAGCGCGACAGCGGACAAAGGGGCGGAGGTCAGGTGCCGCCGCCGGGCCCGCGACCGGGCAGGTGGCGGAACATGATGCGGCCCTTGGTCAGGTCGTAGGGCGACAGTTCCAGCAACACGCTGTCGCCGGCAATGATGCGGATGTGGTTCTTGCGCACCTTGCCGCCGGTGTAGGCGATCAGTTCATGCCCGTTTTCGAGCGTGACGCGGTAGCGCGAATCGGGCAGCACCTCGCTGACCTTGCCGCGCATTTCAATCAGTTCTTCCTTGGCCATGGGTGAGGCGGGTGCCCGGCGCGTGACCGGGCGGCTGAGCAGAAAGTGACGGCACCAACGCACGGGGCATCGGGACGCCGCGGGCCGTGGCAGCGGGGCCGATGGGCCTTCGCATGCGCCGGGACGGACTGCACTGCAGGGCAGCGCAATGGGCGAGATTTTACGCCTTGGCCTGCGCAGGGGGCATGGTGGGGGGTGGGTGGCAGAATTCCGCGCAGGGTTGCAGCGCATGTCAGTCAGCGCATCCGCCGCTGTGCATCCACCAGCGCGCCACACAAGGGTTGGGAGCCATGGCCATCCGCGTCAGCATCGATCTGGGCTACGAATTCGCCGTCAAGGCACCGGCCGACGAGGTGTTTGCCCTGCTGGCCGATGTGCCGCGCTCGGTCAGCCACTTTCCCAAGGTGGAGCGGCTCACCGACCTGGGCGACGGCGCCTACAAGTGGGAAATGCAGAAGGTGGGCACGCCGCAGGTGCACATCCAGACGGTCTATGCCTGCAAGTACGTGTCGGACGCCGCACAGGGCACGGTGGTGTGGACGCCGGTGCGCGGTGTGGGCAATGCGGTGGTGTCGGGGCACTGGAAGCTGGCCGCCCGCAGGGCGAGCGCAAAGGCCAACGCTAAGGCCAACGCAAAAGCCAAGGCCGAAGCCACCGACATCGAACTGGCCATCCAGGGAACGATCGAGCTGCCGCTGCCTGGTCTGATGAAGATGGTGGTGGCTCCGATCGTCGAATCCGAGTTTGAAAAGCTCGTCGATCAGTACATCGACAACCTGATCCGTGCCTTCGGCGGCGAGGTGTAGGCCGTCAGGCGCCTGAAGCAGAGCGCTTCAGGCCCGCCGCATGCCGGGGCGGCCCAGCCGGTCTTCCGACACGTACTGCTGCCGGTATTGCTCGAAGGGCAGCGTGTCGGCCGCCTCGATGGCGCGCTGGTCGGCCCACGACTGCTCGCCCATGGCCACATAGCGCGCGCGCTGCGCGTCGCTGAAGGGCAGCGACAGGATGTGGTCGCGCGCCGCCACCGACTGCTTGCGGGCAAAAGCCACGAACGAACCACCGTGCTCGCCCTGCACCGCCTGCAGCACGCGGGCCGAGGGCAACTGATCGGGCTGGCGCAGCCGCGCGCGCGCGTTGCGCAGCGCCGTGGCGTGCGGCGCAGCGTACGGCGCAGCGTGCGGCGTATCTGCGGCGTCCTTGCCTAAGCGTTGATCCACACCTCGATCCAAGCCTTGATCCAAACGCGCCGCGATCGGCTCGCAGGCCGCCAGCAGTTCGTCGGCCCAGGCCATCAGTTCCACCGGCTGGCCGTTGCGCTCGAGCGTCAGGCCAGGCTCGCGGCCGCGCGCGGCGGTCAGGTGCTGGTTGCGCTTGAGCTCGGCAATCTCCTGCGGCGTGTCGGGCGGACTGTCGGCCAGCAGGCAGTGCAGCAGGAACACATCGAGCAGGCGCAGGCTTTCCTCGCGGATGCCGATGGGCTCGAACGGGTCCAGATCGAGCAGCCGCACCTCCACGTATTCCACGCCGCGCTCGCGCAGGGCGTGCAGCGGCCGCTCGCCCTGGAAGATGGTGCGCTTGGGGCGGATCGTGCCGTAGAACTCGTTTTCGATCTGCAGCAGCGTGGTGGCCAGCTGGTTGTAGTCGCCCCCCGGGTTGCGGATGCCCACCGCCTCGTAAGCGGGATAGGGCCGCGTGAGTGCGTCGTGCAGCGAGGCGGCGTAGCCCTCCAGGCCGTTGTAGCTCACGGCCAGCGTGGCATGCGCGTCGCTCTGGTAGCCCAGGCGGCCCATGCGCAGCGAGGTGCCGTGCGGCATGTGCATCGAGCCCTGGCCCAGCGGCTGCAGTTCGTGGTCGCGCCCGGCCACAAAACTGCCGCATACGGCAGTCGACGCCCCCAGTAGCACCAGCAACAAGAAGGCGTGGCGGCGGAAGTTGCGGATCAGCGCAAAGTAGTCGTCGTCGCTCAGGCCGGGCAGCGACCAGTTGTAGTGGATGCCCGAAATCGTCTGCATGCGACGGCCGTAGCGGTGCCCCAGGCCCATGCGGTACACGCTCTTGGCGCGACCGACGTTGGACGCGCCGTAGCGCGCCAGCGGAATCGTCTCGTCGGTGGGCAGGCCGCAGGGCATGCTGGACACCCACATCATCTCGTCGCCCTGTTCGCGCAGCACGCGGCTGGTGAACTGGTGGATGTCCATCAGCTCTTGCAGGCACGACGCAGGCGTGGCGTGCACGCCGGTGATCAGCTCGAGCTGCGATTCGCTGTAGTCGGTGGTGATGTGCGGATGCGTGAGCGCCGAGCCAAGCGCGCGCGGATGCGGGGTGAGCGCCAGGCCACCTGCGGCCAGCACGCGCAGGCTTTCTTTCTCGATGCCGCGCCTGACGCCGCGCAGGCGCTCGTCGGCCAGCCCGCTCAGGCGTTGTTGCAGCGCAGAGGTCATCGCAGTCATGGTCAGACCGTAACACGCGCCGCGCGTGCAGACGCTGCGCGGATGTGGTAGCCGGTGCAGGCGATCGCCGTGCGGCGGTCCTTCAAGCTCGCCTTGCGGCCGTCCTTCACCCTCGCCGTGCGGCGAGGGCCTGCTCCACCTCGTTGTGTCCCTGCGCGCTGCCGGCCTGCGGCACCTGGTCGCCTGCGCGGGCGGTCACGTCGGTCAGGCGTGCCAGCAGCGCCTCGGGCACGGTGTCGCCGGTACCCAGGTGCACACCGCGGGTCAGGGTGACATGCGCTGCCTCAAAGGTGCCCGCGCCGGCGCACAGCACGGTGCGGCTGGGCGCCTGCTCGCTGGCCATCACCAGCATGGCGGGCACCACCGCGGCCGGGTCGAGTGCGCGCAGCGCCTCCTCGGGCATCAGGCCTTCGGTCATGCGGGTGGCGGCGGTGGGCGCGAGGCAGTTCACGCGGATGTCGTGCTTGGCACCTTCGATGGAGAGCGTTTGCATCAGGCCCACCAGCGCCATCTTGGCCGCGCCGTAGTTGGCCTGGCCAAAGTTGCCGTACAGGCCGCTGGACGAGGTGGTCATCACGATGCGGCCGTACTTTTGCGCGGTCATCAGCGGCCACACCGCCTTGGAGCAATGCACCGCGCCCATCACGTGCACATCCATCACCAGCCGGAAGTCGGCCAGGTCCATCTTGGCAAAGCTCTTGTCACGCAGGATGCCGGCGTTGTTGACGAGGATGTCCACGCGGCCCCAGGTGTCCGCCGCCTGCTGCACCATGGCCTGCACCGCCGCAAAGTCGGTGACCGACGCGCCGTTGGCGATCGCCTCGCCGCCCGCGGCGCGGATCTCGTCCACCACCGCCTGCGCGGCGCTGACCGATCCGCCCGATCCGTCCACCGCACCGCCCAGGTCGTTCACCACCACCTTGGCGCCACGCCGCGCCAGCGCCAGTGCGTGCTGCTTGCCCAGGCCGCCGCCGGCGCCAGTGACGATGGCCACGCGGCCGGTGAAGTCGATGCGGGTGTTCATGGGATGGGTCCTCGGTTTGGGTGTGGGGTGTCGGATGGGCGATGGATGCAGCAACGCTGTCCTGTGCGCGATCGCGCGGCGCGGTGCGTGCTGCTACGCTCAGAGCCTTCCCTGATCGGGAAAGCGCGGATTGTGCCGCTGGCTGCGGGCCGGTGGTGTCACCTGCGCGGAAACGCCCCACCGCCATGGCCCTCACCCTGAACCTCGAAGAATCCAGCGCACCGCTGCGCGATGCCGCCAGCGTGGTGCTGCTGCGCGATGCGGCGCAAGGCATGGAGGTGTTCCTGATGCAGCGGCACGGACAGTCCGACGTGCTGGGCGGCGCCTATGTGTTCCCTGGTGGCAAGGTCGACCGCGAAGACGCCGAGATCGACGAGCATCAGCACCTGGACCAGCCGGTGGACGCGCTGCACGGCCATCTGGGCGAGCCTGATCTGCGCGTCGAGCAGGCGGTGGCACTGTATGTGGCCGCGCTGCGCGAAGCCTTCGAGGAATGCGGTGTGCTGCTGGCTTCGCCCGACGGCGATGGCCGCAGCGTAGATGCCACGCAGGCGATGGCGCTGCTGCGTGAGGGCCATGCGCTGGACGAGGTGCTGGGCCTGATGCGCCTGCGCCTGCAGACGCGCGATGTGCACCCCTGGTCGCGCTGGATCACGCCCAAGCGGCCTTCGCTGATGCAAAAGCGTTTTGACACGCGCTTCTTCGTGACGGTGGTGCCGCCAGACCAGACCGCGCTGCACGACGGCCGCGAGGCCACCGACAGCCTGTGGATCACGCCGCGCGCGGCACTGGAGCGCTACTGGCGCGACGAACTGCCGCTGGCACCGCCGCAGATCATGAGCATCGCGCACCTGGCCCACCACTCCAGCGTCGACAGCGTGCTGGCCGAGGCCCGCACACGCCGCCCGCCCGTCATCCAGCCCGAGGCTCTGGATCTCGATGGCACGCGCCATGTCTGCTACCCCGGAGACCCGTCGCATCCCCTGCGCGATCGCGCCCTGCCTGGCCCCACGCGGCTGCGCTACGCCAACGGCCGCTTCGAGCCGCTGGACGGGTTCGAGGCCTTCTTTGCCTGAGGGCACGGTGATGCGCATGCGCGCGGTGGCGCAGTGGCTTGGGCTGGCGGTGCTGGTGCTGGTGCTGGCCTGTGTGGTGCCAGGCGCAGCGCTGGCCAACCCCGCCGCCGGCAACACGGCCAGCGCATCCAAAGCGCGGGTGGACGACAGCATGGCCCAGCGCATGCTGGCCTGCACCGCCTGCCACGGCAAGGAAGGTCGCGCGGGGCCCGACGGCTACTACCCGCGCATCGCCGGCAAGCCGGCGGGCTACCTGTACCACCAGCTGCTGAACTTTCGCGACGGGCGCCGTCATTACGGCTTGATGGCGCGGCTGCTCGAGCCGCTGGACGACGCCTACCTGATGGAGATCGCCCGCCACCTTGAGTCGCTGGATGTTCCCTACCCGCCACCGGCGGCGACCACCGCCGATGCACGCACCCTGCAGCGCGGCGAGCAACTGGCCCGCCGCGGCGATGCGCAGCGACAGGTGCCCGCCTGCACCACCTGCCACGGCAGCGCGCTGATGGGCGTGCAGCCCGCCACGCCGGCCCTGCTGGGCCTGCCGCGCGACTACCTGAACAGCCAGCTCGGGGCATGGCACTCGGGCCAGCGCAAGGCGCATGCGCCCGACTGCATGGCGCAGATCGTGCAGCGCCTGAGCCTGGACGACCTGAACGCCGTGGCCTCTTGGCTGGCCGCGCAACCCGTGCCGACACGCACCCGTGCAGCCGACCGCATGGCCGAGCCTGCACCGATGCAGTGCGGCAGCGTGGTGGCGGGCATGACCAGTAATGTGGGCACTGCGGCTTCGCCCTCCGCGCGCACAGCACCTGCCATGGCCGCGCCCGTGGCAAGCCCGCCGCCGCCTGCCAAGACGCCGGATGCCGCCCGCATCGAACGCGGCGCCTACCTCGCACGCGCGGGCACCTGCATGGCCTGCCACACCGCCACCGGCGGCACCCCGTGGGCGGGCGGGCGCGGCATCGACACGCCGTTCGGCACGGTGCATTCGAGCAACCTCACGCCCGACACCGACACCGGCATCGGCCGCTGGAGCACTGACGACTTCTGGCGTGCGATGCGCGAAGGCCGTTCGCGCGACGGCCGGCTGCTGTACCCGGCGTTTCCGTACACCAGCTACAGCGGCATCACCCGCGCCGATTCCGATGCGCTGTACGCCTACCTGATGAGCCTGAAGCCGGTGCGCGAACCCCACCGCCCGCATGCCTTGCGCTGGCCGTACAGCACGCAGGCGGCACTGTGGGCGTGGCGCGCGCTGTACTTCAAGCCGCAGGACGTCGCGTCCGACCCCCGACGCAGCGCCGAGTGGAACCGCGGCGCCTACCTGGTGCGCACCCTGGGCCATTGCGCCGAATGCCATGCACCGCGCAACCGCTGGGGCGCCTTGCAGGACGCGCAGGCGCTGGGCGGTGGGTCGATGACGGCGCAGCGCTGGTACGCCCCCTCGCTGACCGATCTGCGCGAAGGCGCGCTGCACGACTGGCCGGCCGCCGACGCGGTAGCGCTGCTGCGCACCGGCCGCGCCCGCGATGCCTCGGTGCTGGGCCCGATGGCCGAGGTGGTGCTGCACAGCACCCAGCACCTGAGCGAAGCCGACCTGCGCGCGATGGCCACCTACCTGCGCGAGCTGCCGCGCAGCGACGCAGCGCCCACGCAGGCGCGCGGCAAGGCTGCGGCCGAGTCACGCATCACACCCGAGGTGCGCAGCCTGGGCGCCAAGCGCTACGAGGCGCATTGCGCGCAGTGCCACGGCGAGCGTGGCGAGGGCGCGGCGCCCTTGTATCCGCGCCTGGCGGCCAACCGCGCGGTGACGATGGCCAACCCCGACAACCTGCTGCAGGTGCTGCTGCACGGCGGCTTTGCACCGTCCACCGCGGGTCAGCCCCGGCCCTTCGGCATGCCGCCCTATGTGCTGCAGTTCAGCGACACCGAACTGGCGGCGGTGCTCACCCACATCCGCACCCAGTGGGGCAATGACGCATCGCCGGTGACCGAGCTGCAGGTGCGGCAGCTGCGCGAGGCTGCAGTGCGCTGAGACACAGGCACTAGTCCAAACGCTCGATGCGCTGCCCGGCCACCGCGACCCGCTGTGGCGCGCTCACCCGGTCGGGCGCCAGCTCGGCCAGCGGCAGCAGCACGAACGCCCGTTGCGCCCAGCGCGGGTGCGGCACGGTGAGGCTGGGGCTGTCGATGCGCGCGTCCCCGAACAGCAACAGGTCCAGATCCAGCGTGCGCGGTGCGTTCGGGTAGGGACGCTTGCGCCCGGCGCGCTGCTCCAGCGCCTGCAGTTGCGCCAGCAGCTCGGGCGCAGTCAGCGCGGTGTCGACCATCGCCACGGCATTGATGAAGTCCGGCCCTTGCGCATCCACCGGCGCACTGCGGTACAGCGACGAGGCGCGCAGCACGCGGGTGAACGGCATGCTGGAAAGATCACGCACGGCCTGCTGCACCGTGGCGCGCGCATCGCCCAGGTTGGCGCCGATGCCGATGAAGGCCTGCACCATGATCCGCTGCGCCATGACGACACGCAATGACGATTCGCAACAACGCCCTGCGGCGATGCAGTGTCAGTCGGCGCCGGGGCTGCCGCCCTCAGCTGCGCCTGCGGCCCCGCCGGAACCTCCGGAGGGCTTGCGGCGGCGGCGACGGCGCTTGCGGGCGGGCGCAGCCTCATCGCCACCTGCGTTGCCCGCATTTGCAGCGTCGGCAGAGTCGTTGGCGTCGTGCCCAGCGGGCATGCCTTCGCCAGCGTCCGCAGGCCGTGTCGCGCCGGGGCTGGCCGCTGGTGGCGCGGCAGCCTTCACGCGGCGCGCACCGCCCTTGCCCGAACGCTGCATGTCGTCACGCACCTGGGCCAGCAGGTCTTCGCGCGCGCTGTCGGTGGCGGTGCTGAACTCCTGCCACCAGTCGGCCAGCACCACGTCCACCTCACCCACATCAGCGCGCAGGCGCATGAAGTCAAAGCCTGCCCGAAAGCGCGGCTGCTCCACCAGGCCAAAGGGCGTGCTCCCGGTGCGTTTGTCAAAGCGAGGCTGCATCATCCAGATTTCGCGCATGTCGGCGCCCAGCTTGCCGCGGCCCGACACGTCGCCGATGCGCGCATCGAACACCTCGTCGATCGCCTCCTGCAGCGCCGGGAAAGGCGGAATGCGCCGCGTCTGCCGCTGCGCCCAGCCCTCGCGCACATCCGACCACAGAACGCAGGCCAGCAAAAAGCTGGGCGCCACCGGCTTGCCCTCGCCCACGCGGCGGTCGGTGTCCTGCAAGGCGGCCTGCACAAACGGTTGATCGGCGCGCTGCACCACCAGGTCGAGCAGCGGGTAGAGACCCTGCAGGCCCAGCGCCTTGATCTGCGCCACGCTGGCCAGCGCATGGCCGGTCTGCAGCAGCTTGAGCATCTCGTCGAACAGGCGGCTTTGCGGCACATCGGCCAGCAGCGGCAGCGCCGGCTTGAGCGCCGAGGCCGTCTTGCGCTCGAGCGTGAAGCCCAGACCCGCCAGCTTGGCGGTAAAGCGCGCCGCACGGATGATGCGCACCGGGTCTTCGCGGTAGCGCGCAGCCGCGTCGCCGATCATGCGGATGGTGCGGCTCTTCGCGTCGCCGATGCCGCCGTGGTAGTCCACCACCTGCTGCGTCTGCGGGTCGTAGTACATCGCGTTGATGGTGAAGTCGCGCCGCGTGGCGTCTTCCTCCTGCGGACCCCAGACGTTGTCGCGCAGCACGCGGCCGCTGGCGTCTACCGCATGCTGCATGCCGGCCAGCTCGCTCTTGCTGGTGCGCTCGTTGCCGCTCACCTGCTCGGCCGCGCTCGCGTCGAGGTAGGCGCGGAAGGTGGACACCTCGATCACCTCGTGTTCGCGCCCGCGGCCGAACACCACATGCACGATGCGAAAGCGCCGCCCGATGATGAAGGCGCGCCGCAACAGGCCCTTGACCTGCTCGGGCGTGGCGTTGGTGGCCACGTCAAAGTCCTTGGGCCGCAGGCCCAGCAGCAGGTCGCGCACCGCGCCGCCCACGATGTAGGCCTCAAAGCCCGCCTGCTGCAAGGAGCGCACCACATTGGCGGCACGTTCGTCCACCAGCGACGGATCGATGCCATGCACCTCGGGGCCCACCGCGGTGCGCTTGCCAAAGCGCGGCTTGCGCGGTGCGCTGTCCTTGCCCAGCAGCTTGTCGATGAATTTCTTGATCATTTATTGCTTGTCGAACAGGTCCAGTATGCGCCAGCCGCGATCCTGCGCGATGGCACGCAGCCGCTCGTCGGGGTTGGTGGCCACCGGTTCATTGACCCGCTCGAGCAGCGGCAGGTCGTTGATGGAGTCGCTGTAGAAGGTGCTGTGCACGTCGCCCCAGGCCCAGCCGCGCGCGGCCAGCCATTGCTCCATGCGGGTGACCTTGCCTTCGCGCGCCGAGGGCACGCCGCGGATCTCGCCGGTGATCCAGCCGTCGCTGCCGCGCTCCAGTTCCACCGCGATCAGCTCGTTCACCTCGAACAGCGCCGCGATCGGCCGGGTGACGAACTCGTTGGTGGCCGTGACGATCACCGTGTGCTCGCCGCGCGTGCGGTGCGCCTGTACCAGCGCATGCGCCGAAGGATGCAGCACGGGCTGCACCACCTCGGCCATGAAGCGCTGATGCGCCGCCTGCGCCTTGGCCGGGCCGTGGATGCGCACCGCCTCCACCGCAAAGCGCACGTATTCGTGGATGTCCAGCGTGCCGGCCTTGTAGTGCGCGTAGAACTCGTCGTTGCGCTGCTTGAACACCACCGGATCGGTCCAGCCGATGTGGGTGGTGAACACGCCCCACGAGTAGTCCGAATCGATGGGCAGCAGGGTGTGGTCAAGGTCGAACAGGGCCAAGCGCGGCGGCGTGGCGGTGTGCGGCCTGGCGTCATGCGCCATCAGGTGTTCTCCAGCATGGATCGGATCAGCGGAATGGTGATGGGGCGCTTGGTCTGCAGGGCGTACAGGTCGAGCTGTTCCAGCAGTTCCATCAGGCTACCCAGGTCGCGCGAGAAGCGGCTGAGCATGTAGTCGATCACGTCGTCGCCCAGCGCCAGGCCCCGTGTGTCGGCCGCCTGGTGCAGCACGGTGCGGCGCTGTGCATCGTCCAGCAGCTGCAGCTCGAACACATGGCCCCAGCCCAGCCGGGTGCGCAGGTCTTCGCGCAGACGCAGGTCGGCCGGCGGCAGGGCACCGGCAGCCAGCACGCCGCGCTGGTGGGTCTGTGCATTGACGAACCAGTTGAAGGCCGCATGCTGCTGCTCGGCGGTGTACAGGTGCACGTCGTCTATCAGCACCGCGGCCCAGCCCTCGTCAAAGGCAGGCGGCTGCAGCGTGCCGGCGTCCATCCAGCCGCAGCGCGCGCCCTGGAGGCGCAAGGCCTCGTGCACCGCACGCAGCAGGTGCGTCTTGCCGGTGCCGCCCTCGCCCCACAGGTAGGTGGGCACCGGCGACCGCACCGCGCTGCCGGTCCACAGGCGCAGGTGCTCCAGGGCAGGCGCATTGGCGCCGGCAAAGAAGCCATCCAGGGTGGGTGCGGCCTTCAGGCCGATGTCCAGCGCGATCTGGCGCATGGGCGTTCAGCGGTCCGTGTACAGGCGGCTGGCCAGGTACTCGTCGCGGCCGCGGCGGATGGCCACCGCCAGCACCGCACTGGCCGGCAGCGCCACCAGCACACCGACAAAACCGAACAGCTGGCCAAAGGCCAGCAGCGCAAAGATGACCGCCAGCGGATGCAGGCCGATGCGCTGGCCCACCAGGCGCGGCGTGAGCACCAGGCTTTCCAGCAACTGGCCGATGCCGAACACCACCGCCACCATCACCAGCGCCTTCATCGACGCAAACTGCAGCAGCCCCGCCAGGGTGGCCAGCAGCAGCCCGGCACCGAAGCCGAGGTAGGGCACGAACATCGCCAGCCCGGTGAACACGCCTACCGGCAGCGCCACGTCCAGGCCAAACAGCGCCAGCCCCACCGAGAAGAACACCGCCATCGCCAGCATCACCAGTAACTGGCCGCGCAGGTACTGGCCCAGCACATGGTCGCATTCGCTGGCAAAGCCGTCCACCGAGGGCAGCATGCGCGGCGGGATCAGGCGGCGCACGCGCTGCACCACGCCGTCCCAGTCGAGCAGCAAATAAAACAGCGCCACCGGGATCAGCAGCGCATTGCCCACCAGCGCCAGCGCAAAGCTGCCGCCCAGCTTGACCGAGTTGAGCAGCGAGGCCAGGCTGTCCTGCCAGTTGGCGTTCAGGTAGCCCAGCAGCTGGTCGCGCAAGGTGCCCAGATCCAGGGCCAGGTCCATCCCCCACTGCGCGGCCAGCGGCGCCAGCCAGGCCTTGAGCGCGTCGAACAGCGCGGGCACGCGGGCACGCAGCTGCGGCAGTTCCTGCGCCACGATGGGCACGATCAGCAGCACCAGCCCCAGCACCGCGACGATCAGCGCCAGCTCGGCCAGCAGCACCGCCAGCACGCGCGGCAGCAGGCCGCCGCGGGCGCGATCGAGCCGGTCCACCAGCGGCGCCAGCGCATAGGCCAGCACCGCCGCCACCACGAACGGGGTGAGCACTGGTGCCAGCAGCCACAGCAGCAGGCCCGCCACGACGGCGATGCCCAACCACGCGGCGGCGCGTTTCTGCAGGGGAGACACAGGCATGTGCTGGGGTGGCTGGGCGGCGCGGGCCGGCGGACGCGGGCGGGATCGGTTGCGATCGGATCGGATTGGATCGAGGCCCGAAGACGCTGCGCCGGGGGTCCACGCCTTAGAATTGAGCCCGAATTCTAGTGCGCTGCCCCCTTGTGTGGCCGTCGGGCCCGGCGCGCGGCAGCACCGGCATCCACCCGCCTGCGCCAGCGCACCCTGCCCTTTCGCTTCGCCCTTTCGGTCCGCCCTTTCTTTTGCCCGGCCCCCCGCCCGGTTCCTGACTGCCCCGCCATGAGCACCACCCCCCTGTCCTATAAGGACGCCGGCGTCGACATCGATGCCGGCGACGCGCTGGTCGAACGCATCAAGCCGCTGGCGCGCCGCACCCTTCGCGAGGGCGTACTGGCCGGCATCGGCGGCTTTGGTGCGCTGTTCGAGGTGCCCAAGCGCTACAAGGAGCCGGTGCTGGTGAGCGGTACCGACGGTGTAGGCACCAAGCTCAAGCTGGCCTTCGAATGGAACATGCACGACACCGTGGGCATCGACCTGGTGGCGATGAGCGTGAACGACGTGCTGGTGCAGGGCGCCGAGCCGCTGTTCTTTCTGGACTACTTTGCCTGCGGCAAGCTCGATGTGGACACCGCCGCCGCGGTGGTGGGCGGCATCGCCCGCGGCTGTGAGGAGTCGGGCTGCGCGCTGATCGGCGGCGAGACCGCCGAGATGCCGGGCATGTACCCGGCCGGCGAATACGACCTGGCGGGCTTTTGCGTGGGCGCGGTCGAGAAATCGAAAATCCTCACCGGGCACAACGTGCAGCCGGGCGATGTGGTGCTGGGCCTGGCCTCCAGCGGCGTGCACAGCAACGGCTTCAGCCTGGTGCGCAAGTGCATCGAGCGCGCCGGCACGCACCTGCCCGCCACGCTGGACGAGCAGCCCTTCCGCCAGGCGGTGATGGCGCCCACGCGGCTGTACGTCAAGCCGGTGCTGGCCGCGCTGGCCGCGCATCCGATCAAGGCTTTGGCGCACATCACCGGCGGTGGTCTGCTCGAGAACATTCCGCGCGTGCTGCCCGAGGGCATGGCCGCGCACCTGGTCAAGGGCAGCTGGCCGCAGACCGAGCTGTTTGCCTGGCTGCAAAATACGGCCGGCATCGACGACCACGAGATGAACCGCACCTTCAACAACGGCATCGGCATGGTGGTGGTGGTGGCCGCCGAGCACGCCGCGGCCTGCGCCGACACCCTGCGCGCCACCGGCGAGGCGGTGCATGTGATCGGCCGCATCGCGCCGCGCGGCGACGGGGCGGCGGTGGTGGTGGCCTGAGCCGGCGCACGGCCCTTGCGCAGCGCCGCGCGCTGCACTCCAATGGCGGCATGCGCGCCGTTTTGGCTTCCTGGCCGGCCTTGGGCCTGGCCTTCCTGCTGCTGGTGCTGTTTGCCTGGCAGCCCATCGCCTGGCAACAGGCCGGGCTGCCCTGGATGACGCTGGTCGTCACCTTTGTGCTGATTCCGCTGGCCGATCACTGCATCGGCGCGCCCCGCCAGGCGGTGCCACACGCACAGACCGCGTGGGCACGCTGGCTGCCACGCGCGCACCTGCCGCTGCAGACGGTGCTGATCGGCTGGGCCTGCACGGTGGCGCCCGGTCTGGCGCCGCTGGGTGTGCTGACGCTGGGCCTGGCGGTGGGCACTGTGACCGGCGGGCTGGGCATCACGCTGGCGCACGAGCTGGGCCACCGCGCCGGCCGGCTGGATCGTGCCATCGCGCGGCTGCTGTTGTGGATGGTGGGTTACGGCCACTTTCAGGTGGAGCACATCCGCGGCCACCATGTGCGCGTGGCCACCGATGCAGACCCGGCGTCGGCGCCGCGCGGCATGGGCGTGTACCGCTTTGTGGCGCGATCGCTGTGGGGCAGCTGGCGCCACGCCTGGGCGCTCGAGGCGATGCGGCTGCGCCATCAGGGGCGATCGGCCTGGCACTGGCGCAACGAGGTGCTGGCCAGCAACCTGCTGTCGCTGGTGCTGCTGGTGGCCGTCACGCTGGCCTGGGGCCCGGCAGCCGGTGCGCTGTGGCTTGTGCAGGCGGCGTGGGCGGTGTTTCTGCTGGAAAGCGTGAACTACATCGAACACTACGGCCTGCGGCGCGCGCGTGTGCCCGGTGCCCACACCGCCGGCTTCGAGCCGGTGCGGCCCGAACATTCATGGAACGCCGACTTCGCGCTGTCCAATGCGCTGCTGTTCAACCTGCAGCGCCACAGCGACCACCATGCCCGGATGAACAAGCCCTGGGAAACGCGGGCCACCCACGACGACGCGCCGCAGATGCCGGCCGGCTATCCGGCCATGCTGCCGCTGGCCTGGGTGCCGCCGCTGTGGCATGCCGTGATGGATGCGCGGCTGGACCGCTGGCACGCAGCGAGGGTTACCCAGGCAGCCCGCGCAGCGCAGGCCCCCACAGGCGCCGCCTGATCAGCTGAGCTCGCGGCGCAGGCTTTCGATGCGCTCGGCCACCAGTGCGGCGTCGCTGGCGTCAGTGGCGTGGTCCAGATAGGCCTGCAAATCAGCCAACGCGCGCTGCGCATCTCCCGCGTTGGCCCAAGCCATGCCGCGGTCGCGCCGCTCGCCCCAGGCTTCGGGCAGCAGCACCACCAGCCGGTCGAGCACTGCAATCAGCCGCTCGGGGTCGCGCTGGCGGGCGTGGATCTCCTTGAGGTTGCGCAGCATGCGCGCCAGGATGTCGCGATCGGGCGCGGCCTGCAGGTACAGCCCCAGCGGAATGTCGGCGTCCAGCCCGGCCATGCCGCGCGGCTGCAGCGGTTCCAGCCGCTCGAGCAACTGCTCGCGCGACAGCGACTCGCCGGTGAACGGGTCCAGCACCACCTGCCCGGCGGGCATCTGCACCTTGACCAGAAAGTGCCCCGGAAAGCTCACACCGCTGGCGCGCAGGCGCAGGCCCTGGGCGAGTTCCAGCCACAGCACCGCCAGGCTGATGGGACTGCCGCGGCGGGTGCGCAGCACCGCATTGAGGTAGCTGTTGTCGGGGCTGTAGTAATCGTTGATGTTGCCGGCAAAGCCCAGCTCGCCGAAGAAGAACTGGTTGAGCAGCCGCAGCCGCTGCATCGGCCCGGCGTCTTCGGCCAGGCGGCGCTTCAGGCGCGCGAGCAGCTGATCCAGATCGCCCAGCACCTGCTGCACATCCAGCTCGGGGTATTCGTCCTGCGCGATGCAGGCCGATGCCTCCAGCAGCGGAATGTGGTCGTCCTGCGCCACCAGCGACGCGAAGTACGCCAGCGGCGTGGTGGGTTGCGGTGTCCAGGAGCCCATGCAGACGAGATCGGTTCAGCGGTTCAGTGATTCAGCGGCCCAGCAACTGGCGCAGTTGCCGCAACCGCAGGCCCAGCGCGGCCAGCACCGCAAAGTACACCATGCCCGCACCCGCCACCAGCGCGGCCAGCAGCCCCACCCGCTGCCAGGGCGTGGCACGCAGCGCCGTCCAGTCGAAAGCCCCACGCGCCCAGGCCAGGTACAGCGCCAGCACCGCGCTGGCGGCCAACACCTGCAGCGCAAAGCGCATCCAGCCGGGCGACGGCTGGTAGTGGCCACGCTGCAGCAGGCCCACCAGCAGCCACAGCGCATTGAGCAGCGCCCCCAGCCCGATGGACAGCGCCAGCCCCGCATGCGCCAGCCACGGCACCAGCGCCACGTTGAGCAATTGAGTGACGACCAGCACCACCACCGCGATCTTCACCGGCGTGCGGATGTCCTGGCTGGCGTAGTAGCCCGGCGCCAGCACCTTGACGGCAATCAGCCCCAGCAGGCCCACGCCGTAGCCCGACAGCGCGATGGCCACCTGCGCCACGTCGCGGTCGCCGAAGGCACCGTAGTGGTAGAGCGTGGCCACCAGCGGCGTGGCAAACAGCAGCAGCGCCACCGAGGTGGGCAGCGCCAGCAGCAACACCAGGCGCAGGCCCCAGTCGAGCATGGCCGAGTAGCGCACGTCGTCGCCTTGCGCACGCGCCGACGACAGCTGCGGCATCAGCACCACGCCCAGCGCCACGCCCAGCAGCGCGGTGGGGAACTCCATCAGGCGGTCGGCGTAGCTCAGCCAGCTCACGCTGCCCGGCGCCAGCCACGACGCAATCTGCGTGTTGATCATCAGCGACACCTGTGCCACGCCCACGCCCAGCAGCGCCGGCAGCATCAGCGTGGCGATGCGCCGCACGCCGGCATCGGCCAGTGCCTCACGCAAGGCACCGGGCGTGAGGCCCAGCCGCGGCAGCAGACCCAGGCGTAGCAGCGCGGGCACCTGGATGGCCAGTTGCAGCACGCCGCCTGCCATCACACTGGCGGCCATGGCGTAGATCGGCTCGATGCCGCGCGCGGCCAAGGCCGGCGCGCCCAGCCAGGCCGCCAGGATCATCGCCACGTTCAGCAGCACCGGCGTGGCCGCCGGCACCGCAAAGCGCCGCCAGGTGTTCAGGATGCCGGCCGACAGCGCCACCAGCGACATGAAGCCGATGTAGGGGAACATGAAGCGCGTCATCAGCACCGCGGCCTCAAAGCCCTGCGCGCTTTGCTGCAGGCCGCTGGCCAGCAGCCACACCAGCACCGGCGCCGCCGCCACGCCCACCACGCAGGTGACCAGCAGTGCCCACAGCAGCACCGTGGCCACCCGGTCGATCAGGGTGCGGGTGGCCTCGTCGCCCTGCTGCTCGCGCGCGGCGGCCAGCACCGGCACGAAGGCCTGGCTGAAGGCGCCCTCGGCAAACAGCCGGCGCAGCAGGTTGGGAATGCGGAAGGCGACGTTGAAGGCGTCGGTGAGCGCACTGGCGCCAAAGGCCGAGGCCATCAGCAGTTCGCGCGCCAGCCCGGTGATGCGCGACAGCAGGGTCAGCAGCGAGACGGTGGACGCGGCGCGGATCAGGCTCACGGCCGCAGTGTAGTGGCGCCGGCCCCCCGGCCGGCCGGCCGGATCGGCCCGTTCGGCTAGAATGGAGGGCTTTTTCGCCGACATCATCCTCAAACACACAAGGAAACGCACATGGCTGCTGGAAAACCCAAAAAGAAGAACCCCCGTCTGGCGTCGGGCCGCAAACGCGCCCGCCAGGACGTCAAGCTCAACGCAGCGAACTCGTCGCTGCGCTCCAAATACCGCACCGCGGTGAAGAGCGTGGAAAAGGCCGTCGCCTCGGGCGACAAGGCCAAGGCCACCGAACTCTTCGCCAAGGCGCAAAGCGTGGTGGATGCCGTGGCCGACAAGGGCATCTTCCACAAGAACAAGGCCGCTCGCGACAAGAGCCGCCTGAGCGCCAAGGTCAAGTCCCTGGCCGCCGCCGCCTGATCATTCAGGCGGTCGCCCAGGCCGGTGTGTGGATGCACCGGCCTGCCGTTTGAACCGGGTGCGCTGTCCGCGAAAAAGCAAAAACCGCCTTCGGGCGGTTTTTTGTTGGGTTTTTCACGGGGCGTGGCCGCTCAGCGGGGCGGTGGCGACGGCGCGGGCGCATCCGGCAACAGGCACGCCTCCAGCGTCTGCAGGTCGTTGTCGCGGGCGAAGTTCATCGCGAAGTCCCAGGCCATGGGCTCGGCGTCGCGCAGGTCGCGGTGCACCACCACGCACTTGACGCCGTCCACCACCGTGGGAATGCACCAGGGCGAGTAGCTCAGGTGGCTGCCCGGCTGCGCGCCGCCCGGGCGAAACGGGCTCATCACGCCGGCCAGGCGCTCGGCCCAGTCGCTGGGGCGAAAGGTCTTGCCCGCACGGGTCACGCCCAGGACGAAGACTTCTTTGTCGTCGGGGGACACCTTGGCGGGTGGGCAGGCGCGGGCGCGGGCGGGCGGTCGGGGGCGGGGCCGGTATCGCAGCCGCAGCCGGGCGCCGCGGCCGTTCAGGTTCAGGGTAAGTACTGTATCTTATATAAGACTTGAATCGGCTCGACGGCAGGCAGGCGCTGGGCGTGGGCGCATGCTGAACCTGGGGCCAACCCTACCGCCGCCGTCTCGCCCTTGCATATCGGCGTCATGGCGATGTGCCTAAAATCCGCGCTCAACGGCCCACGCGTTGGGCCGCTTGCTTTTGCGCTTTTGCGCTTCTGCGCTCGTTCGCTGCTGTTCTTCTGCCTTGCTGTTCTTCTGCCTTTTTGCCCCTGACGGAGCCCCTGCATGCCTGCCTTCATCGAAGCCGCGTCGCCCCACACGATGAACACCTACGGCCGCGTGCCGATCGCGCTGTCGCACGGCAAGGGCGTGCGCGTGTGGGACGTCAACGGCAAGTGCTACCTCGACGCGCTGGCCGGCATCGCGGTGAACACGTTGGGCCACGGCCATCCCAAGCTGGTGCCGGCGCTGCAGGACCAGGTGGCCAAGCTGATCCACACGTCCAACTACTACCACGTGCCCAACGCCGAAAAGCTGGCCGCCAAGCTGGTGGCGCTGTCGGGCATGACCAACGTGTTCTTCTGCTCCACCGGCCTCGAGGCCAACGAGGCGGCGCTGAAGCTGGCACGCACGTTCGGCCACGACAAGGGCATCGCGCGCCCCGAGGTGGTGGTGTACGACAAGGCCTTTCATGGCCGCAGTATCGCCACGCTGAGCGCCACCGGTAACCCCAAGGTGCAGGCCGGCTTCGGCCCGCTGGTGGAGGGCTTCATCCGCGTGCCGGCCAACGACATTGAATCGCTCCAACGCGCCACCGAGGGCAACCCCAACGTGGTGGCGGTGTTCATGGAAGCCATCCAGGGCGAAGGCGGCGTGAACCCCATGCACCTGGACTATCTGCGCGCGGTGCGAGCGCTGTGCGACGAACGCGACTGGCTGTTCATGATCGACGAGGTGCAGTGCGGCATGGGACGCACCGGCAAGTGGTTTGCGCACCAGTGGGCCGGCATCCTGCCCGACGTGATGCCGCTGGCCAAGGGCCTGGGCTCGGGCGTGCCGATCGGCGCGGTGGTGGCCGGCCCCAAGGCCGCCCACATCTTCCAGCCGGGCAATCACGGCACCACCTTTGGCGGCAATCCGCTGGCGATGCGCGCCGGGGTGGAGACCATCCGCATCATGGAAGAAGACGGCCTGCTGGCCAACGCCGAGCGCGTGGGCGCGCACCTGAAGGCCGCACTCGAGCGCGAGTTCGGCCGCCTGCAGGGGGTGAAGGACATCCGCGGCCAGGGCCTGATGCTGGGCGTGGAGCTCGAGCGCCCCTGCGGCGTGCTGGTGGGCCGTGCGGCTGAAGCCGGCCTGCTGATCAGCGTCACCGCCGACACGGTGATCCGCGTCGTGCCGCCGCTGATCCTGAGCGAGGCCGAGGCCGACGAGATACTGGCCATCCTGGTGCCGCTGGTGCGGAGCTTTTTGGCAGAGACACCATGAGCAGCCTGCCGCCCACTTCGCTGGGTGCGCCGGCTGGTGCGCCGACTGGTGCGCCGCCCGTGCGCCACTACCTGCAGTTCAGCGACTTCAGCGCGGCCGAATACGCGCATCTGTTCGAGCGTGCGGCGTTCATCAAGCGCAAGTTCAAGGCCTACGAAAAGTACCAGCCGTTGGCCGACCGCACGCTGGCGATGATCTTCGAGAAGGCCAGCACCCGCACCCGCGTGAGCTTTGAGGCCGGCATGTACCAGCTGGGCGGCAGCGTGGTGCACCTGACCACCGGCGACAGCCAGCTGGGCCGCGCCGAGCCGATCGAAGACAGCGCCAAGGTCATCAGCCGCATGGTCGACCTGGTGATGATCCGCACCTTCGGGCAGGACAAGATCGAGCGCTTTGCCGCGCACTCGCGCGTGCCGGTGATCAACGGCCTGACCAACGAATTTCACCCCTGCCAGATCCTGGCCGACATCTTCACCTTCATCGAACACCGTGGCTCGATCGCGGGCAAGGTGGTGGCCTGGGTGGGCGACGGCAACAACATGGCCAACACCTGGCTGCAGGCGGCCGAGATTCTGGGCTTCAGCGTGCACATCAGCACGCCCAGCGGCTACGAGGTGGACCAGACCGTGGCGGGCCTGCGCAGCGCCGACAGCTACAAGGTCTTCAAGGACCCGCTGGACGCCTGCCGCGGCGCCGACCTCGTCACCACCGACGTGTGGACCAGCATGGGCTACGAGGCCGAGAACGAGGCCCGCCGCAAGGCCTTTGCCGACTGGTGCGTGGACGAGGCGATGATGAAGGTGGCCAGGCCCGATGCGCTGTTCATGCACTGCCTGCCCGCCCACCGCGGCGAGGAGGTGGCGGCCGAGGTGATCGACGGCCCGCAAAGCGTGGTGTGGGACGAAGCCGAGAACCGCATGCATGTGCAGAAGGCCCTGATGGAGTACCTGCTGCTCGGCCGCACGGGCTGACGCAGCGGCCATGGCTGGCCCCACCAACCCGTGCACCGATTGCGGTGCCTGCTGCGCGGCCTTCCGGGTGGACTTTGCGGCAGACGAGTTGCTGTCCATGGGCGGCCATGTGCCCGATGGCCTGACGGTGGAAGTGACCCGCAGCACCTGCCGCATGCGCGGCACCGACCACATGCCGGTGCGCTGCGCCGCACTGACCGGCACCATCGGCCAGCGCGTGGCCTGCGGCATCTACGAATGGCGCCCCAACCCCTGCCGCGAGCTGGAGGCGGGCAGCCACGCCTGCGAGAAGGCGCGCGCGCGGCACGGGCTGCCTGCGCTGCCCATCTGATGCCCTGTTGGAAATAACCGACACCACAGGTTCTCGGGCGGTGCTACTTTCGGCGCCCGATGCACAGCGCAGCTTCTTCATCCAACGGTTCGTCTGAACGGTCACCCGACGGTTCACGAGCGGCCGCCCGGCGAGTGCGCCGCGTGTGGGACATCTCGGCACCGGTGGATGCCGGCAGCCCGGTGTTCCCCGGCGACACCGCGTACCAGCAGCAGTGGAGCGCGCAGATCGCGCCCGGCTGCCCGGTGAACGTGAGCGCGGTCACGCTGTCGCCGCATGTGGGCACCCATGCCGACGCGCCGCTGCACTACGACCCCACAGGCGCTGCCGCCGGTACGCTGGACCTGCACCCGTACCTGGGCCCGTGCCGCGTGATCCACGCGATCGGCTGCAGGCCCCTGGTGCAGTGGGAGCACATTGCGCATGCGATCGACGGCGCGCCCACGCCGCTGCACACACCGCTGCCCGCCCGCGTGCTGGTGCGCACCTATGCACGCATGCCGGTGAGCCGCTGGGACGCCGCCCTGCCCGCCTTCGCGCCCGACACCATCGAGCGCCTGGCCCGCCTGGGGGTGCTGCTGGTGGGCATCGACAGCGCCAGTGTCGATCCGGCCGTCAGCAAGACACTCGACAGCCACCAGGTGCTGCGCCAACGTGGCCTGCGCGTGCTGGAGAACCTGGTGCTCGACGAGGTGCCCGAAGGCGACTACGAGCTGATCGCGCTGCCGCTGAAATGGCTGCAGGCCGATGCCTCGCCGGTTCGCGCGGTGCTGCGCGAACTCTGAACACATTGCCTTGGCTGAATCGTTCCTTGACCGCATGACCACGCCGATCACCCTGGACCACTGCCGCGCGCTCGACGCGCAAGACCCACTGCGCGCCCTGCGCGACCAGTTCCGCATACCCGATGGCCTGATCTATCTGGACGGCAACTCGCTGGGGGTGCTGCCGCGTAGCGTGGCCGCACGTGTGGCCGACGTGGTGCAGCGCGAATGGGGCCACGACCTGATCCGCAGCTGGAACAGCGCCGGCTGGTTCGAGATGCCGCAGCGCGTGGGCGACAAGATCGCGCGGCTGATCGGCGCCCGACCGGGCGAAGTGGTGGCCGCAGACAGCACCTCGATCAACCTCTACAAGGTGCTGAGCGCCGCACTGAACATGAGCGCAGCGGACACACCACCAAAACGGAAGATCGTCAGCGAGCGCAGCAACTTTCCAACCGACCTCTACATCGCCGAAGCCCTGTGCAGGGAGCGCGGCTTCACGCTGCAGCTGGTCGAAGCCGAAAGGATCGATGCCGCCTTGCGGGACGATGTGGCCGTGCTCATGCTCACGCATGTGAACTACCGAACCGGAGCTATGCACGACATGGCGGCGCTCACAGCCCGTGCCCATGCGCGCGGCATCCTCACCGTCTGGGACCTGGCCCACAGCGCAGGGGCCGTGCCGGTTGACCTGCACGCAGCGCAGGCCGACTTTGCGGTGGGCTGTGGCTACAAATACCTCAACGGCGGTCCGGGGGCTCCGGCCTTTGTGTGGGTCAACCCGCGCCACACTGACCGCTTCTGGCAGCCTCTGGCAGGCTGGTGGGGGCATGCCGCGCCATTCGAATTCACGCCGGACTACCGGCCCGCCCAGGGCATCACCCGCTACCAGTGCGGTACCCAGCCCATCCTGAGCCTCACCGCCCTGGACTGCGGACTCGACACCCTGCTGGCCGCCGAACCACTGGGCGGCATGGCTGCGCTGCGGCGCAAGTCGCTGGCCCTGACCGGCCTGTTCATGCAGCTGGTGCGCACACGCCTGCACGGCCATGGCTTGGGCATGGCCACGCCCGAGCCGGAGGGACTTCGTGGCTCCCAGGTCAGCCTGACCCGGTCCGAAGGTGCCTATGCCATCGTTCAAGCGCTCATCGCGCGTGGCGTGATCGGCGATTTCCGGGCCGGTAACGGCGCGGCACACCCGGACATCCTGCGCTTTGGCTTCACGCCCCTCTACCTCGGCTACGCCGATGTCTGGCAGGCGGTAGAGCAGCTGCGGCAGGTGATGCACAGTGGCGAATGGCGCGATGCGCGCTTTGCGCAGAAGCACGCCGTGACCTGAAACACGCTGGAGACTCCCATGACCGGATGCCCTTTTCATCCCCCCGCCGACCGCGACAGCACCGATGCCGGAGCTGAAGAGGTCGTGCACGAAGAGCATGCCCTGCTCGACTTCGACGGGCGCATGAGCTATGGCGACTACTTGCAGCTCGACGCGATCCTCAACGCCCAGACGCCGCTCTCGCCCGACCACAACGAGATGCTGTTCATCGTGCAGCACCAGACCAGCGAGCTGTGGATGAAGCTCATGCTGCACGAGCTGCAGGCGACCGTGGTCTGCATCCGCAGCGACCAGCTGCCCGATGCCTTCAAGATGCTGGCCCGCGTCTCCAAAATCATGGAGCAGCTGGTCCATGCCTGGGATGTGCTGGCCACCATGACACCCCCCGAATACAGCGCGATCCGGCCCTATCTGGCGCAGTCCAGCGGCTTTCAGAGCTGGCAGTACCGCTGCATCGAGTTCACCCTGGGCAACAAGAACGCGGCCATGCTGCGACCGCACGGCCACCGACCGGACCTGCTGGCCCATGTGCAATCAGCGTACGAATCGCCCTCGCTGTACGACGAATGCCTGCGCCTGCTCGCTCGGCGCGGCATCAAGGTGCCCGACAACCAAAGCGGACGCGACTGGCGTCAGCCCTATGCCCGCAGCGATGCGGTCGAACAGGCCTGGCTCACGGTCTACCGCGCACCGCGCGAGCACTGGGACCTCTACCAGCTGGGCGAGGAACTGACCGACCTGGAAGACGCCTTCCGGCTCTGGCGCTTTCGCCACCTGACCACGGTGGAAAGGGTGAGTGGCTTCAAGCGCGGCACTGGGGGCACAGGCGGCATCAGCTACCTGCGCAAGATGCTGGATGTGGTGCTGTTCCCGGAAATCTGGTCCCTGCGCACCGGGCTCTGAGTCTCAGCCCTGCCGGCCTTAGGTTGGGCATTGAGAAAGTGGGCACTTTCGATTTTGCTCGCTTCGTTGACCAGGATGCGCAGCGCCTCGCCGGCGCCATCGGGGCGGTTCGCCAGCAAGGCCGCAAAAGCGGCCTCCAGGGGGTGTTACTCTACACGCATTGCCATGTTGTCGACTCCTTCGTGGGTGGGGATAAAAGTGCCCCGAAGAAATCGCCTGCGAGAAATGCCTGCCGGGGTCGCGCCGCGGTGCTGGGCCGTCCTTCGCGCTTCTAGCGCTCCGCGCCCTCATACCTACGGCCAGTCTAGCACCGCAAAACCAGCAGACTACGAATTTACAGAAAGAATGTTGCACCAACAGCCAGGTTCGGCTTCCTCCCGGTTTCCTTTCATTGTCTACAGGAGTTCGCAGCATGTCTTGCCTCCCCTACCTGACCCGGAGCGCGCGCGCGGCAGGGCTTGCCGCCGGCTCGGCGGTTCTTGCCAGCACCCTCGCCTTGTCGGCGGCAAATGCGCAGGAGGTGCGTATTGGTTTGTCGGCTGAACCCAGTTCGATCGACCCGCACTACCATAATCTGGGCCCCAATAATGGCCTGGCCCGGCATGTGTTTGAGCCGCTTGTGAACCAGAATGCCAATCAGGGTCTGATTCCGTCGCTGGCTGAAAACTGGCGCACCGTGGATGACACGACCTGGGAATTCAAGCTTCGCCGGGGTGTCAAGTTCTTTGATGGCTCTGAATTTACCGCTGACGATGTGATCGCCACCTACAAGCGCGTGCCCAATGTGCCGCGTTCGCCGGCAAGCTTTGCCCAGTTCATCACCGGCATGACCTTCGAGAAGGTGGACAGCCACACCCTGCGCGTGAAAACCAAGGCCCCGGCGCCCCTCGTTCCAACGTTCCTCTCCACGATCGCGCTGGTCCCCAAGACCTGTGCCGAGTCGATGTCGACCGAGGACTTCAACGCCCTCAAGTGTCAGGGCGGAACCGGCCCGTTTCGCTACACCGAGTTTCGGCCCGGCGATCGTGTGACGCTCGCGCGTAACCCCAACTACTGGGGCCCGCGGCCGGCCTGGGAAACGGTGACCTTCCGCTTCCAGACCTCAGGTCCGACGCGGGTGGCCTCGCTTCTGGCCGGTGATGTGGACGTGATCGACAACGTGCCGCCCACGGACATTGCCCGCCTGAAGGGTGACGCCAAGATCGAGTTGGCCGAAACCCTCTCGAACCGCGTGATCTATTTCCATATGGATCAGTTC
>JBJTCL010000035.1:0-4643 GCA_046091865.1 Burkholderiaceae bacterium | reverse complement strand
ATCAAAGGCTGAGCGCCAATTTCGGACTTGGCTAGTGCAGCAAGAGCAGCAGTAGCGAATCAAGTCCAAGCCAGGAAAGATGGCAGAAGACCGGAGAGCCAAGACCTACACGAAGCCAAGGCTAGCGGTTCGTCTTCCCTGATGTGGGCGGTTTCTCAAAACTGCTCGGTGCGTCCACGAAACAGTGTGTAGGGTTAACGTAGGAGTCCGAGTCCAGTTGTGGGGCAGGGTACGGCGGGGGTCTGGCTAGCGGGAAAGCGCAGTCGGTAGGGGGGCTACCCGAACATCACAACGCCATTGGTGCCGAGCATGGCGAAAGCCGTCCAGCATCCCGACACTGGGACAGCACTACTACCGCATCAAGCAGTGGCTACTTGGTGGGTAGATTGGTGGGCAGAAACAACAATGCGCCCGAAAGGCGCACGATTGCTTGCTATTTGGCGGAAACGGAGGGATTCGAACCCTCGATGCGGCTCTACACCGCATACTCCCTTAGCAGGGGAGCACCTTCGGCCTCTCGGTCACGTTTCCGGGTGTTCGGATTATGCCCCACCGGCCTCAGAAGGTGGCCGACTGGTCAAGCTCGAACGCGCGGTGCAGGGCGCGCACCGCCAGTTCCATGTACTTCTCGTCGATCACCACCGAGGTCTTGATCTCGCTGGTGGAGATCATCTGGATGTTGATGCCCTCTTCGCTCAGCGAGCGGAACATCTTGCTGGCAATGCCCACATGGCTGCGCATGCCGATGCCCACGATGCTCACCTTGCAGATGCGGGTGTCGCCTTCCACGCGGTCGGTGCCCAGCGACGGCATCACCTTGGCCTTGAGCAGATCCATGGTCTTGGCGTAGTCGTTGCGGTGCACGGTGAAGCTGAAGTCGGTCTTCCCGTCCTTGGAGATGTTCTGGATGATCACGTCCACCTCAACGTTCGCATCCGCCACCGCACCCAGAATCTGGTACGCGATGCCCGGCTTGTCGGGCACACCCAGGATGGAGATCTTGGCCTCGTCGCGGTTGAACGCGATGCCGGAAACAACGGCTTGTTCCATTTGTTCGTCTTCCTCGAAAGTGATCAGCGTGCCCGACTGGGCCTCTTCGGCCAGGTCAATGTCCCAGGGCGTGAAGCTCGACAGCACACGCAGCGGCACCTTGTACTTGCCGGCAAATTCCACCGAACGGATCTGCAGCACCTTGGAGCCCATGGACGCCATCTCCAGCATCTCCTCGAAGCTCACGGTGTGCAGGCGGCGCGCCTCGGGCACCACACGCGGGTCGGTGGTGTAGACGCCGTCCACGTCGGTGTAGATCAGGCACTCGTCGGCTTTCATGGCGGCGGCCACGGCCACCGCCGAGGTGTCGCTGCCGCCGCGGCCCAGCGTGGTGATGTGGCCGCCCTCGTCGACGCCCTGAAATCCGGTGACGATGACCACCCGGCCGGCGGCCAGGTCGGCGCGGATGCGCGCGTCGTCGATGCTTTCGATGCGGGCCTTGGTGTAGGCGCTGTTGGTCTTGATCGGCACCTGCCAGCCGGCGTAGCTGACCGACGGCAGCCCCTCGGCCTGCAGCGCAATCGCCAGCAGCGCGCTGGATGCCTGCTCGCCGGTGGCGGCCAGCATGTCGAGTTCGCGGGTGTAGGCGCTGTCCTGCTGGGCGGGAGCCAGTTCCTTGGCCAGGCCCAGCAGGCGGTTGGTTTCGCCGCTCATGGCGCTGGGAACGACCACCATCTGATGGCCGGCGCGCGCCCACTTGGCCACGCGCTTGGCGACATTGCGGATGCGCTCGGTCGAGCCCATCGAGGTGCCGCCGTACTTGTGAACGATCAATGCCATGGCAGGGAAACTTTGCTGTCTGCGCCCACTGCGCAAAGCCCGCGATTATAAGTAGGGCACCCAGGCCAGCCGGTCGCCCTCCCGCCGGATGGCGCCGGCGCCGGCCTTGAGCTCGATCCGGTGCCCGCGGGTGCGGCAGGCGTCGATCTGCGCCAGCAGTTCGTCCATCTGCGCGGCGCTGGGCACGGTGCCGTGCGCATCACGCAGCCAGGCGCGCAGCGCATTGGCCTGGCGCGCTGCCGGCAAACCCTGCAGCCCGGCAATGGCCGGGGGCGTGCCACAGGCGGCCAGGTCGATCTGTGCCAGCTCGTCCAGCAACTGCTGCGCCTGCGCCGCATGCGCGGCACTGCGCGCGGCCATCGCCACGAACGACGGCAGTGCGGCCTCGACGGCCGGCAGCACCTGCGCCCGGATCCGGTTGCGGGTGTAGCCCGTATCGCTGTTGGTTGGGTCTTCGACCCACTGCAATCCACGGTCGCGCAGCCACTGCCGCAGCCCCGAACCGCGCAGGGCCAACAGCGGCCGCCCGAACTGCATGCCGTGACGCTCGAACCGCGCCGGCATGGCCGCGAGCCCCGGCAGGCCGGCACCGCGACTCAGCGCGATCAGCAGCGTCTCGGCCTGATCATCGGCATGCTGCGCCAGCAGCACCTCGGCGCAACCTTGATCGCGTGCGGCCTCGGCCAGTGCGCGGTAGCGCGCGCGGCGCGCGGCGTCCTCCGGGCTTTCGCCGCCCGCATGGCGGGCATCCACCCGCACGCTATGCAGCGGCAGATGCAGCGCGGCGCACACCACCTGGCAGTGGCGCTCAAAGTCGTCGGCCGCAGCCTGCAGGCCGTGGTGCACATGAATCGCCCTCACCTGTTGCGGCCAGCGTGCCGCACACGCGTGCAACAAGGCGGTGGAATCGGCCCCGCCACTGAAGGCCACGGCCAGCGGCAGGCACGGCACCCAGGCGCTCAGCGCGCGCGCCAGGGCGTCGTCGTTCAGTGGGTGGGGCGCAAAAGCCTCAGCGGGCTTCGGCTTTGGTGTCGCTGAAGCGGCCATAGCTTTGCAGCCGCTCGTAGCGCCGGTCGAGCAGCTCGCGCGGCTTGAGGTCGGTCACCTGGCGCCACGCATCGTTGAGCGCCCGCTTGAGAAAGGCCGCCATCTGCTTGGTGTCGCGGTGCGCACCGCCCACCGGTTCGTTGACGATCTTGTCCACCAGGCCCAGCGCCTTCAGGCGATGCGCGGTGATGCCCAGTGCCTCGGCGGCGTCCTGCGCGCGCTCGGCGGTCTTCCACAGGATGGACGCACAGCCCTCGGGGCTGATCACCGAATACACCGAGTACTGGAACATCAGCACCTGATCAGCCACGCTGATGGCCAGCGCGCCGCCCGAGCCACCCTCGCCGATGATGGTGGTAATGATGGGCACCTCGAGCTGCGCCATCTCGAAGATGTTGCGGCCAATCGCTTCGGACTGTCCGCGCTCCTCGGCATCGATGCCGGGATAAGCGCCGGGTGTGTCGACAAAGGTGAACACCGGCAGCTTGAACTTCTCGGCCGTCTTCATCAGGCGCAGCGCCTTGCGGTAGCCCTCGGGCTTGCTCATGCCAAAGTTACGCAGGCCGCGCTCCTTGGTGTCGCGGCCCTTTTGATGGCCCAGCACCATGCAGGCGTTGCCATTGAAGCGCGCCAGACCGCCGACGATGCTTTGGTCATCGGCAAAGTGGCGGTCGCCATGCAGCTCAACGAAGTCGGTGAAGATTTCGCCGATGTAGTCCAGCGTGTACGGACGCTCGGGGTGGCGCGCGATCTTGGTGATCTGCCACGGTGTGAGGTCGCTGTAGATGTCCTTGGTCAGCTGCTGGCTTTTTTTGCTCAGCTGGTCAATCTCTTCGGAGATGTCGACGGCCGACTCGGTCTGCACGTAGCGCAGTTCCTCAATCTTGGACTCGAGCTCTGCGATCGGTTGCTCGAAGTCCAGAAACGTCTTCTTCGGCAAGGCCTGGCTCCTGTGTGTGGGAAGCGCCCGGTGCGGGCGGCACAACCCCGTATCAGTACGCGACCGGCACCGGGTCGAGCGAGCGCCAAATATACCAAGTGGCCACGCTGCAGAAAGGGTCCCAGGCGGCAGCCACCTCGCGCGCGTCGCTGCGGCTCACCGGGTCGCCCGAAAAGTAGTTGCGGCTGATGCCGTTGATCAGGCCCACATCGTCCAGCGGCAGCACATTGGGCCGCATCAGGTGGAAGATCAGGAACATCTCGGCCGTCCAGCGACCGATGCCGCGGATGGCCACCAGTTCATTGATGATGGACTCGTCGTCCATGCCCTGCCACTGGTTGGCGCTGACGCGACCCGAATCGAAGTGCAGCGCCAGGTCGACCAGGTACTCGACCTTGCGTGCCGACAGGCCGGCCTCGCGCATCGCGTCCACCTTGAGCTTGAGCACGCTGGCGGGCGTGAGGCGCTTGGACAGCGCCGCAAAACGCTCCCACACCGACTGCGCTGCCTTCACCGAGATCTGCTGGCCCACGATGCTGCGCGCCAGCGTGACGAAGGCATCACCGCGCGACTCGAGGCAGGCATTGCCAAACTGCGGGATCAACCGGCGCATCACACGGTCGCGCTTGGCCAGGTAGCTGCAGGCCTCGGCCCAGTACTCGGGCGTGGTGACCGTCACGCTTGCGGCGCGCGTCATGCCGTCACCTCCCAGGTGGTGCCCGCCGGGCTGTCCTTGAGCACGATGCCGCGCGCCAGCAGGTCCTGGCGGATGCGGTCGGCCTCGGCAAAGTTCTTTTCGCGCTTGGCCTGTGCGCGCGCTGCGATC
>JBJTCL010000034.1:0-14148 GCA_046091865.1 Burkholderiaceae bacterium | reverse complement strand
GCATGGCCCGGCGCTCCGCCGGCTGCGCCACCCGCCCATGCCGTCGCGGCATCCACAGCCAAGCCGGTCAGCCGCCACACCAGTTGGCGCAGATGCTCGTCAAACAAGGGCGAGGCCTGCTGGTCGAACAGGCGGATGCGGCCGGTGTGCTGCAGCAGCAGGAGGCCCACGCCGTGGGCAAACAGGGCCGCGTGCTCGCGCCGCGCGATGTCGGGGGCGCAGCCCAGGGCGCGCAGGGCGTCCTCGCAGGGGGCCAGGGCCTGCAGCAGCCGCTGGTTCAGCCGATCGTTGAGATCGGGTGTGAGGCCCTTGGGCCCGAGGCCGTGCGCCAGATAAAAACCCAGGTCCAGATCACGCGGATGGCGCGCATAAAAGTCGAACCAGCCGCGCGCCTTGGCCATCAACAGCGCGGCGGCTGGGGCCGTGACGGCGTCAGGGGCCTGCGCCTCGTCCGCAACTGCCTTGCGCCGCCCCCGGGCGGGCGCCGCCGGCTTGGCCGCCCGCACCGCCGCCTGCAAGCGGTCCAGCGATTCGCCCAGCAGTTCGGCATAGATCGCCTCCTTGCTGTCGAAGTACGAGTACAGGGCACCCGGCGTGTAGCCGGCACGGCGCGCGATCTCGCGCAGGCTGCCGCCGTCCAGGCCCGATTCGGTAAACACCGCCCGCGCGGCGTCCAGGATCAGCCCGCGCCGGGCCGCACCCACCGCCTGCTGACGCTCCTCGCGCCGGGCGCGGCGGCGCTCGGCCATCGCCTCTTGCTGGGCGGTGGGCTTGGGCCGCAACACATCGATGGCGACGGGGGCTGGGGGGTCTTTTTTCATGCGTGGGTGGGGATGGGCCTGGGTGCGTCCGGTGGGTGCTTGGGTTGGCGTCTCCGTTGGTATGGAAAGCTGGGCGATCCGTTCAACGGCCCCACCCTTTGATCATCTGCTTAAGCCAGCGCTCAATCGGCCGCATAAGCGTCAAACCGAATGAACGACAGTAACACAAAACAGCCGTACCATTTATTATTTGAACATTGTTCATTTTTATGGACGTTAGGCAAAATACCGAGCGCGGGGGCAGCGTTGCTGCGCACAATGCCCGAGCGACTTGCACCTTCCAACTTGCACCTTCCGCCTCCCACCGCACCACCCCATGAACGCCTCTGCCCCCACAGCCACCCTGATGACCGGCGACGACTATCGCGAGTCACTGCGCCGCTACCGGCCCACCGTGTTCGTGGACGGCCGGCGCGTGGAATCGGTGGTCGATGACGCGGCCCTGCAGCCCGGCATCAACGCCATCGCGCTCACCTACGACTTTGCGCACAAGCCGCAGTACGCGCCGGTGATGACGGCCATCGAGCAGTCCAGCGGCCGCCGCGTCAACCGCATGACGCACATCAACCGCAGCTCGGGCGACCTGCTGAACAAGCTGGAAGCCGTGCGCCTGATCTGCCAGGAAAGCGGCTGCGCGCAGCGCTACCTGACGCACGACGCACTCAACGGCCTGGCGCAGGTGACGGCGCGCATCGACGACGCCCGCGGCACGCGCGAGCACACCGACCGCTTCCTGGCCTTTTTGCACCGCGTGCAAGACCAGGACCTGACGCTGGGCGTGGCCATGACCGACGGCAAAGGCGACCGCAGCCTGCGCCCGCACGAGCAGCCCAACCTGGACAGCTATGTGCGCCTCGTCGAGCGCAATGCGGTGGAGAACGGCCGCCGCGGCATCCGCATCTCGGGCGCCAAGGCCATCGTCACCGGCGCACCCTACATGCACGAGCTGCTGGTCATGCCCTGCCGCAACATGGGCGCCGAAGACGCCGACTTTGCGGTGTGCTGCACCGTGCCCATCGACGCGCCGGGTCTGACCATCGTGGCCCGCCCCGCCGGCCGCCCTGGCGAGGCCGAGCACGGCGCGGCGCTGTTCAGCCGCAAGTACGGGCAGAGCACCGGCGTGTGCCTGTTTGACCGCGTGTTTGTGCCGATGGAAGACGTGTTCTACGCCGGCGACTGGGAGCATTCGCACCACCTGACCTACAGCTACGCCACGCATCACCGCCAGACCTGCATCGCGGCGCGCGCGGGCTTTGGCGACTTGCTGATCGGCGCCGGCGCGCTGATGTGCGAGGCCAACGGCTTTGATCCGGGCAAGGAGACCCACCTGCGCGAGCAGATGGTCGAGCTGATCAAGATCACCGAAGGTTTTTACGCCTGCGGTGTGGCCAGCAGCGTGTACGGCAAGGCCGACGAGTGGAGCGGCAGCTTCATGCCCGACGCGGTGTTTGCCAACATCGGCAAGCTGCTGCTGGCCACGCAGATCTACGACATGCACCGCATCGCGCACTACGTGAGCGGCGGGCTGATCGTTACCCTCCCTGGCCCCGACGAAGACCACAACCCCGAGACGGGCGCCCGCCTGTCCGATGTGCTGCGCGCCAACCCGGCCATCCCGTACGAGCAGCGTATCCAGACCGCGCGCTTCATCGAAGACCTGACCGCCGGCTACCAGGGCGGCTGGTACAGCGTGATCAGCCTGCACGGCGGCGGCTCGCCCGCCGCGATGAAGCAGGAGATCTGGCGCAACTACCCGGTGGGCAACAAGGTGGAACTGGTGGAGCGCCTGCTGGAGCGCGGTGTGGCCGCCGACGGATCGCCGGCCGCCGCGCCGCACGACCCGTCACGCACCATCACGCAAAACCGCCAGCCCGGCAAGTGCTGCGACACCGGTTGCACCACGCCCGGCCAGCCGGTGATGGTGGACCTGCCGCAGGTGCAGGCCGAGCTGCCGTCGCGCAAAGGGTGAGGCGGGCCCCGCCTGCCGGGCTGCGCAGGCGGCCGGCCGTCAAGGCATCAGCCGCAGCAACTCGCCATCGGGCTTGTCGGTCAGCAGATAGATCCAGCCGTCAGGCCCCTGCTTGACATCGCGCACGCGCGAGTCGATGCGCACGCGCTGTTCGGCCACCACACGGGTGCCCGCCAATTCGATGCGGCGCACCTCGCCGTAGCGCAGCGAACCCACCAGCAGGTGGCCGCGCGCACCGGGGTAGCGATCGCTGGTGATGAAGACCATGCCCGAGGGCGCGATGGACGGTCGCCAGTAAAGCAGTGGCTGCTCCATGCCCGCCTTGGCGGTGATGCCCTCGCCCACCGGCCCGCCACCGTAGCGCTCGCCGTAGGTGATGACCGGCCAGCCGTGGTTGCGTCCGGCCTGCGGGCGGTTGATCTCGTCGCCGCCCTGCGGCCCGTGCTCGTGCGTCCACAGCGCGCCGTCCGGCCCCAGCGTAGCGCCCTGCTGATTGCGGTGGCCCCAGCTCCAGATCTCGGGCAATGCGCCACTGCGGCCCACAAAGGGGTTGTCGGCGGGCGCCTTGCCGTCCTTGGTGATGCGCACCACCTTGCCGATGTGCGTGGCCAGGTTCTGCGCGTCGTCCAAGCGGGTGCCGCGGTCGCCCAGCGACAGGTACAGCGTCTGGTCGGGTGCCTCGACAATGCGGCAGCCAAAGTGCAGGCCACCGCCCACCTTGGGCTGCTGCCGAAAAATCACGCGCACATCCTGCAGCGTGCGCAGGTCGTCGCTGAGCGTGGCGCGCGCCAGTGCGGTGCCGTTGCCGCGCTCGCTGGCGCCCACCCCCGCCACCGCAGAGGCCGGCTCGGTGTAACACAGGAACACGGTGCGGTTGCGCTCGAAGTCGCGGTCGGTGATCACATCGAGCAGGCCCCCCTGCCCGGTGGCCGCCACCGCGGGCACGCCGGCCAGCGCGTCAGACAGCTTGCCGTCGGACTGCACCACGCGCAGCGTGCCGCCGCGTTCGGTGACCAGAAAGCGCCCCTGCGGCAAAAAGGCCACGCCCCACGGATGCGCCAGACCGCGCGCCACCACCTCGGTGCGCCAGCGCAGTTCGGGCGGCGGCGTGGTGGACGCATGGGCCTGCGCCATGGCGGGCGCCGCTTGCAGCGACAGCGCCCAGCCGGCCGCCGCCATCAGGGCAGATACCCACATCGCCGTCAGCGATGCCGATGCACGCGCGGCGGCCTTCACGGCAGCCGCACCACCACGCGGCCGCGCACCTTGCCCGCCATCAGGTCGTACGCCTTGCCGATGGCCGCGTCCAGCGGCTCCTCGTCGATCATGGCCTCGAGCTTGGTCACGTCCAGGTCACGCGCCAGGCGGTCCCAGGCCTGCTGACGGCGCGCCAGCGGCGCCATCACCGAATCCACACCCGCCAGCGTCACGCCACGCAGGATGAAAGGCATCACCGTGGTGGGCAGGTCCATGCCCTGCGCGAGGCCGCAGGCCGCCACCGTGCCGCCGTAGCGCGTTTGGGCCAACGCGTTGGCCAGAGTGTGCGAGCCCACTGCATCCACCACACCAGCCCAGCGTTCTTTCTGAAATGGCTTGCCCGGCGCGGCCAGTTCGGCGCGGTCGATGATGGACGCTACGCCCAGCGACTTCAGGTAGGCCTCTTCCGAGGTTTTGCCGGTGGCGGCCACCACCGTGTAGCCCAGCTTGCTGAGCAAGGCCACCGCTACGCTGCCCACGCCGCCGGTAGCGCCGGTCACCAGCACCTCGCCGGCGCCGGGCTTCACGCCGTGGTCTTCCAGCGCCATCACGCACAGCATCGCGGTGTAGCCCGCCGTGCCGATCGCCATCGCCTGCCGCGGCGTGAAGGCGCCCGGCAGCTTCACCAGCCAGTCGCCCTTCAGGCGGGCCTTTTGCGCCAGGCACCCCCAGTGCGTCTCGCCCACGCCCCAGCCGTTGTGCACAAAGGCATCGCCCGGCTTCCACGCCGGGTGCGACGAGGCCGTCACCGTGCCCGCGCCGTCGATGCCCGCCACCCTGGGCCCCTGCCGCACCACCGGGCTCTTGTTGCAGATGGCCAGGCCGTCCTTGAAGTTGAGCGTGGAATACGCCACCGCCACCTCCACGTCGACCGCGGGCAGCCGAGATTCGTCAACAGCCTGCACCGAGGCCGCAAAGGTGGCGGGGTCGCCGGATTTTTCGAGCAGCAGGGCCTGGAACATATTTCCTCCTTGATGTGATGAGCAATGGTCTGCGTGGAAGCTGCGGCGCAGCAACATACCGTTTGGGCGCCGTGTAGGCACCGAGACGTACGTCAGCGGCGAATCGTACGGTCTAGCGGAAAACCTTCAGCAGCAACCGTTCGATCAGCGCGTACCAAGCCTCGAGTTCGACATGGCGTGACGACACATCGTCCACCACAAGGCCGAGGGTGTAGGCCTACACCAGCACTGCCGCCGCATGAGGATCCACCTCGGACGTGGCCCACCCGCGCGACTGGGCCTGGCGGAACAACTGCGTCATGGCATCGGTCAGGCGATCCTGCTCGCGCGCCAGCGCCTGCTGAAAACGCGGGTTGCCTGTGGTCATGCCCGCCAGCATGGCCCTGCGCAAGCGGTACTTGGCGCGCTCGGGCACATGGGTCAGGCGAAACAGGCCGACGATGAGCTGGAACATTTCGTCGCTGGACCGGGCCTTGGCCATCACATCGCTGATCGACGCGATGTTCCAGTCGACACTGCGCGCGAACTGCCGGGCCATCGCCGCCTCGAGCAATTCGGCGAAATCGGCAAAGTGGTGATACAGGGAGCCCTTGGAGATGCCCGAGACCTGCAGCACCCGATCTGACGTGACGGCGTCGTGGCCGTCGGCGTCCATGAGTTGCATGGTGACGTCGATCAATCGCTCGCGGGTCGGATGCGAGCCGGGGCGCGCATCCCCTGGCGGGGCACCGGAGGGCACAGCGGTGGCAGCACCACCCGCAAGCACCGAGCGTGCACCGGCGCCTGCACCGCGGGCCGTGCCCGGCTTCTTGCCTGCGTTGTTGCTTGCCTTCTTGCCGGCCTTGTTGCCTGACGTCTTGCCTGCCTTCGCGACCATGAAAGTCATTCTAGACAGGGTGTTGGATAATCGTGCGCATGAAGTCCCTGACAGGGTTGCCGCGCTGTGCTGCTGTTCTTGCTGTCGCATTGGCATGTGCGACCGGAGCGCACGCCGCCCCTGCCCAAGACGACGACCTCTCCCGCCTGCTGGCCGAGCGCGGCCTGATCAGCCGCATCGAGCAGGTGGGCCAAACCGTGGCTGACCGCGCGTCTGACCTGGTGGTGCACGCGATGACGTTTTGGGGCGTGCCCTACCGCCGCGGCGGCAACACGCCCGAGGGCGGGTTTGACTGCAGTGGCTTCGTGCGCGCCATTTACGAGCAAACCCTGGGCCTAGTGCTGCCACGCAGCGCCCACGAGCAGGCCGCCGCCACCGACCGCATCGAGCGGTCTGACCTGCAGCCGGGGGACCTGGTGTTCTTCAACACCATGCGCCGGGCCTTCAGCCACGTCGGCATCTACGTGGGCAACGGCAAGTTCATCCACGCGCCGCGTCCGGGCGGCGCCGTGCGGGTGGAAGACATGGGCGCCTCGTACTGGGCCCGCCGCTTTGACGGCGCGCGCCGCGTGGCGGTGGCCGACGCCGCACCACAGGGCAGCACGCAAGCCCGCTGAGCGCAGCTGCGCTGCCGTACGGGGCTGCTGCGCTTGTGCACATCTACGGGTCTGCACCACCCACACAAGTGGCTGGTTTTCGATAGCATGCATGCGCAACATCCAAACAGGAGCACACGCGCATGGCCCAGCTCAACGTCAATGGAAGCGTCCGCCAGTTCGACGCTGAACCCGATACCCCGCTGTTGTGGGTGCTGCGTGAGCAGCTGGCCCTGACGGGCACCAAGTACGGCTGCGGCATTGCGGCCTGCGGCGCCTGCACGGTGCACGTCAACGGGCAGCCGGTGCGCAGCTGCGTGCGGCCGGTGTCCACCGTGGGCGCCAACGACAAGGTGGTCACCATCGAAGGCTTGTCGCCCGATGGATCGCACCCGGTGCAAAAGGCCTGGGTGGCGCTGGATGTGCCGCAATGCGGCTACTGCCAGTGCGGCATGGTGATGGCCACCGCCGCCCTGCTGCGCGACAAGCCCCGCCCCACCGACAAGGACATCGACGAGGCCATCACCAACATCTGCCGCTGCGGCACCTACAACCGCATCCGCGCGGCCATCAAGGTGGTGGCGCAAGGCGGCAATACCAAGACGGCCGGCCTGTCCATCCAGCATGCCGACGGCAGCGTGGCGTGAGGGGGCGACCATGAAGCACAACGACCTTCCTGCCGCATTGACTGCTGAATTCCCTGCTGGCCTGTCGCGCCGCGGTTTCATCGCGGCATCCACCGCAGCGTCCGTGACTGCACTGGCCGGCGGCTTGTCGCTCGGCTTTCATGTGCCGGCATTGGCGCAAGGCGCGGGTGCAGCGGGCGCAGCAGGCACCGCGCCCGAGCTCAACGCCTGGGTGGTGGTGCGCGCAGACGACACGGTGCTGATCCGCATCGCGCGCTCCGAGATGGGCCAGGGCACGCTGACGGGCCTGGCGCAACTGGTGGCCGAAGAGCTGGAATGCGATTGGGCCCGGGTGACCACCGAATACCCCACGCCGGGGCAGAACCTGGCGCGCAACCGCGTGTGGGGCAATATGTCCACCGGCGGCAGCCGCGGCATCCGCGAATCGCACGACTACGTGCGCAAGGGTGGCGCCACCGCACGCGTGATGCTGGTGCAGGCCGCTGCTAGCCAGTGGGGCGTGCCGGCAGCCGAATGCAGCGTGGCCAAGGGCGTGATCACCCACACGCCCAGCGGCCGCACGCTGCGCTACGGGCAGGTGGCCGAGGCCGCGTCGCGCCTGGCCCCGCCGGCCGATGTGCCGCTGAAAGACCCGTCGCGCTGGACGCTGGTGGGCAAGCGCCTGGCGCGGCTGGACACAGTGGAAAAAGTCACCGGCAAGCAGGTGTACGGCGCCGACCTGCGCCTGCCCGGCATGCTGAACGCCGCCATCAAGGCCTGCCCGGTGTTTGGCGGCAAGCTGCGCGGCTTCAATGCCGCGGCGGTGGCGCAGCGCCCGGGCGTGAAGAAGGTGGTGGCGGTGGGCGACAACTCGGTGGCGGTGATTGCCGACACCTGGTGGCGCGCCAAGACGGCGCTCGACGCCCTGCCCATCGACTGGGACCTGGGACCGAACGCCATTGCGTCAAGTGCCGCGTTTGCGCAGGTGATGAAGGCAGCGCTGGACGCACCCGAGGCGGCCGTGGGCAACAGCAATGGCGACGCACGCGCTGCACTGGCGCAGGCCCCGCGCAAGCTCGAGGCGGTGTACGGCTACCCGCACCAGAACCACGCCACCATGGAGCCGATGAACGCCACGGCGCTGTACACGCCCGAGCGCTGCGAGGTGTGGACGCCCACGCAAAACGGTGAGGCCGCACTGGCTGCGACCGCCGAGGCCTCGGGCCTGCGGCCTGCCAAGTGCGAGGTGCACAAAATCCATCTGGGCGGAGGCTTTGGCCGTCGCGGCGCCATCCACGACTGGGTGCGCCAGGCGGTGCTGATCGCCAAAGAGATGCCGGGTGTGCCCGTCAAGCTGCTGTGGAGCCGCGAAGAAGACATGGTGCAGGGCCGCTACCACCCGGTCACGCAGTGCAAGCTGACTGCCGGCCTGGACGCGCAGGGCAACATCACCGCGCTGCACATGCGCCTGGCAGGCCAGTCCATCCTGGCCGGTGTGTTCCCGCAGATGATGCGCGACGGCATCGACCGCGTGGCCTTTCAGGGGCTGAACAACGGCGGCGGCGAGGCGATGATCGGCTACGACTTTCCGAATCTGCTGATCGACCCCGCCATCCGCAATCCGCATGTGCCGCCGGGTTTCTGGCGCGGCGTCAATCTGAACCAGAACGCGGTGTACATGGAGTGCTTTCTGGATGAGGTGGCCCATGCCACCAAGCAAGACCCGCTGGCCCTGCGCCGCAAGCTGATGGCCAAACACCCCAAGCACCTGGCCGTGCTGGAGGCGGTGGCGCAGCGCGTCGGCTGGGGCAAGCCCGCGCCCGATGTGAAAGGGCAGAAGGTGTTTCGCGGTCTGGCGCAAACGCATGGCTTCGGCAGCTACGTGGCGGCCTGCGCCGAGGTGTCGGTGTCGCGTGCGGGTGAGCTGACGGTGCACCGCATCGTGGCAGCCACCGACTGCGGCCACGCGGTGAATCCGCAGCAGATCGAGGCGCAGGTGGAGGGCTCGTTCGCCTATGGCCTGTCAGCAGCGCTGTTTGGCGAATGCACGGTGAAGGACGGCCGCATCGAGCAGACCAACTTTGGCACCTACCCGATGGTGCAGATGCGCCACATGCCCAAGGTGGAGTCCATCGTGATGCCCTCGGGCGGCTTCTGGGGTGGCGTGGGCGAACCCACCATCGCGGTGGCCGCACCCGCGGTGCTGAACGCCATCTTTGCCGCCACCGGCAAGCGCATCCGGGATCTGCCGCTGAGCCGGCAGAACCTGCGGCGGGCGTAGGCTGAGCCTTGAGGGGCGGCGACACCTGCGCGACGCCCGCCCCTCATCGCCCCCGCAGCGCCGCCGAAAATACGGGCATGCCACTGCCCGACGCTGCCCCCCGACGCCATCTGCACACCCGCGCCACCGAGTTCCGCGGCTACCTGCGCGACGACGGTCTGTGGGACATCGAGGGCCAGCTGCGCGACACCAAGAGCTACGGCTTTGTGTCGAGCGACCGCGGTGAGATGCCGCCGGGCACACCCATCCACGGCATGACGGTGCGCCTGACGCTGGACGAGCAGATGACCATCGTGGCTGCTGCCGTGGCCATGGACGACACGCCCTATGGCGAATGCAAGCAGGCCGCGCCGCCGGTGCAGGGCCTGGTGGGCCGCACCATCGGCAAGGGCTGGCGCAAGACCATCAACGAGGTGATCGGCGGCACGCAGGGCTGCACCCACATGCGCGAGTTGCTGTTCAACATGGCCACCGCCGCCTACCAGACGATGTGGCCCTGGCGCGAGCACGAGCGCCGCCGCGCCGGGCTGCCGCGCGCGCAACCCGATGTGCCGCCGCCGCACATCGGCCAGTGCATGACCTGGGCCGCCGACAGCCCGGTCACGCAGCGGGTGGAGCCGATGTTCTTTCGCCCTCGCGAGACAAAACCGCAATCGGCCTGATCCACCGTCGCCTGCGCATCAGCGGCGGGCGCCGTCACCCCACCTTGTCGCGGATGGTCTGCGGCACTGGTACCGTCTGGCGGAACGACTCGCGCTGCTCGAGCCTGGCGCTGTGTGCCGCCAGATTGGGGTACAGCCGCTTCCAGTCGAGCTGCGGATAGCGCACCGACAGATAGCCCACGGCCGTGCCCAGCGCAATGTCGCCCAGGCTGAAGCCATCGCCCACCGCCCACGCGCGATCGCCCAACAGGCGCGACAGCTCGCGCGTGCCGCCTTCGATCTTGCGGCGCTGCCGCTCCAGCCACTCGATGCTGCCGCTGCCTTCGCGCTTGCTCTCAAAAAAGCTCAACACGATCGCATCGCAAATGCCGTTGCACAGCACGTCGTACTTCTTGGCCAGCAGCAAGTCGTCGGCATCCGAAGGAACCAGCCGCACCTGCGGGTGCTTGATCTCCAGCCACTCAAGGATGTAGCTGGATTCGTACACGCTGCTGCCGTCGGGCAGCACGAGCACCGGCAGCTTTTCCAGCGGGTTGTGCTGCGGCGTGGTGGTGGTGCTGTCCCAGGGCACCTCGGTGTGCAGCTCGAACGGAATGCCCTTTTCGATGAGACTGATGCGCACCTTGCGCGCATACGGGCTGGGCGTGGCGCTGATCAGGCGGTACATGCCGCGTCAGTCGAGCTTGATGCCCAGGTCCACCGCCACCTTGATCCAGATCGGCACCACGCGCTCCCACTCGCGGCGCGTCTCGGCCAGGCCCACCGGCTTGTTGGGGATGGCAAAGGTTTCGCGCAGCTTGGCCGCGCGTTCGGTGTCTGCACCTTTCACCACCACGCGCGACAGCGCCTGCAGCACCGCCTCGGGCGTGCCGGCGGGCGCCATCAGCGGCAGGCCGCCTTCCAGCGTGACCAGCGGGCCCGGTACGCCCTGCTGTACCAGCGTGGGCACATCGGGCAGGCGCGGCGAACGGTACACGCCCGTTACGCCGATGGCGCGCACGCCGCGCTGCTGCACCGTGGCAAAGGCCTGGTAGCTGCCGATGGCGATCTGCGTCTGGCCCGATGCCACGTCCACCCACATCGGCGCCTCGCCACGGTAATGCACCGACTGGATCTTCATGCCCTCGTTGCGGTTGGCCTGGTCGGCCACCATGTGCGGATACGAGCCCGGCGCGTAGGTGCCCATGGCGCAGGGGTTGGCCTTGGCATAGTCAATGAATTCGCGGAAGTTGCGCGCCGGCACCTTCTCGTTCACACCCACCACCAGCGGCCCCGACGGAAAGTTGGCAATCGGCACCAGGTCGCGATCGAGGTTGTAGGGCAGCTTGGTGTACAGCACGCGGTTTTGCCACACGGTGCCCGAGGTGGTCATCAGCAGCGTGTAGCCATCGGGCGGCGACTTGGCCACCGCGTCGATGCCGATGATGGCGCCGGCACCCGGCCGGTTGTCCACCACGGCGGGCACACCCAGTTGCGCGGTCAGGTGCTCGGCATACATGCGCGCGTAGGCATCGGTCAGACCGCCGGGCGGAAAGGCCACCACGATGCGAATGGGCTTGGCGGGCCATTTGCCGGCGCCAGCCTGTGCGCCTGACTGGGCCCACGCGCTGCCTGCCAGCGACGGCGCTGCAATGGCTGCAGCGGTGCCAGCGGCTTGGATGAGGAAGCGGCGGCGGGGAGCTTGGGGGATGGAGCGGTGTGTCATGCGCCGCACTCTAGAAGCGCCGCCGCACCTGCACCACGGGCAAAACCCTCATTCGTGCGGCCTGGCGCCGCGCCGCGGGAACCGGCGTCAGCGCTAGGCTGGCGCGTAGCGCACTGGCGCGTCGGTGCCTGCATCTGCCCCGCCCAGCACCCGCACCCTGCCCTGCTCGATCAGCTCCTGCAAGTGCTGCGAGATGGTGCGGCGCTCGGCATCGTTCACCCACAGCTCCTCATAGCCCGGCGGGTACAGCAGCCGCTGCTGCACCAGGTCGTTCAGCGTGCGGCCGCTGCCGTTGCTGCCCAGCATCTGCAGCAGCTTGTCGCGGCGCTCGTCCACCTTGGCGGCAAAGGCTTCGAGCATCTGCAAAAAGGTGGCGCGATCGCTGATCAGCCCGCGGTGGTGCGATGTGACCCACTGCGTGGCGGGCAGCTCGGCCACCTTGCGCAGCGTGCGGCGAAAGTCGTTCAGGCTCGAGGTGGCGTCACCGTAGTACGGGCCAAAGCCGGTCAGGTCGATGTCGCCGATGAAGGCCACGCCCGCGGGCTCCACCACCAGCGCGCAATGGCCCGAGGTGTGGCCGGGCAGGTGGTGCGCCGTGACGCGTACGCCACCGCCCAGGTCCCACACCTGGCCATCGGCATAGGCCTGCGCGTCGGGTCGGGGGGCGTAGTGAAACTGCGCCTCAATCTTCTGGCGCAGCTTGTCGCCGGTGGTGCCCGGGTAGCCGTAGTGCGCCGCCAGCCCCGGCCAACTGCGCGCGGCAGCCACATCGGCCTCGTGCACCCACACCTGCGCCTTGGGCACGCGGTGCAGGCCGGCCATGTGGTCCTCGTGCACATGGCCCAGGATCACCATGTCCACGCCGTCGAAATCAGGCCCGATGTGGTTGGACACCAGCGGGGTGTCAAAAGCCACGCGCGCATCGGCGCCGCGCACAATCACCTGGTTGCCGTCGGGGTACTTGCCGTTCTTGTGCCCAAAGTAAACGGTGACCGCGCCGATGTCGGTGCGCTCGGGGATGAAGGCAGCGGATGGAGCAGCGGATGTGGCAGCGGGTTCAGACATGCGGCCATGGTACGCGAGCCCATCTGCCCCGCTGTCACGGGCTTGATGGTGTGGCTGGCGCAGCGGGTCAGATGCCCGACAGCACCACGTCCATTGCAGCCACCAGGGCACTGGCCTGCGCCTGCACATTGGCCACGGGCCGTTTGAGCAAGCGGGCAGGCAGCGGCGCCGCGTAATGCGCCAGCGCATGCAGCCGCTGGCCGTTGACGTTGATCAGCGGGCACAAGCGGGCAGGCATCCTGGACTGCGCATCGGCCGTGGCCAACGGAATCACCAGGCGCGTGGCCAGCGCATCGAGCAGGTCACTCTGCACCACCACCACGTACGGAATGCCCTGCTGCGCGCTGGCGCTGGGGTTGGGATGAACGTCGTACTGCGCCACCGTGGGCTGCCGAACGCGACAGCGCCGCCTTACCAGGGACGCAGATCCGCGCCGGGCACGCCGTGCGCTTCCACCCAGGCGTTCTGCGCCGCGATCCAGTCGCCAAACTCGGCCTCGAAGGCCTTCTTGCGGGCCGCACGCGTGGCCCGGGCCGAGTCGGCCTTGAGGCTTTCGTACTCGGCGGCCGACAGGATCACCGTGTCCACCTGCCCCGCCTTTTCAACGAACACCGGCTCGCGCTTGGCCAGCGCGCAAATGCTGCCAAACCGGTTCCTGGCTTCGGTGGCGGTGATGCGCATGGACGGCTCCTGGGAGAGCTCCTTAAGGGATTGGCCATTTTAGCCATTGCCGCAAATGACAAGGCCCGACCGGCGTACCGATCGGGCCTGTTGCGGCTGCGGGGCGGACCGCACACCACCGAGGGGGCTGCTTTGTGGCTTACTTCTTCTGCGGCGGCAAGTCGGTGCAACTGCCGTGCGCCACCTCGGCCGCCATGCCGATGCTCTCGCCCAGCGTGGGATGCGGGTGGATGGTCTTGCCGATGTCCACCGCGTCCGCGCCCATCTCGATGGCCAGCGCGATCTCGCCGATCATGTCGCCGGCGTGCGTGCCCACGATGCCGCCGCCCAGGATCTTGCCGTGGCCATGCGCCTCGGGTGAATCGTCAAACAGCAGCTTGGAGAAGCCCTCGTCGCGGCCGTTGGCAATCGCACGGCCCGAGGCCGTCCACGGGAACAGGCCTTTCTTGACCTTGATGCCCTGGGCCTTGGCCTGGTCCTCGGTCAGGCCCACCCAGGCCACCTCGGGATCGGTGTAGGCCACGCTGGGAATCACGCGGGCGTTGAAGGCGGCGCACGGCAGTTGCACCGACTTGCCGCCGCAGAAGAAGTAAGCCACAAAGCAGCCCCCTCGGTGGTGTGCGGTCCGCCCCGCAGCCGCAACAGG
>JBJTCL010000033.1:0-16977 GCA_046091865.1 Burkholderiaceae bacterium | reverse complement strand
TTACGTGCGCGGGCCCCGCGCCACCATGTACGCGAAACCGCCCTGGACGAACCGGCAATACGCCGGCTTATCCACGGCGGAAGCGTCGAACGCGATCTATCGACAGGCGCTCGCGGGCGGCCAAGCCGGTCGGTCGGTGGCGTTCGACCTGGCCACGCATCGCGGCTACGACTCCGACCATCCCCGCGTCACCGGGGACGTGGGCAAGGCCGGCGTGGCCATCGACTCGGTCGAGGACATGAAGATCCTCTTCAACGAGATTCCGCTGGACAAGGTGAGCGTGTCCATGACCATGAACGGCGCCGTGCTGCCGGTGCTGGCCGGCTATGTGGTGGCGGCCGAGGAGCAGGGCGTGAGTCAGGACCAACTGTCCGGGACCATCCAGAACGACATCCTCAAGGAGTTCATGGTCCGCAACACCTACATCTACCCGCCCGAGCCGTCGATGCGCATCATCGGCGACATCATCGAGTACACCTCGCGCCACATGCCGAAGTTCAACTCGATCAGCATCTCGGGCTACCACATGCAGGAGGCGGGCGCCAACCAGGCGCTGGAGCTGGCCTTCACGCTCGCCGACGGCAAGGAATACGTGAAGACGGCCATGGCCAAGGGCCTGGATGTGGACGACTTTGCCGGGCGCCTGAGCTTCTTCTGGGCGATCGTGATGAACTTCTATCTCGAGATCGCCAAGATGCGCGCGGCCCGTTTGCTGTGGACGCGCATCATGAAAGGCTTCGGTGCCAAGAACCCCAAGAGCCTGATGCTGCGCACCCACTGCCAGACCAGCGGCTGGAGCCTGACCGAGCAGGACCCGTACAACAACATCGTGCGCACCACCATCGAGGCCATGGCGGCGGTGTTTGGCGGCACGCAATCGCTACACACCAATTCATTCGACGAGGCCATCGCGCTGCCCACCGAGTTCAGCTCGCGCATCGCCCGCAACACGCAGCTCATCATCCAGGAAGAGACCCACATCACCAACGTGATCGACCCGTGGGCGGGCTCGTACATGATGGAAAAGCTCACCCAGGACATGGCCGACGCCGCGTGGAACATCATTGAAGAGGTCGATGCCATGGGGGGCATGACCCGCGCCGTGGACAGCGGCTGGGCCAAGCTCAAGATCGAGGCGAGTGCGGCCGAGAAGCAGGCGCGCATCGACAGCGGCAAGGACGTGATCGTCGGCGTCAACAAGTACAAGCTGGCGACGCAGGACAAGGTCGACATCCTTGAGGTGGACAACGTCAAGGTGCGCGAAGGCCAGATCGCGCGGCTTCAGCAGATCAAGGCCACGCGCGACGGCGCCAAGGTGCAAGCTGCGTTGAAGGCGCTCACCGACGCCGCCCAGTCGGGCACCGGCAATCTGCTGGACCTGTCCATCCAGGCCATCCGCCTGCGGGCCACTGTGGGCGAGGTGAGCGATGCGCTGGAGGCGGTGTTCGGCCGCCATCGCGCCGACATTCAAAAGGTGACCGGTGTGTACGCAGCCGCCTACGACAGCGCCGAGGGTTGGGACAAGCTCAAGGGCGAGATTGCCGCCTTTGCCGAGGAGCAGGGCCGCCGCCCGCGGGTGATGATCGCAAAGTTGGGGCAGGACGGCCACGACCGCGGCGCCAAGGTGGTGGCCACCGCCTTTGCCGACCTGGGCTACGACGTGGATATGGGCCCGCTGTTCCAGACGCCCGAGGAATGCGCGCGTCAGGCCATCGAGAACGATGTGCATGCGGTGGGCGTGAGCACCCTGGCTGCAGGCCACAAGACCCTGGTGCCGGCCATCATCGCGGAGCTCAAGAAGCAGGGCGCCGACGACATCATCGTGTTTGTGGGCGGCGTGATCCCGCAGCAGGACTACGACTTTTTGTACGACGCTGGTGTGAAGGGCATCTACGGCCCGGGCACGCCGATCCCGGTGAGCGCCAAGGACGTGCTCGAGCAGATCCGCAAGGCGACCCGCGCCGCTTGATGGACCGCCGAGGCCTCGCAGTACTGGATGGTCTCGTGGCTTGACATGATCGACACCGATATCGAATTGCGCGACCAGGTGCTGGGCCCTGCCGGGCCTGCACAGCGCCGCGCGATGGCCAAGACCCTCACCTTGCTGGAAAGCACCCGTGCCGATCACCGCGCGCGCGCCGACGAACTGCTGACGGCGCTACTGCCGCGCACCGGCAAGTCGTTTCGCCTGGGCATCAGCGGCGTGCCGGGCGTGGGCAAGAGCACGTTCATCGAAGTGCTGGGCCTGCACCTGATCGCGCAGGGCCATCGCGTCGCGGTGCTGGCGGTGGATCCGTCGTCCAGCGTATCGGGCGGCTCCATCCTGGGCGATAAGACGCGCATGGAACAGCTCAGCGTGCACGAGCGTGCCTACATCCGTCCAAGCCCCAGCAGCGGCACGCTGGGTGGCGTGGCCGAGAAGACGCGCGAGGCGATGCTGGTGTGCGAGGCAGCAGGCCACGACGTGGTGATCGTCGAGACGGTGGGCGTGGGCCAGAGCGAGACCGCGGTGGCAGGCATGACCGACATGTTCGTGCTGATGCAGTTGCCCAATGCCGGCGACGACCTGCAGGCGATCAAGAAGGGCGTGATGGAGCTCGCCGATCTGGTCGTCATCAACAAGGCCGACATCGACCCCGACGCCGCCACCCGCGCGCAGGCGCAGATCACCTCATCGCTGCGCTTGCTGGGCCTGCACGGACGCAGCGACCCCGACGCGCACCACGGCACGGCGGGCGCTGGCAAAGCGACACTGTGGCAGCCGCGCGTGATGCAGATCAGCGCACTCAAGCAGCAGGGCGTGGACAGCTTCTGGCGCACGGTGCAGGAGTTTCGCGATCTGCAGCAAGGCAACGGGCGCCTGGCCGCGCGACGCCAGCAGCAGTCGCTGGCCTGGATGTGGGAGCGCATCGACGCGGGCCTGCGGCAGTCTTTCAACGGCAACCTTGCCGTGCGCGCGCTGTTGCCGCAGCTCAAGGCCCAGGTGCTGTCGGGCGAGCTGGCAGCGTCGTCGGCCGCACGACAGTTGCTGGGTGCGTGGAGCCGCCACGGCAGCCCGCATGGAGGGGCCGACGCATGACGCTGGCCGCAACGCTGGAGCGCGGCGTGGACGCTGAGAACTTCAGCGCCGAGTGCGTGCAGAGCATCCAGCGCAGCCGCTGCTGGCAGCACGAACGCATCAGCGTGCAGAACACGGCCTGCGGTCGGGTGCTGGTCATGGGCCAGCGACCGCGTCGCGGTCCGCTGCGCTTTGCATTGCTGTCGGGCGCTGCGCGCCTGACCGGCAACCCGCTGCTGCGGCCGGTGCCCCAGCGTGGCGGTGCGCCGGGGCAGGCCACCGAAGTGCGGCGCCTGCAGGCGCTGGCAGCGGCCGGCGTGCGTGTGCCTGCCGTGCTGCATGTGGCGACCGACCATGTGGTGATGCAGTTTCTCGATGGTCCATCCTTGCAGTACGTGCTGACCCAGGACACCCCGCAAGCGATGCACGCCTTCGGCGAGGGCTTGCTGGCGCTGCAGCGGGTGCACGCCGGCGGCCAGTGCCTGAGTCAGGCCTTTGCGCGCAACATGCTGTGGTCGGGGGGTGCGGTGTGGATGATCGACTTCGAGGACGACCCGCTGGAGGTGCTGAGCCTGCCCGAGGCGCAGGCGCGCGACTGGCTGGCCTACCTGTTCTCGGTGGTCTGGACCATCAATGCGCCGCGCGATGCGGTGATGCGCCGTTGGCGCGAGGCCGAGGCGTCCATCGCACCCGAGGTGCGTGCCCTGGTACGGCAGGCGGCGCGCCGGGTGGGATGGCTGCGGCACTTGCCCTCGCAGCGCAAACCCTGGGGCCGCGACGTGGTCACGCTGCAGGCCCTCACGAGCTTTCTTCATGACTGGTGCCGAGGCACCTGAACCCTTTCAGCACGAACAACGACTGGAGCATTTCATGCACGACATCCTTGAACAACTGGAGAAGAAGCGCGCCGCCGCGCGGCTGGGGGGCGGGCAAAAGCGCATCGATGCGCAGCACGGCAAGGGCAAGCTGACGGCGCGCGAGCGCATCGAGCTGCTGCTGGACGAAGGCACCTTCGAGGAATGGGACATGTTCGTCGAGCACCGCTGCACCGACTTCGGCATGCAGGACAACAAGGTGCCGGGCGATGGCGTGGTAACCGGCTACGGCATGATCAACGGCCGCCTGGTGTTCGTCTTCAGCCAGGACTTCACCGTGTTCGGTGGTGCGCTGTCGGAGGCGCATGCCGAGAAGATCTGCAAGATCATGGACCAGGCGATGAAGGTGGGCGCACCGGTGATCGGCCTGAACGACTCGGGCGGCGCGCGCATCCAGGAAGGTGTGGCCTCGCTGGGCGGGTATGCCGAAGTGTTCCAGCGCAATGTGCTGGCCAGCGGCGTGATCCCGCAGATCAGCATGATCATGGGCCCCAGCGCAGGCGGTGCGGTGTACTCGCCCGCCATGACCGACTTCATCTTCATGGTCAAGGACAGCAGCTACATGTTCGTGACCGGCCCCGAGGTGGTGAAGACCGTCACGCATGAGGAGGTGACCGCCGAGGAACTGGGCGGCGCACTGACGCACACCACCAAGAGCGGCGTGGCGGACATGGCGTTCGAGAACGATGTCGAGGCGCTGCTGATGCTGCGCCGGCTGTACAACTACCTGCCTCTGAACAACCGCGAAAAGCCGCCGGTGCGGCCCACGCAGGACCCGTCGGACCGCATGGACGCCAGCCTGGACACGCTGGTGCCCGACAACGCCAACAAGCCCTACGACATGAAGGAGCTGATCGCCAAGACGGTGGACGATGGCGACTTCTTCGAACTGCAGCCCGACTACGCCAAGAACATCATCATCGCTTTCGCCCGCATGGCCGGGCAGACGGTGGGCATCGTGGCCAATCAGCCGCTGGTGCTGGCCGGCTGCCTGGACATCAAGAGCAGCATCAAGGCCGCGCGCTTCGTGCGCTTTTGCGATGCGTTCAACATCCCGGTGATCACCTTCGTGGATGTGCCGGGCTTCATGCCGGGCACCAGCCAGGAGTACGGCGGCATCATCAAGCACGGCGCCAAGCTGTTGTACGCGTACGCGGAGTGCACCGTGCCCAAGGTGACGGTGATCACCCGCAAGGCCTACGGCGGCGCCTACGACGTGATGGCCTCGAAGCACCTGCGCGGCGACGTGAACTTTGCCTGGCCCAACGCCGAGATTGCGGTGATGGGCGCCAAGGGCGCGGTGGAGATCATCTTCCGCGAGGACAAAAACGATCCGGCCAAGCTGGCTGCGCGCGAGGCGGAGTACAAGGCGCGTTTTGCCAACCCGTTCGTGGCGGGTGCGCGCGGCTATATCGACGACGTGATCCAGCCGCACGAGACGCGCAAGCGCATCTGCCGCTCGCTGGTGATGCTCAAGGACAAGAAGATCGAGAACCCGTGGCGCAAGCACGGGAACATTCCGCTGTGATCGCTTCGGTCGCTGGAGCAGTCGGGATGAGTGCGTTGACTTCGTTCGCTGGAGCGACGGCACTGCGCGCTTTGCTCCGTGTCCTTCGCGCTTCGCGCTCCTCCTTTTACCTGCGCAAAGCGCGCAGTCCCGTCACTCCCGGGTGGATCGCGTTCGCGGCACGCTTGTCTGTCCATCGCTTAGCAGCCAGGGGTGTGGTGTGTCCGCCGCAGCGAAGTCAAGGAGGAGCCGGCTGCAGGCCGGCGGGGGATATGAGCGAAGGCGGATACGCCGCGCCCGTGGCGAGCCCAGCCACCAGCATCACAGCGCCACACCCGCGCAACCCACTGCAAGATTCCTGAAGAGGAGACCCAGATGTTCAAGAAGATCCTGATTGCCAACCGCGGCGAGATCGCCTGCCGCGTGATCCTGACCGCCCGCAAGATGGGCATCGCCACGGTGGCGGTGTATTCGGATGCCGACAAGGACGCGCGCCATGTGGCGCTGGCCGACGAAGCGGTGCATATCGGCGGCGCGCCCAGCCGTGAAAGTTATCTGGTGGCCGACAAGATCATTGCCGCCTGCAAGCAAACCGGTGCCCAGGCGGTGCATCCGGGCTACGGCTTTCTGTCCGAGAACGAAGACTTCTCCAAGCGGGTCGAGGACGAAGGCATCACCTTCATTGGCCCGAAGCACTACAGCATCGCGGCCATGGGCGACAAGATCGCCTCGAAGAAGCTCGCCACCGAAGCCAAGGTCAACACCATCCCTGGCTACAACGACGCGATTGAATCGGCCGAGCGTGCGGTCGAGATCGCCAAGGGCGTCGGGTATCCGGTGATGATCAAGGCCAGTGCCGGCGGCGGCGGTAAGGGCCTGCGCGTGGCCTTCAACGACAAGGAAGCGTTCGAGGGCTTCACATCGTGCCGCAACGAGGCGCGCAACAGCTTTGGCGATGACCGCGTGTTCATCGAGAAGTTCGTGGAGGAGCCGCGCCACATCGAGATCCAGGTGCTGGGCGATGCGTACGGTAATGTGATCTACCTGAACGAGCGCGAGTGCTCGATCCAGCGCCGTCACCAGAAAGTGATCGAAGAAGCTCCGTCGCCCTTCATCAGTGAGGCCACCCGCAAGGCCATGGGTGAACAGGCGGTGGCGCTGGCCAAGGCGGTGAAGTACCAGAGCGCGGGCACGGTGGAGTTCGTGGTCGGCAAGGACCAGAGCTTTTATTTCCTGGAGATGAATACCCGCCTGCAGGTGGAGCATCCTGTCACCGAGTGCATCACCGGGCTGGACTTGGTGGAGCTGATGATCCGCGTGGCTGCCGGCGAAAAGCTGCCGCTTGCGCAGGCCGACGTGAAGCGCAACGGCTGGGCGATCGAGTGCCGCATCAACGCCGAGGATCCGTTTCGCAACTTCCTGCCGTCCACCGGGCGCCTGGTGCGCTTCTCGCCGCCGCCGCAAACCATGTTCGCGGCCGACACGCAGTCGCTGCAGGGCGTGCGGGTGGACACCGGCGTGCAGGAGGGTGGCGAGATCCCGATGTACTACGACTCGATGATCGCCAAGCTGATCGTGCACGGACGTGACCGCAACGACGCGATTGCCAAGATGCGGGAGGCGCTCAATGCCTTTGTGATCCGCGGCATCAGCAGCAACATCCCCTTCCAGGCGGCGCTGCTGGCGCATCCGAAGTTCGTGACCGGGCAGTTCAACACCGGCTTCATCGCCGAGCACTACGGCAAGGGCTTCCGTGCCGAAGACGTGCCGCACGACGATCCGTTGTTCCTGGTGGCGCTCGCGGCGTTTGTGCGACGCAAGGCGCGCGAGCGGGCGTCGGGCATCACGGGCCAGCTGCCGGGGCACGAGGTGTCGCACAAGCACGAACTGGTGGTGGTGCAGTTGTCCTCGGACGGCAAGCATGCCTATCACCCGGTGCAACTGAGCGATTTCGATGCTTCGGCTGGCCAGGCCGACATCACCGTGGGCGGCAAGACCTATTCCATCCAGAGCCGCACCAAGCTGGGCGAGATTTTGATGACCGGTGTGTGCAACGGGCAGCCGTTCTCGGCGCAGGTCGAGCGCGGTTCGGCGCGTCAGCCGCTGGCGATGCGGGTGGCGCACAACGGCACCGCCATCGATGCATTGGTGCTGCTGCCGCGCGCTGCCGAGCTGCATCGCCTGATGCCCTACAAGGCGCCGCCCGACATGAGCCGCTTCGTGCTGTCGCCCATGCCGGGGCTGCTGGTGGATGTGGCGGTGCAGCCGGGCCAGAAGGTGCAGGCCGGCGAGCGCGTGGCCGTCATCGAGGCGATGAAGATGGAGAACGTGCTGTTCGCCAGCGCCGATTGGGTGGTGGGCAAGGTGCTGGCCAGCAAGGGTGAATCGCTGGCAGTGGACCAGCCCATCGTCGAATTCGTCTGAAGCGCATGCGCTGGACCGCAGCGGCCAAGCCCGGCCCTGGCGGCGCTGCCGCGCTGCACAGGCGGCGGTGGCTGCTGGCGGGGGCGTACGCTGCCTTCGGGGTGGCGCTGCCGCCCGGCTTGGGCCGTGCCCAGGGCCTTGCACAGGGTGCAGCACAGGGCGCGGGGGCAGGCGCTGCCGCAACCCCGGTGTCACCAGCCGACCGCACCTTGCAACGCATCGCTTTCGGCTCGTGCATCGACCCGGCGCGCGATCAGCCGATGTGGGATCCGATCCTGGCGCTGCGCCCTGATCTGTTCATCTTTGGGGGCGACAACGTTTATGCCAGCACCCAGCCGTGGAGCCCGGCCAAGCTCAACGCCGCCTACGCCCAGCTGGCCACGCACGCGGGCTTTCGCCGGCTGCGCGACGCGGTGCCGCATCTGGCCATCTGGGACGACCACGATTACGGCCTGAACGACGGCGGCGCGGAGTTTGCACACAAGGCCGATGCCAAGGACGCTTTCCTGAACTTCTGGCGTGTGCCGGCCGACGATCCGCGCCGCGCGCGCGACGGCCTGTACCACGCGCAGGTGTTCGGCCCCGCGGGGCGGCGCGTACAGGTCATCCTGCTGGATGTGCGCTGGTTCCGCTCGGCGTGGAAGCGCACCGACCGGCGCGATGCGCCCGGCCGCGAGCGCTACCTGCCCGACGACGCACCCGACCGCCAGATGCTGGGCGAGGCGCAATGGCAGTGGCTGGCTGCGCAGTTGCGCCAGCCGGCCGATGTGCGGCTGATCATCTCGGGCATTCAGGTGGTGGTCGAAGGCCACGGCTGGGAGGGCTGGCGGCTGTTTCCGCGCGAGCGCGAGCGCCTGTGGCGCACGGTGCGCGAGGCGCGTGCCGGCGGTGTGGTGTTCCTCTCGGGCGACCGCCACGTCGGTGCGCTGTACCGCAACGACGACGGCACGCCGTACCCCTTCTACGAGATGACTTCCAGCGGCATGACGCACCCCTGGCGCGACGCCGCCGAGGCCGGGCCCAACCGCCTCGGCCCCTTGTTCACCGAACACCATGTGGGCGTGGTCGACATCGACTGGCCGGCACGGCGTATCACGCTGGCGCTGCACGACGCGCAAGGCGCGGCGCGCCAGGCACGCAGCATTTCCCTTGACGAACTTCAGGTGAAGAATCCATGAGCAGCATTCAACGACCCTTCAAGGTGCTGGGCATCCAGCAGATCGCCATCGGCGGGCCCGACAAGACGCGGCTGCAAAAGCTGTGGGTGGACATGTTCGGTCTGCAGGTGACCGGCACCTTTCGCAGCGAGCGCGAGAACGTCGACGAGGACATCTGCGCCATCGGCAGCGGCCCCTTCAAGGTCGAGGTCGACCTGATGCAGCCGCTGGACCCCGACAAAAAGCCTGCGGTGCACACCACGCCGCTCAATCACATTGGCCTGTGGATCGACGACCTGCCCACCGCGGTGGACTGGCTGACCCAGCAGGGCGTGCGCTTTGCGCCGGGTGGCATCCGCAAGGGCGCCGCAGGCTTTGACATCTGCTTTGTGCACCCCAAGGGCAGCGATGAGCTGCCGATCGGCGGCGAGGGCGTGCTGATCGAGCTGGTGCAGGCCCCGCCCGAAGTGGTCAAGGCCTTCGCGGCGCTGGTGTCGCAACCGGCCTGAGCGCCTGTCTGAGGAATAGCCATGGATCTCTCACGCTTCCCCCGTCGCCGCTACACGAACTTCGCCACGCCGATCGAGCCACTGCCCAACTTCTCGGCAGCGCTGGCTGCAAGCTGCCCGGGGGGGCAGGGCCCGGAGGTGTGGATCAAGCGCGACGACATGCTGGGCCTGTTCCCCGGTGGCAACAAGACGCGCAAGCTCGAGTTCCTGGTGGCCGATGCGCTGGCGCAGGGCGCCGACACGCTGATCACCTGCGGGGCGCCGCAGTCCAACCACTGCCGCATCACGCTCGCGGCAGCCGCGCGCGAGGGCCTGAAGTGCCGCTGTGTGATCGAGGAGCGGGTGCCCGGCAGCTATCAGCCGGATGCCAGCGGCAACCACTTCATGTTCCGGCTGATGGGTGTCGAGGCGATGACCGTGGTGCCCGCGGGCTCGGACATGGCCGCTGCGATGCAGGCCGTGGCCAGCGAACTGGCCTTGCAGGGCCGTAAGGCCTACATCATTCCGGGGGGTGGCTCCAACGCGCTAGGTGGCCTGGGCTATGTGGCCTGCGCGCAGGAACTGCAGCAGCAGTGCTTCGACATGGGGCTGCGCCTGGATGCGCTGGTGGTGGGCTCGGGCAGCTCGGGCACGCACGGCGGGCTGGTGGCCGGCTTTGTGGGCAACCGCATCAACATCCCCATCATCGGCGTGGGCGTGAGCCGCGACCCCGAGCAGCAAGAGCCGCTGGTCTACAAGGAAGCGCAGGCCGTGGCCGACCTGCTGGGCCTGAACCTGCAGATTCCGCGCGAGGCGGTGCGCAGCGTGGGCGGCTACTGGCAGCCCAAGTACTCGGTGCCCAATGCGCGCATGGTCGAGGCGGTGCAGATGCTGGCGCGCACCGAGGGCATTCCGCTGGACCCGGTCTACACCGGCAAGATCATGGCCGGCCTGATCGGCCTGGCCCGCGCCGGCGAATTCGCGCCCGGCCAGCGGGTGCTGTTCCTGCACACCGGTGGCCTGCCGTCGCTGCACGCCTTCGAGCCGGTGGTGCTGGGCGAGGGCGGGGCCATCGCTCCTTGATGCGCGCTGACACGCTGTGATGTGCCCTGACGCTGCCTGAGCCGGCATGCGGGTTGTCCCGCATGCAGACCGGCTGCAATCGTGCCGACTCACAGTGACTCGCGGTGGTCCTGTGCTGGCAGGACGCCCCGGGCGGTCGCTGGATCTGGGGGGCATGCCGCTCGCTGTTGCGCGTATTGCATGGCCTTCGTCGCCCAAAAATGGGCTTGTCGGGCCAAGAGGTGGTTTCCACACCCTCGCTGCCCGGGAGGAGGTCGCCATGGAACCCGTTGCGCACGATGTTGCTGAGCTTCGCGCCCGCGCAGGTCTCAACCTGTCGCCGGCCGCGTACTGGCCCATGGGCCTGGTGGCGGCTTTTGCCCTGCGCATGTCGGGGCACGGGCACTCCATCAGCGTCAGCATGATGATCGGTGACCGCCGGTACGCTCTCGACCAGCTCGAGCACGCGCACACCCTGGCCGACGACCTGCTGCATAGCCTGTCGATGGAGCTGTTTCGCCACTACGAGCGGCTGCCGCAGGAGCGCGGCCACTGAGTTCGAGGCAGGCGGCTGGCTTCAGTCGCCGCCGTGTTCCGTAGGCTTGCTGCGTGATGGCGTCCGCGCGTCGGCCTGCCCCTGTGCCCGTGCCTTGGCCCGCTCCAGGGCCGCCTCGATGATCGCGCGCTTGCGCTGCGCCTCGGCGCTGGCGGCGTCGTCCGCGCCGTGGGTGTGTGCCGACAGGTCGGCCAGCTTGGCGCGCGCCTTGGCCGCCAGACGCTCTTCGTTGTCGATGCGTTCGCGCTCGCGCCGCGCCTGTCGCGTGGCGTAACGCTCGCGCGCCTGCAGCGCCTGGTCGGCCGACCCGGCCGCCCAGCCGGTGCGCTCGCCGGTCACCGGCTCCAGCGCAATGCAGTCCACCGGGCACACCGGCACGCACAGTTCGCAGCCGGTGCACAGCGGCTCGATCACCGTGTGCATGCGCTTGTTGGCACCGATGATCGCGTCCACCGGGCAGGCGTCCAGGCACAGGGTGCAGCCGATGCACCAGGTTTCGTCGATGAAGGCCACCGTGCGCGGCCCCTCGGTGCCGTGCTCGGGGTTCAGCGGCAGCACGGGTGTGCCGGTCAGCGCCGCCAGCCGCGCAATGCCCTCGGCGCCGCCTGGCGGGCACTGGTCGATGCCAGCCTCACCACGGGCGATGGCCTGCGCATAGCCGGCGCAGTCAGGGGAGCCGCAGCGGGTGCACTGGGTTTGCGGCAGCGCGTCCAGCAGGCGCGCCGCCAGCACTGCGCCGGCGTGCGGTGCAGGCGCGGCAGGCTTCACGCGCGCGCGGTGCGGCGCGAGCCCGTCGTGGCCTTGCGGGCGGCCTGGGTCCCCGCCTGGCTCACGGGCTTGCTCGCAGACTTCGCGGAGGCCTTGGCGGGCCTGGCGGTCTTGGCCGCTGCCGCCGGTTTGCGCGCTGCCGCTGCAGGCACCGTCACCGGCTTGAGCGGCTGCGGATGCGCCAGGATGAACTCGCGCACCGCCGGATACACCACCTCGCGCCAGCGGCGGCCGCTGAAGATGCCGTAGTGGCCCGCACCCTTGATCTCCATGTGCTTCTGCTGGTCCTTGGGCACGCCGGTGCACAGCGAGTGGGCCGCCTCGGTCTGGCCCGAGCCCGAGATGTCGTCCAGTTCGCCTTCCACCGTCAGGATGGCTGTGCCGCGGATGTCCTGCGGGCGCACCCGTTCGACCCGGCCCTGGGGGCTAAGCACATCCCAGGTGCCATGCACCAGCTTGAACTCCTGGAACACGGTGCGGATGGTCTCGAGGTAGTAGTCGGCGTCCATGTCGAGCACCGCGTTGTACTCGTCGTAGAACTGCCGGTGCGCCTCGGCGCTGGCGTCATCGCCCTTGATCAGGTTCTTGAAGTAGTCGTAATGGCTGCTCAGGTGGCGGTCGGGGTTCATCGCCACAAAGCCGGTGTGCTGCAGGAAGCCCGGGTACACCCGCCGCCCCGAGCCCGGAAAGTTGCTCGGCACGCGGTAGATCACGTTGTTCTCGAACCACTCGAAGCTCTTGTTCATCGCCAGGTTGTTCACCGCGGTGGGCGACTTGCGCGCGTCGATCGGGCCGCCCATCATCGTCATCGTCAGCGGCGTGAGCTCCTTGCGCGACGCCATCAGCGACACCGCGGCCAGCACCGGTACCGTGGGCTGGCACACGCTGACCACATGGCAGTTGCCGTAGTGCTTTTGCAGGTGGCGGATGAACTCCTGCACATCGTTGACGTAGTCGTCCAGATGGAACTCGCCGGCCTCCATCGGCACCATGCGCGCGTTCTTCCAGTCGGTGATGTAGACCTTGTGGTCGCGCAGCATGGCGCGCACCGTGTCGCGCAGCAGCGTGGCGTAGTGGCCCGACAGCGGCGCCACGATCAGCACTGCCGGCTGTCCCTTCATGCGCGCCAGCGTGGCCGGGTCGTCCGAGAAGCGCTTGAAGCGGCGCAGTTCGCAGAACGGCTTGTCGATCTCCACCCGCTCATGGATCGCGCAGTCCGCTGCGCCCACGTGGACGGTACGGATGCCGAACTCGGGCTTCTCGTAGTCCTTGCCCAGGCGGTACATCAGGTCGTAGCCCGCGGCGATGCGCTGTGCGGCCGGCGTCTGACCGAAGGGCGACAGCGGGTTGCTGTACAGCTTGGACGCCGCCTGCGCGAAGTCCGCGAACGGCTCCATCAGCGAGCGTTGGGCTTCGTAGATCTGGTAGAGCATGTGGGGTCCCGGTCGAATGTTGCAGTGCAATATAACAGCGCGTGCCGTCAGTGTGCCGTCAGCACGGGCCGGGCGAAGTCACACCACCTTGGCAATCGACTGGCACACATGGTCGATGTTGCGGCTGTTCAGCGCGGCCACGCACATGCGGCCGGTGTCGGTGCCGTACACGCCGAACTCGCTGCGCAGGCGCACCATCTGGTCCTTGCTCAGGCCCGAGTAGCTGAACATGCCCACCTGCTGGGTGATGAAGGACATGTCCTGCTTCACGCCGGCGGTCTTCAGGCCGTCCACCAGCTCCTGGCGCATCGCCTTGATGCGCACCCGCATCTCGGCCAGCTCCTGCTCCCACTGGGCGCGCAGCGCGGGCGTGTTGAGCACCGTGGCCACCACCGCCGCGCCGTGGATCTGCGGGTTGCTGTAGTTGGTACGGATGACGATCTTCACCTGCGACAGCACGCGGTCGGCTTCGTCCTTGCTGCCGCACAGGATGGACAGGGCACCCACGCGCTCGCCGTACAGGCTGAAGCTCTTGGAAAACGAGGTCGACACGAAGAACTCCAGCCCTGCGGCCACGAACTTCTGGATCACCGCGCCGTCTTCGGCGATGCCCTGGCCGAAGCCCTGGTAGGCCATGTCCAGGAACGGCGTCAGGCCCCGCTCCTTGATGACGGCAATCACCTGGTCCCATTGCGCGGGCGTGATGTCGTAGCCGGTGGGGTTGTGGCAGCAGGCGTGCAGCAGCACGATGGTGCCCGGCTCGGCGGCGCGCAGCGCACCCAGCATGCCGTCAAAGTTCACGCCGCGCTTGGCCGCGTCGTAGTAGGGATAGCTGTCCACGGCAAAGCCCGCTGCGGTGAACAGCGCGCGGTGGTTTTCCCAGCTCGGGTCGGAGATCAGCACCTTGGCGTTGGGGCTGACCTTCTTCAGGAAGTCGGCGCCGATCTTCAGGCCGCCGGTGCCGCCGATGCCTTGTGCGGTGACCACACGACCGCTTTTCACCGGCTCGCTGTCGGCGCCGAACACCAGCGCCTTGACCGCAGCGTCGTAGGCCGCGATGCCGTCCATCGGCAGGTAGCCGCGCGGGCTGGGCTTGGACAGCAGTTGCTGTTCGGCGGCCTGCACGCATTTCAGCAGCGGCAGCTTGCCCTCGTCGTCAAAGTACACGCCCACGCCCAGGTTCACCTTGTTGGCGTGGGTGTCGGCGGCGAACTGCTCGTTGAGGCCCAGGATGGGGTCGCGCGGGGCCATCTGGACGGCAGAAAACAGGGACATGGGGTGCCTCGGATAAGTCGGTTGATGGATGCGGGGGCGTTGCCGGCGCGCAGGCTTTGCGCGGCGGCAAGCGCAAGGCGGTCGCGCCTGCGGTAGCCTTGCGGGTTTTCCCGCGATTTTACCGGCCGCTCCATGCCCCATCCCCCGCCCGATCTCGCCGAAGTGACCGTGGACGCGCCGCGCGGCGAATTCGTCAGCTTCCCCGGCTCGCCCTTCGAGCTGTTCCAGCCCTATCCGCCCGCAGGCGACCAGCCCGAGGCCATCGACAAGCTGGTGGAGGGCGTGCGCGACGGCGAGGTGTTCCAGACGCTGCTGGGCGTCACCGGCTCGGGCAAGACCTTCACCATGGCCAACGTGATCGCGCGGCTGGGCCGGCCGGCCATCGTGTTTGCGCCCAACAAGACGCTGGCCGCGCAGCTGTACAGCGAGTTCCGCGAGTTCTTTCCCAAGAACGCGGTCGAGTACTTCGTCAGCTACTACGACTACTACCAGCCCGAGGCCTACGTGCCGCAACGCGACCTGTTCATCGAAAAGGACAGCGCAATCAACGAGCACATCGAGCAGATGCGCCTGAGCTGCACCAAGAGCCTGCTGGAGCGGCGCGACGTGGTGATCGTGGCCACCGTGTCGGCCATCTACGGCATCGGCGAGCCCGAGAGCTACCACCGCATGGTGATGACGCTGCGCACTGGCGACAAGCTGGGCCAGCGCGACGTGATCGCGCAGCTGATCCGCATGCAGTACCAGCGCAACGAGGCCGATTTTTCGCGCGGCAAGTTCCGCGTGCGCGGCGACACCATCGACGTGTTCCCGGCCGAGCATTCCGAACTGGCCATCCGCATCGAACTGTTCGACGACGAGATCGACAGCCTGCAGCTGTTTGACCCGCTGACCGGCCGCATCCGCCAGAAGATTCCGCGCTTCACCGTCTACCCCAGCAGCCACTACGTGACGCCGCGCGACCGCGTGCTGGCCGCGGTGGAAACCATCAAGCTCGAGCTGGACGCGCGCCTGAAGGAACTGGTGTCCATGGGCAAGCTGGTCGAGGCGCAGCGGCTCGAGCAGCGCACCCGCTTTGATCTGGAGATGCTGAGCGAGGTGGGCCACTGCAAGGGCATTGAGAACTACACCCGCCACCTGTCGGGTGCGCCGCCCGGGGCGCCGCCGTCCACGCTGACCGACTACCTGCCCAAGGACGCGCTGATGTTCCTGGACGAAAGCCATGTGCTGATCGGCCAGCTCGGCGGCATGTTCAACGGCGACCGCGCGCGCAAGACCACGCTGGTGGAGTACGGCTTTCGCCTGCCCAGCGCGCTGGACAACCGGCCGCTGAAGTTCGAGGAGTTCGAGCAGCGCATGCGGCAGGTGGTGTTTGTGTCGGCCACGCCGGCCGATTACGAGAAGACCCACGCCGGCCAGGTGGTCGAGCAGGTGGTGCGGCCCACCGGCCTGGTCGACCCCGAGGTGGAGGTGCGGCCGGCCACCCACCAGGTGGACGACGTGCTGCAGGAGATCCGCATCCGCGTCGACAAGAACGAGCGCGTGCTGATCACCACCCTGACCAAGCGCATGGCCGAGCAGCTGACCGATTACCTGTCCGACAACGGCGTGAAGGTGCGCTACCTGCACAGCGACGTGGACACGGTGGAGCGGGTGGAGATCCTGCGTGACCTGCGGCTGGGTGCCTTCGACGTGCTCGTGGGCATCAACCTGCTGCGCGAGGGCCTGGACATCCCCGAGGTGTCGCTGGTGGCGATTCTGGATGCCGACAAGGAAGGCTTTCTGCGCGCCGAGCGGTCCCTCATCCAGACCATCGGCCGCGCAGCGCGCAATGCCAGTGGCCGCGCCATCCTGTATGCCGACAAGATCACCGATTCGATGCGCAGGGCCATCGACGAGACCGAGCGCCGTCGCACCAAGCAGATCGCGCACAACGCGGCGCACGGCATCACGCCGCGCAGCATCGTCAAGCAGGTGCGCGACCTGATCGATGGCGTCTACAGCGAGAAGGCCGGCAAGGAGGCCGAGAAGCTCGAACTGCAGCGCGCCAAGGTGGAGGACATGTCCGAAAAGGACATCGGCAAGGAGATCAAGCGTCTGGAAAAGCAGATGCTCGAGCATGCGCGCAACCTCGAGTTCGAAAAGGCCGCCCGCGTGCGCGACCAGCTCGCCATCCTGAAAGAGCAGGCCTTCGGCGCCCCGGGCCGTGAAACCGTGGTGCCCATCCAGGCCGGCCAGCGCTGAGCGCAGCGGCCGACGCAAGCACCCAGCCACCCACCCCGCCAACCACCCAGCCAAACACCGAGCCACCCATGCCCGTCGATCACCGCTACGCAGTGCTCATGGTCTGCATGGGCACCATCTGCCGCAGCCC
>JBJTCL010000032.1:0-12535 GCA_046091865.1 Burkholderiaceae bacterium | reverse complement strand
AGCGCCTTCACGCGCCCCGCCTTGATGTGCTCCGACGCAGCGCCCAAGCCCACCGGCATGAAGTCCACATGACCACCCTGCAGCGCGGTGAGTCCTGGACCTTCTCCGTCGAACGGTACCGCGGTCACCGGCATCTTGGTGACAGTACCGATCATCGAGCCCACGCTGTGCGGCAGCCCGCCAGGGCCTGTCGAACCCATCTTGACCTTCCCTGGGTTGGCTTGCACTTCTGCCAACAGGTCCTTGAAGGATTTCCAGGGCTTGTCCTTGTTGGCCACGATCACCACGATGCCGCGGCCCAGCAGGTTGACAGGAAAGAACTTCGAGTAGTCCAGGTCACCGAGCGCCAGAACACCATGCAGTTGCGGGTTCTCGGCGCCGAACAGCAGCGTGTATCCGTCGGACGGCTGTTGGTTCACGAAGTTGGTGGAGATGGCTCCCGCGCCGCCAGCGCGGTTTTGCAGCACGATTTTTTTGCCCAAGGCCTGCTCGGCATGCGGGGCCACGGCACGTGCCACCACGTCGGTGGCGCCACCCGCTCCCCACATGATCACGCCCGAAAGCTCACGGTCCGGAAAGGCTTGAGCCGAAGCCCAGCCGGTGGCCAGGGTCAGCGAGGCCAGAACGAAGATGCGACGAAGCTGTTTCATGGTGTCTCCTGAAGAGCTACGGGTTCGTGCTCGACCCGAACGGCGTCTTATGGGTTGGCTGGCGGGAGGGTACCAAATTCGGCAAGCACGACAAAGGCTTTCCGCGGGCTTCCATATGGGGGCGCCGCCGGTCGCTTGCAGTTCAAAACCGGTGGCCTGCCGCGAGGGCAAGTTCGCGTGGAAATTAACACCTCCGCAGCACGGACCCGTTTTGCGATCAGCGATTTGCCCGATTCAACGGCCGCGCGCTCGACTGCGATTGATCAGATCTGACTCCGCTACACTGAACGGACGGCCAGGCAAGCTGGTCTGCCACACGACGGAGGTCCCTCGATGTCAGCGCTCAAGGATCTCGTGCATTTGAGTTACTGCAGTCACGCGCCATCGCCCGTCGGGCAAGCGGAACTCGATCGCATTCTGGAAGCTTCGCAGCGCAACAACCAGCGCGATGGCATCACCGGCCTGCTCACCTTCAGCGGAGAGGTCTTTGTGCAGTTCCTCGAGGGTCCGCCCGAGGCCCTGCGCCGCCTGATGGACCGGCTTCAGCGTGACCCGCGGCACAGCGACATCATCATCCTGTCGGAAGGCTCAGACCACGAGCGCATTCTTGAAGGCTGGGACATGGAGCTCGTCACCCGCCAGGAAGCCCATCAGGTCCTTCGCGACGCACTGAGCGAGGCCAACAACTACGCCAAGGTCATCGGGCTCTCACGCCTGCTGGCCAGGCTCGACCCCGACTTGCATCGCGTGCCCTGAGGGGAATGCCCTCACGATCACCGCCGGCACTGCGTCGAGCGGCTACGCCCACTCACGCGGCCTGCCGCACACTCACCGCACTGCCAACCAGATCTCGTTGCGGCGCATGAACCACGGCGTGGTGGGGCCGTTGTAGCGCGCCCAGACCGGCTCGCCCTCGGTGCGCAGCCCGGCGGCATCCAACGCAGCCCGAAGCTTGGCCAGATGATCTGAATAGTTGTCCTGGCTCCAGGTGCCCGAGTAGCGGATCACCGCCCAGGTGGCGGCCGGCTCTTCGCGCAGGCGCACCCGCGGGTCCAGCGGCTCGGGCGCGGTGGCCAGGGTCACATCGCTCGGCAGCACAAACTGCACCCGCGTGCCCCCGCCGGCGGGGCTTTGCGTGACGGGCGCCGCCATGGCCAGCTTCGCTGGCGCTGCCGACTGCGTGACGGGCGCGGTCATCTCCAGACGGCGCTGCCCCTTGTTCTTGCCAAAGATGTAGCCCGCCAGGATCGGAAAGGCCTGGCTGCCGGCGTCTGCAGCCCGCGCGTCCAACACCACCTCGGCCACCACATACGGCGCGTAACGACGCAACTCGATGCCTTCGGCGATCGGGCGCAGCACCTCGTAGCGGGGTTCTTCCGTGGCCGACGCAAACAAAGGCATGAGGGCAAGCAGCAGCAGCGCAAAGAGCCGGTTCATGCGGGCAGCTTAAGCGCGTGAGGCGTTGGCGTCATCGGCCCCGCGACCGATTGGCGCGGGAACATCGTTCGCTTGATCCAGCGCAGGGGCTGGGCGGGACTCACCCGGAAAGCACATGCGCTCGCCGTCCCAGCGCTGGCCGCACCAGCAATATCCCTCTGCGTTGATGATGCAGGTACCGGTGCCGCAGCAGCGAGGGTCGTCCATGGGAGTCTCTTGACGTTGAAGAACGCGCTGAGGTTAGGCCGTTTGGGGAACCCTTGCGCGCCAGTGGGCAAGGCACGCGCCTGCCGCTCAACGCTCAGCCCGCCGCTTGCAAAAACCGGTCGTACTCCGCGCAAAACGCTTCTGGCACCTCAAAGTGAGGCAGCGCGCCGGTGGGCATCACGCTGATGCGCCAGTGGTCGGCGCTTTGCATGCGCGCCTTCTGGCGATAGTCGGTGAAGTCGCCACGAACGCCATGGCACATCCACACCGGGCAGCGCAGCGCGTCGTAGAGGGTGTGGATGTCGCGGCTGAACAGGCATCCCGTCAAAAAATACAGCGGCGAACGTTCCGCACCGGCCACGCGGGCCGTCTGCACGGCCTGCTGATGAAGCCATTCGCTGATCTGCTGCGCGCCAAATGTCTTGCGCAAAAAATAGCGGGTCACACCGGGGCGGGTGAGTGTCTTGAACAGCGCCGGCCACAGGCCCGAGCCGCGCAGCAGACGCAGCAGCCACGGGATGGCCATCGTGCTGCCCGGGGGGCCGCGCCGCACCCCCGTGCCGTTGAAGCCCGTGGGGCTTACCAGCGCCACGCTGCGAAAGTTGCCCGGCTGCTCGGTGGCCGCACGCGCCAAAAATTCGCACGACAAGGACAAGGCCAGTGCATCGACGGGCCCTGGCCCACAGCGGCGCTGGATCTCCTGCACCGCGGCATGAATCGCATCAGTCATCAGGCGCGGCGTGTACGCACGGTCGCTGCGGTCGGACGCACCAAAGCCCGGCAGGTCGAGCGAGAACACGCACCGGTTGTGCTCGTGGTGCCGATGCAGCGGCGCCACTTCGGCGGTGGACGGCGCCGCATTGATGCTGTGGATCAGCAGCAGCGGCGCGCCGCGGCCCGACACGCGCATGGCCAGCGGCCCCGCAGCGCTGTCCACGCGCAGCAGTTCGCCCGGCAGGTCTGCATCGGCAAGCAGGGGGTTCATGGGCGTGGCCTGGATGGACGGCAATGTGGCGGGGTGTGTGTGGAGTGTGGCAGGCGCTCGTCAAAAGCGCTCACCGGCCGGCAGATAGCGCCACTGCCCCGGTGGCAGGCCGGCCATGGCGATGCGCCCGATGCGGATGCGCCGCAGCGCACACAGCTCAAGCCCCACTTGCGCACACATCCCGTCGATCCATGGTGGCGCAATGCCCTTGGCCGCAAAGCGCAGGCGCGTCTCGCTTTGCCAGCTCACACGCGCAGGCGGCAGCGGCTGCCCGTTACGCAGCAAGCCCTGGCTCAGCCGCGCCAAACCGTCGGGCGCGATGCTGCCTTTCACCTCGGCAATCAGTTCCTGCTCCACAAACGCCGCGTCCACCGTGAGCTTGCGCACCACGCGAAAGTCCTGGCTGAAGACGCACAGGCCACTGACCTGTGCGGGCAGCGGCATCAGGGCCTGCAAACCGGCGTGATGCGCCTTGCTGCGGCGTATGCCCGAGCTATCACCGCTCCAGTGCGCAGACTCGTCCAGCAGTTGCAGCACGCCGGCTGCCATGTCTACACCTGCCGGCTGGTGCAGCAAGAAGGTGGCAGACACCACTGGCTGCAGCCGCGCCTGCCGGTCGATCTCCACCCGCTGGCCGGCGCTGACGCGCGCTTGCGGCACATCGACGCACTGCCCGTCCACCCGCACCCAGCCTTCGGCGATGTACTGCTCGGCCTCGCGTCGCGAACACGGCACCTGCGCCGCCACCACCTTGGACAGGCGCTGTGCGTCGTCGATGTCGGGCGTGGTGTCAGGCTCCATCTCAGGCCTCGCCCGTCAACAGCCGGGCCTTGACGGTGCGGCCCTTGATGCGCCCGCTGTTCAGCCGCGCAGCGGCCTCGTGCGCAATGTCGCGCGCCACGGCTACATAAGTGGCGAACTCGTTGATCTCGATCTTGCCCACCTGCTCGCGGGTGTAGCCCAGGTCGGCCGTGAGTGCTCCCAGGACGTCGCCCGGGCGGATCTTGTCCTTGCGCCCGGCCTGGATGTGCAGCGTGGCCATGGCCGGCAGCAGGTGCCCCCCGGGCGCGGGCGTGAGCTCGGCCAGCGCATGCCACACCGAGGGCCGCCCCTGCAGCTGTTCGATGCGGCCCACCGCGCCCATCTCGTCCAGCGACGCCAGGCTGAGCGCCAGGCCGCTTTCGCCGGCGCGGCCGGTGCGGCCGATGCGGTGCACATGCGCCTCGGGGTCGGGCGAGATGTCCACGTTGATGACGGCCGTCAACCCGGCCACATCCAGCCCGCGCGCCGCCACATCGGTGGCCACCAGCACCGAGCAGCTGCCGTTGACAAAGCGCACCAGCACCTGGTCGCGCTCGCGCTGCTCCAGGTCGCCATGCAGCGCCAGCGCGCTGTAGCCCTGCGCCTGCAGCAGGCTGGCCAGCTCGCGGCAACGCGCCTTGGTGTTGCAAAAGGCCAGCGTGCCGATAGGCCGAAAGTGCTCCAGCAAGCGCGCCACCGTTGGCAGACGCTGGTCGTCGCGCACCTCGTACCAGCGCTGCTCGATCTGTTCGCTGCCGTGCTGCGCCTCCACCTTCACCGACACGGGGTCGCGCAAGAACTGCGCAGCCAGTTTGGCGATGCCCTCCGGATAAGTGGCTGAGAACAACAGCGTCTGCCGCTGCGCCGGGCACTGGCGCGCCACCTTGGCGATCTCGTCCACAAAGCCCATGTCCAGCATGCGGTCGGCCTCGTCCAGCACCAGCGTGGTCAGCGCATCCAGGCTCAGGTGGCCACGATCCAGATGGTCGATCACGCGCCCGGGCGTGCCGACGACGACATGCGCGCCGCGCTCCAGGCTGGCGGTTTGCCCGCGCAGCGGCACGCCGCCAGAAAGAGTCACCACCTTGATGTTGTCCTCTGCGCGCGCCAGCCGCCGGATCTCGGTCGTCACCTGGTCGGCCAGCTCGCGCGTGGGGCACAACACCAGGGCCTGCACATCAAAGCGCCGGGCGTCCAGTTTTGAAAGCAGCGCGAGCGCAAACGCCGCGGTTTTGCCGCTGCCTGTTTTGGCCTGCGCAATCAGGTCGCGGCCTTGCAGCGCGGCAGGCAGGCTGGCCGCCTGAATGGCGGTCATCTCCAGGTAGCCCAGCCGGCGAAGGTTCTCGCGGGTGGCGGCAGACAGCTTGAGCGTGTCGAAACTCTGGGGGGTGGGTGCGGTCAGGGTCACAGGCGCATGTTACGCATGAAGCGGGGTAGCGCCGGCCAGCCGCCGCTCAGGTCTACACTGGCCGCATGATTTCGGGTCTTGTGCAACTGCTCGTGTTTCAGGCCCTGGGCGAGCTGGTGGCCCGCTTCGTGCTGCCGTTCATTCCGGGCCCTGTGATCGGCTTGGTGTTGCTGCTGGCTTATCTGGTGATGCGCGGCCACATCCCCGCGCCCATCGGCCAGGCGGGCAACGGCATCCTGCAGCATCTGGGTTTGCTGTTCATCCCGGCGTCGGTTGGCGTGCTGCTGTACCTGCCGGTGCTGCAGGCCAATGCCTGGGCCATCGGCATCGCGCTGGTGCTGAGCGTGGTACTGACGATCGGCGTCACGGCAGGTTTGCTCAAGCTGCTGGCAGCACCCTCGCCCGACGATGCGACCCCAGGGGGAACCGATGCGCCCTGATCTGCCCGAGATCACCGAAGTGTGGGTGTACCTGTCGGGCAGCCCGCTGCTGGCTTTGCTGCTCACCCTGGGCGCTTACCTGTGCGGCATGACGCTTTACGAGCGTTCCGGCCGCCACCCGCTGGCCAATCCGGTGCTGATCGCGGTGGTGATCGTGTCGGTGGCGATCACGGTGCTCGACATGCCCTACGCCACCTACTTCGAAGGTGCGCAGTTCGTGCACTTCCTGCTGGGAACGGCCACCGTGGCGCTGGCCATCCCGATCTATCAGGGGCTGGCGTCCGTCAGGGGCCGCGCCGGCGTGCTGTTGATCGCGTTGTGCGGCGGGGCCGTGACGTCGATCGTGTCGGCGGTGGGGCTGGCCCATGCGCTTGGGGCAGATGAGGCGCTGGCCGCGGGGCTGCTGGCCAAGTCGGTCACGGCGCCGATCGCGATGGGCATTGCCGAGCGGGTGCAGGCCTCGCCCACGCTGACGGCCGTGTTCGCGGTGAGCACCGGTATTTTGGGGGCCGTCCTCGGGCGCTGGGTGCTCGACGCCATGGGCGTCAAGGCCTGGTGGCAGCGCGGCTTTGCGCTCGGTGTGGCCTCACACGGCATCGGCACGTCGCGCGCCTTCAGTGTGCATGCCGAGGCAGGAGCCTACGCCAGCATGGGCATGGGCCTGCACGGCGTCATCGGTGCGATGCTCATCCCGCTGCTGGCCAACTGGATGGCGGGGTGACGAGGTTCTCGGGGCCGGGTCTTATCCTCCACGCACCGTGGACTCCACCCTCCTCATCGTCGCCCTGGGCGCCATCGTTGCCGGGTTCGTGCAAGGCCTGTCCGGCTTTGCCTTCGGTCTGGTGTCGATGTCCATCTGGGCGTGGAGCGTTGATCCGCGCCTGGCCGTGGTGCTGGCCGTGTTTGGGGGCCTCACCGGGCAGGTGATTGCAGCCGTCACGGTGCGCCGCAGGCTGGACTGGGAACGGCTTGCGCCGTTTGTGGCCGGTGGACTGCTGGGCCTGCCCATCGGCCTGTGGCTGTTGCCGTATCTCGACGTGCCGTTGTTCAAGGGGCTACTGGGCGCCCTGCTCGTGACCTGGTGCCCGCTGATGCTGTGGAGCAGCCGGCTGCCGCGCATCAACGCGGGGGGCCGCATCGCCGATGGCGTGGTGGGCACTGCTGGCGGCTTTCTGAGCGCGCTGGGCGGCTTCGCAGGCGCCATCCCGACGCTGTGGTGCACCTTGCGCGGCTTCGACAAGGACGCCCAGCGCGCAGTGGTGCAGAACTTCAATCTCGCCATGCTGGCCGTCACGTTCGCCAGCTACCTTGGCAAGGGCATGGTCACCGTAGCGATGCTGCCGATGCTGGCCATCGTGGCGGGTGCGGTGCTGGTGCCCGTGCTGATCGGCGCACGGGTGTACGTCGGTCTGAGCGATGCGGCGTTTCGGCGTGCGGTGATGGTCTTGCTGACGCTGTCGGGTGTTGCGCTGCTGGGTTCGGCGCTGCCGGTGCTGGTGGTGCGCTGATTTCCGGTTACCGACGCTCTGCGCTCATCATGCAAGCAGCTGCGCCAGCCGCAGTACACCCGCAACCAGCACCAACAGCAGTGCCAGATTCACAACCAGCGCAAAGGCATGAAGCCTGCGAAACCGCTGTATCGCATTTGCGTCGTCAGCCGCGATCTGTGCACCCAAGCCTTGCATGCCGCGAGGGATGCGGCGTCGAAGGTCGAGCGTGCCGGCGGCGATCACCGCTGCACCCGCGCCCAACTCATACCGTCCCCACACCAGATAACTTAGGCACGCACACACCGCAAACCACGAAGCCACCCGGTAGTAGTGAAAAAAGAAGCCCTGCACGAACCGCGCATCCAGCGGCACGTCGTGCTTGAGGATCAGCAGTGGCATTCCGCCCAACACCGAATACGCCGTGATGGCCAGTAGCAACACGGTGAACAGGATCGCCGGATAGGCGGCAACCGACATGCTGGCCCTCGAAGTGTTTATCCGAATCTAGCCGACTCTGTAGGGCTGCGCTGTGTGGGGACGACGATCGGCTACCTTGCGTGCGATGCAATCCAATCTGACCCCATCCTCCATCACCCGCGCCGCAGGCTGGATGGCCGGCTGGCTCACGCTAATGGTGGTGATTGCCGTGGCCGGGCGCGAGGCCGCGCGCGAGCTGTCGGTGTTCCAGATCATGTTCGTGCGCTCGGTGCTGGGCATGGCGATGCTGTGGCCGCTGGTGCGCGCTGCCGGTGGCATGGCCGCCGTCAAAACCGAACGGCTGCCGCAGCATGTGCTGCGCAACACGGTGCACTACGCCGCACAGTACGGCTGGTTCGTGGCGCTCACGCTGATCCCTCTGGCGCAGGTGGTGGCCATCGAGTTCACGATGCCCATCTGGTCGGCGGCCCTGGCCGTGGCCTTTTTGGGTGAACGCATAAGCGGCCGCAAGTGGTTTGCGGTGCTGCTGGGGCTGGTGGGTGTGGCGGTGATCGTGCGGCCGGGCACGGGCGAGCTGGACGCCGGGCAGCTGATTGCGCTGGCCTCTGCGTTGGGGTTTGCGGTGTCGGTGGTGCTGGTGAAGTCGCTCACGCGCACCGACGCGGCGGTGGCTATCAGCTTTTGGATGCTGGTGGTGCAAAGCGTGATCGGCCTGGTGCCGGCCATGATGGTGTGGCAATGGCCGTCGGCCACCGCCTGGGGCTGGGTGGTGGTGGTAGCCTTTTGTGGCACCTATTCGCACTACTGCTTTGCGCGCGCGATGCAGCATGCAGACGCCACCCTGGTGGTGCCGATGGACTTTTTGCGCGTGCCGCTCACTGCGCTGGTGGGTTGGCTGGTGTACGCCGAACGGCTGGATGTGTTCACCGCGCTGGGCATCGGCCTGATCCTGACTGGCAATGTGCTGAACCTGCTGCGCTGGCCGGTGACTGGATGGCGCGGCTGGTTCAACAGGCTTGGCCGACGCTCTTGACCGGTGAGCGCATCGGCCACGCCACAATCGCGGCCCATGCAAGTTGTTCCGCGTCCGCTTCTTGGCGTTGGCTGTGTGGTCAGCGCCGCCCTGTTGTGGGGCACCACCGGCACATCACAGGCGCTGGCTGGGGGTTCATTGCCATCGCTGTGGTTTGGCGCTTTGCGGCTGGTGTTCGCAGCGCTGTTTTTCATCGCGTTTGCCGCGGTGTCGGGCGGGCTGGCGCGCCGCGCGTGGCAAGGCCTGCCGCTGCCGGCCGCCCTCGGGCGCGTGGTGGCTGGGCACGGCGGTGGCCATCACCGGCGGCGTGCTGCTGTCGGTCGGCGGCGGCACGCTGACGGTGTCTGCGCCCGGCGTGGCCCTGTGTCTGGCGTCGGGGCTGTCGTATGCGGTGTACACCTCACTGAACAAGCACATGGTGGGGCGCGCGCCCGCGTCCACCATCACGCTGGCAGCCTTTGGCTTGGCAGCCCTTGTCTCGCTGCCCGCAGCGGCACTGGAGGCCGGCCTGCCCGCCATCGCTGCGCGCGACCTGATCGCCGTGGCCTACACAGGCGTTGTCACGGCCGGCGTGGGATACCTGCTGTTCAGCTCTGCCTTGCACCATGTTCAACCGGCCACCGCGGTGACACTGGCGCTGACCGAGCCGGTGGTGGCCTTTGTGCTGGCCCTGGTGGTGTTGGGCGAACCCGCCAGCGTGGCGGCCTTCGTCGGCCTGGCTTTGGTGGTGGCCGGTGTGCTGGGCGTGGTGCGCAGCGAACTGGCCACCGAACGCACCACTGAGCGCACCACTGAGCGCACCACCTTCTGATCAGGTCCGCGCAGGCGGTGTGATGAACCGGTCCAGCAGGTCCTGGTGCCGCGCCAGCCACTGGCGCATGGCCGGATCGCCATCGTGCATGCCTGGCAGGGCAGCAGCGCCCGGCGCTACCGCCTGCACCTGCCCATTCGGCAAGGACTGCTGCAGGAACAGGGTGCACAGCTCGCGCGTGGCGCCCTTGATGCGCGCACTGGTCTCGGGCCCGCTGCGCGTGGTGCGGTCGGTGAAGATGCTGTGCCCGCCGGTGTTGAACACCGCCAGCGTCCTGGGCGATCCGTTCATGGCACGAAAGATCGCGATGCGATCGTCCACCGTGCTGCGGTAGCCGGGGATGTTGATGGTGTCGTCGACGCTGGTGATGTGCAGCGTCGGAATGCTGACGGCCCCCAGCACCTGCTCCACAGGCCCCTGCCCCACCAGCGGCGGTGCCGAAATCAGGATGGCGGCCCGCACGCGCGCATCGCGCAGGTCGGCCATCGGCAGGCCCGTGCTGGCCACCCGCGCGCCCGACACCAGCATCGCCGTGTTGGCGCCATACGAATGCCCGGCCACTGCGATGCGTGCAGCGTCGATCAGCGCCGCATGCTCCGACCCCAGCAGCTGATCCAGCGCAAAGCGCAGATCGAGCACTCGGGTCTGCGCCTCGGCGTCGCGCGCGGCCGCCTGCACGCGCTGCAGCACATCCAGCGGATTGCCTCGCCATACGCTCTCGTCGCTGCCCACATGCTGCGGATGCAGGCTGGCCATGCCTTCGTTGGCCCAATGGCTGCCGAGGTAACGGTAGCCCATGCGCGAGCCGCCCAGTCCATGCGAGAACACGACCAGCGGCACCGGCTGCGACCGCGAGGCCTGCTGCGGCAGATACAGGCGCACAGGCACCGGCCTGCGCCGCTCGCCATCCATCAGATCCAGGTCGAGTACCCGATGGCCTTGTGATGGTGCAGACGCGCGCGTGCCCGCGCTGGCAACGGCCAGGCCGGCTGTGGCAGCGGCCCAGCCCAGCGAACGGGAGACGAATGCGCGGCGCTTCATGGAGAGTTGGAATCTGCTGCACGCCTTGCCAGCCAGGGGCGAAGCCACATCACAAGCCCTGCAGTGGCCACCAGTGGAAACACCCCCCACTGCACGACGGCAACGAACGTTGGATTCTCCCGCAGTGGGGTGGCGTACACAAAAGCACCCAGCACGGGTGTGGTTGCCAGGTGCATGTTACGCAGCACACGATGAGTAAGGCGCATGACGAAACTCCTTAAAAAATTCAACCGCTGTTGGCTTGTCGAAAAACGTCATCCAAAACGCGCCGGCATGACGGATTGCTGCCGCGCGAGCCCAGCACGACGTACGGTCATGCCCATGCTGTGTGGTGCTTACTTCTGCAAAAACTGATCGACCAGTGCAGTCACCGCATCGGGTGCGTCGACCACCGAGATGTGCCCTGTTTCAAGCATCTCGAAACGACCGCGCGGCAGCCTGGCGGCTGCCTCGCGCAGATCATCCATGGGGATACATAGCGTCATGCCGGCCCGCCACAAACAGCGTTGGGGCTGCGATGCGGCCCATCCGGGGCGCCAGTGCCTCGCGCTCGATCAGCACCGCGCGAACCGACAGCGCCAGCGCGGCGCCGTCCGCCTCTTGCAGATGCCGGTGAAAGTCTTGCAGCAGCAGACCGCCGCTCTCGCGCGTGGCGGGCAGAAAGCACGCCTTTGCAACACCGTCCCGATACACCCCGGTGCGGTGAATCCAGCGGGCACCCCACACCACGAACCGGTCGCTGAAGCCGGGGCCGTCCGGCGTGGTGTACACGGGTGTGTTCAGCATCACCACGGCACGGGTGCGGTGCGGCTGGGCGATGGCGAATTCACCGGCCACAAGCCCGCCCCAAGAGGTACCGAGCACCACCACCGGCTGGCGGATGTCCAGCGCGTCGAGCACCTGCGCCATAGCCTGAGCGCACTGGGCCATCGTGAACGGGCCTGGTGCCGCAGCGCTGTGGCCGTGCCCGGGCCCGTCAATCACGATGAGACGGTGCCGATCACGCCACGCTTCGATCTGTCGGCGATAGATGCGGTGGTCAGCCAGGATCGAGGGCCACAGCACGATCACCTCGCCCTGCGGGCCCTGCCGCCCGGTGTCACGCACCGCAAGGCGACCGACCGATGTCGGTACCAGTGCGGGCGGTGGCAACAGTGGTCGGGCAGATGGCGCGGCCGGTGCGCCCACAGCAGGGCGGCTGGATGGGTCAGGGTCAGTAACAGGGTCCGTAACCACCGCACAGGCTCCCAGGCCGGATGTAGCGATCAGGGTGACGAGCGCGCGGCGGCGCGGATAGGGCGACTCAAGCTGGGCCGGGTGCGCCTGCCGGACACCGACAGCGGGTAAACGTGACATGAAGGGCTCCCTTTAAGTAAACACTGTTTACAAGCATTCTGAGGGCTTGCCCTAAAAAAGTAAACAGCGATAACATCGCGGCATGCCCGAAGCCATCTCACGCTCCAAACACAGACCAGCCAGACGACCCGCGCCCCCGCCAAAGGGGTTTCATCACGGCAATTTGCGGCAAGCGCTGCTGGATGCCGCGTTGGCAGCCCCTGACATCGAGGGTGTGTCGCTTCGGCAGATTGCCACCGGCGTGGGCGTCACCGCCGCTGCGGCGTATCGGCACTTTGACAACCGCGAAGACCTGCTCGACGAGGTGGCCCGCATCGGCTTTGACCGCCTTGAGGTCCGCTTTGCGCTGGCCTTTGACATCACCTGCGCGCCCGCGGACGCGCACGAGGCGCAGGCCCGCCTGATCCGGCTGGCGCAGGCTTACCTGCAATTTGCCGA
>JBJTCL010000031.1:0-44826 GCA_046091865.1 Burkholderiaceae bacterium | reverse complement strand
CGGGGGGACCCGGCCGCGGCCATCGCCGCCGCGCCTCACCGCCTGCAGGGCCGCACCCACTGCGGCCAGCAGGAACAGTTCTACCTGGAAGGCCAGATCACCTACGCGGTGCCGCGCGAGGACGACCAGCTGACGCTGTACGTGTCCACCCAGCACCCCGACGGCAACCAGCGCGAGGCCGCAGCGGCGCTCAACCTCACCACCAACGACGTGGAAGTGATTTGCCGTCGCATGGGCGGCGGCTTTGGCGGCAAGGAAGGCAACGCCAGCATCTTCAGCCAGAGTGTGGCGCTGGCGGCGCACAAGCTCAAGAAGCCGGTCAAGCTGCGCGTCAACCGCGACGACGACATCATGATCACCGGCAAGCGTCACGACTTCCGCATCGACTACGACGTGGGCTTTGACGACACCGGCCGCATCCTGGGCGCCGACATCGCGCTGATGTCACGCTGCGGCTACAGCATCGACTACTCGGGCCCGGTGAACGACCGCGCCTGCCTGCACATCGACAACTGCTATCACATCCCCGCGCTGAAGCTGATCAGCCACCGCTGCAAGACGCACACGCAAAGCGCCACCGCCTTCCGCGGCTTCGGCGGCCCGCAGGGCATGTTCGGCATCGAGACGGTGATCGACGAGATCGCGCGCAAGCTCGGCAAGGACCCGCTGGAGGTGCGCAAGCGCAACCTCTACCAGGACCCGGCGGTGTCGGGCAATACCGACACCATGACCACCCAGTACAACCAGCGGATCGAAGACTGGGTGGGTGACAAGGTCATCGACCAGGTCGAGGCGCAGGCGCGCTATGCCGAGCGCCGCGCCGCGGTGCAGGCCTTCAACGCCAAGAGCAAGACGCGCAAGCGCGGCCTGGCGCTGGTGCCGCTGAAGTTCGGCATCAGCTTTACCGCCACGCACCTCAACCAGGGCGGCGCGCTGCTGGTGATCTACATGGATGGCTCGGTCAGCGTGAACCACGGCGGCACCGAGATGGGCCAGGGCCTGAACACCAAGATGGCCCAGGTGTGCGCCGACGGCCTGGGCATAAGCGTGGACAAGGTGCGCGTGACCGCCACCGACTCACAGAAGGTGCCTAATGCCTCGGCCACCTCGGCCTCCAGCGGCGCCGACATCAACGGCGCGGCCATCATGAACGCCACCGCGCAGATGCGCGAGCGCCTCAAGCCCGTGGCCGCGCGCATGCTGGGTTGCGATGCGCAGGCCGTGAGCTTTGCCGACAACGCCGCGCACGGCGGCGGCAAGTCGGTGCCCTGGGCCGACCTGACCAAGCAGGCCTGGCTGGACCGCGTCGGTCTGTCGGTCACCGGCTTCTACATGACGCCCGACATCAAGTACGACTTCGCCACGCTCAACGGCCGCGCCTTCTACTACTACTGCTACGGCGCGTCGGTGACCGAGGTCGAGATCGACACCGGCACCGGCGAGTGGTGGCTCAAGGGCGTGGACATCGTTCATGACGCTGGCCGCAGCATCAACCCCGCCATCGACCGCGGCCAGATCGAAGGCGCCTACATCCAGGGCATGGGCTGGCTGACGATGGAAGAGTGCATCTGGGACAAAAAAGGCAAGCTGCTGACCCACGGGCCCAGCACCTACAAGATCCCGGTGGCGGGCGATGTGCCCGAGCACTTCAATGTGACGCTGTTCGATGGCGAGAACCTCAAGCCCACGCCGTTTCGCAGCAAGGCGGTGGGCGAGCCGCCGCTGATGCTGGCGCTATCGTCCTTCTTTGCGCTGCGCGATGCGGTGGCCTCCACCGCGCCGGGCCGACCGCTGCAGCTGGATGCCCCCGGCACACCCGAGCGCATCCTGATGGCCTGCGAGCGGCTGCGCGCCGCCTGATCCCCCCGGGTGGCCCAGGCACTTCAGGACCTGCTGGAGCTTCGGCGCCGCCTGCAGCACGCACAGGCGGTGCTGGTGCGCGTGGCCTCGGTGCAGGGCTCGGGCCCGCGCGAGGCCGGCGCCTGGATGGCGGTGTTCGCCGATGGGGTGGTCAACACCCTGGGCGGCGGTCATCTGGAATACGAGGCGACGGCGCAGGCGCGTCGTCTGCTGGCGGATGCATCGGCGCCTGCGGGCGCGCAGCGCTTCGAGCGCTTGGTGCAGCGCTTCGAGCCCTTGGTACAGCGCTTCGCACTGGGGCCGTCGCTGGGCCAGTGCTGTGGTGGCGTGGTGCACCTGCAGTTCGACCGCATCACCGACGCCGACCTGCCGCGCCTGCAAGCCGAGCTGCAACCCGCGCTGCAGCCGCTGGCCCTGTTCGGTGGCGGCCACGTGGGCCGTGCGCTGGTGCATCTGCTGGGCACGCTGCCATTTGCAGTGCGGTGGATCGACAGCCGCGACGAAATCTTTCCTGAGGCGCTGCCGGCCAATGTGCAGTGCGAGCACTCTGATCCGGTGCAGCGCGCGGTGGACGATCTGGCGCCCGGCAGCGCGGTGCTGATCATGAGCTTCAGCCATGCCGAGGATCTGGACATCGTGGCCACCTGCCTGCAGCGCTTGCGCGCGCACAACGATTTGCCCTTCATCGGCCTGATCGGCAGCGCCACCAAGTGGGCCACTTTCGGCCACCGGCTCGAGGCACGCGGATTCAGCGCCGCCGAGATCGCGCGCATCACCTGCCCCATCGGCATTGCAGGCATCACCGGCAAACAGCCCGAGGTGATTGCCGTGGCGGTAGCGGCGCAATTGCTGCAGCACGCCCCGCCGGCCGTGCCTGCGGCATAAGTCTGCCCGTTCAATCATTCCGCCTGTTTAAGGTGCAAGCACATCATGAAAGCTGAACAACCCACCCCCGAACCCGGCCTGCACCTGCAGGCCGACTGGCCGCGCGAGCTGTACGACACACTCAAGGCGGGCGGCATCCGTCACATGTGCTTCGTACCGGATGCAGGTCACTCGTCGCTGATCCGGCTGCTGTGCGCCGATGCCGAGGTCACCAGCAATGTGCTCACCACCGAGGAGGAGGGCATGGCGGTGGCCACCGGTGCCTGGCTGGGTGGCATGCGCTCGGTGGTGCTGATGCAGTCCTCGGGCGTGGGCAACTGCATCAACATGCTGTCGCTGCCGGTGCAGGCGCGGGTGCCGCTGCTGATGCTGGTGACGATGCGCGGCGAGTGGAACGAGTTCAACCCCTGGCAGGTACCGATGAGCCAGGCCACGCAGCCTTCGCTCGAGGCCATCGGTGTGACGGTGCTGCGCGCCGACACCGCCGAAGACCTGATCGAGACGGTGGCGCAGGCGATCAACATGGCCTTTGATGGCGACCAGCAGGTGGCGGTACTGATCGGCCAGCGCATGCTGGGCAAGAAGAAATGGTAATCACGATGACCTCTGCATCCATGACCGAGGGCCAGATCGAACGCCGCTCCGCCGTGGCACGGCTGCTGGCCGCGCGCGACGGCGCGCTGGTGGTGACCGGCCTGGGTTCGCCCAGCTACGACGTGCATGCGCATGCCGACACCGACGACAACTACTACCTGTGGGGCGCGATGGGTGGTGCCGCGCTGGTGGGCCTGGGCCTGGCGCAGGCACAGCGCCAGCGCCGCGTGATGGTGATCACCGGCGACGGCGAGCAGCTGATGGCCATGGGCTCACTGGCCACCATCGCGGTGGCGCGGCCCACCAACCTCGATGTGATCGTGCTGGACAACCAGCACTACGGCGAAACCGGCATGCAGGCCAGCCACACCGCGGCCGGCATCGACCTGGCCGCCGTGGCCGCGGCCTGCGGCTTTGCCGATACCGGCCGGCTGCACAGCATGGACGAGGTGGATGCACTGTGCGGCCGCCTGCGGCAAAAGGCAGCGGGTCCGCGCCTGTTCGTGCTGAAGATCCACGCCGAGAACCTGCCGCGCTCGCTGCCGCCGCGCGATGCGGTGTTCATCAAGAACCGCTTTCGCGCGCACCTGGGCCTGAAGACCTGCTGAACCGCCACACCGACGGCCATGACGCAACGCATCGACCTGAACTCTGACCTGGGCGAGGGCTTCGGCCCGTGGACCATGGGCGACGACGCCGGCATGCTGCAGCTGGTGTCCAGCGCCAACGTGGCCTGCGGTGGCCACGCCGGTGACCCCGAGACCATGTACCGCACGCTGCAGATCGCCGCGAAGAACGGTGTGGTGGTGGGCGCGCATCCGGGCTATGCCGACCGCGAGGGCTTTGGCCGCCGCATCATCCCCATGGCGCCGGCCGAGGTGGGCCGCCTGGTGGCCGCGCAGATCGGCAGCCTGCAGGCCATCGCCGCGCTGGCGGGCACCACGGTGCGCTACGTCAAGCCGCACGGCGCGCTGGGCAACCTGGCGGCTGACAACGCCGACATCGCGCGCGCCATCGTGCAGGCGGTGCGCGCCATCTCGCCGTCGCTGGCCATCCTGGCGATCTCGGGCACGGTGCTCGAGCACGAGGCGCGCAGCGCGGGGCTGCCGGTGTATTCTGAGGTGTTTGCCGACCGCGCCTACCTGGCCACCGGCCGCCTGGTGCCACGCAGCCGGCCCGACGCGATGATCCACGACACCGATGCGGCCGTCGCGCGGCTGCTGCGCCTGCTTGAGACCGGCCTGATGCCGGTGGTCGATGGCGATCCGATCCGGCTGGCGGCGCACTCCATCTGCGTGCACGGCGACAGCGCCGGCGCGGTGGCCATGGGGCGCGCCATCCGCGAACGCCTGCAGTCGCATGGCGTGACGATCTCGCCCTTTCTGGCCCACTGAGCGACGCCTGCCGCGTCTCCCATGCAAGGCTCACCGGATCCATTGCCGACCGCCGCTCCGGTGGCGTCCCCGGTGGCATCGCCGAAGCAGCCGCTGTTTCGGCCGGTGTCCGACCACGCACTGCTGGTGGAGTTCGGCACCGAGATCCAGCAGCAGGTGCACGATGCGGTGCTGCGGTTGGACCAGGCCCTGCAGCGCAAGCCCTTTGCCGGTTTGGTCGAGACGGTGCCGGCCTATGTGAACCTGCTGGTGATCTTCGATCCGCTGCTGCGCGACTTCACCGAGGTCGAGGCCCATCTGCGCGGCCTGCTGGGCGCATCGGGTGCGGTGCGCCGCACGCGCAGCACCCGCGAGGTGCTGGTCTGCTACGACGGTGACGACCTCGCGCCCGACCTGTCCGAGGTGATGCAACGCACCGGCCTCGCGCGCGAGGCGGTGATCGATGCGCACCTGAGCAGCCGCTACCAGGTGTTCATGTACGGCTTTGCGCCGGGCTACGCCTACCTGGGCGGCGTGCCCGAAGCCATTCGCCTGGAGCGCAAGCCCACGCCGGTGCGCAACATCGCTGCCGGCAGCGTGCTGATCGCCGGGCCGCAGTGCCTGGTGACCACGCTGGTGATGCCCACCGGCTGGTGGATCATCGGACGCTCGCCCACGCAGGTACTGTCCACCGACACCGGTGCCGATGCCTCGCGCGCCTTCCTGTTTGATGTGGGCGACGCGGTCACGTTTCGCCGCATCACCCGCCGCGAGTTCGACGCGACCGCGCGATGACGACGCCTGCGCTCGCCGCGCGCCTGGAGGTGCTGCATGCCGGCCCGCACATCGCCGTGCAGGACGGTGGCCGCAGCGGGCTCAAGCGTTACGGCGTGCCGGCCTCCGGCCCCATGGACCGCAAGAGCTTTGCGCTGGCCAACGCGGTGCTGGGCAACCCGGCGGACCACGTCGCCATCGAGGTGTCGGTGGCCGGGCTGTCGCTGCGCTGCACCGAAGGCGCCATTACCGTGGCGGTGGTGGGCGGCGCCTTTGTGCTGCAGACGGGCGCGCGTCGCCTGGGCGCGTGGTCGGTGCTGACGCTGCGCGCCGGCGATGCGCTGAGCATCCAGGCCGGCGTGTGGGGCAGCTGGTGCTATCTGGCGCTGGCCGGTGATCTGCAGGTGCCCGCCTGGCTGGGCAGCCAGTCCACCCATGCCAGTTCGGGACTGGGCGGCGGCGCGGTGCGCACCGGGCAGACGCTGCGGGTGCAGCGCCCGCGGGTGAATGCCGTGCCCGAAGGCGACATGGCCTGCCCGGTGTGGGCGCGCCCCGCGCGCACGGTGCAATGCGTGCTGGGCCCGCAAGACCGCTTTTTTGCCCCCGACACGCTGGCCGCCTTCACGCAAGCGCGCTACGAGCTCACCCACACCTACGACCGCATGGGCGTGCGGCTGCGCGGGCCCGCGCTGCGGCCGGTGGGCGCGCTGTCCATTCCGTCCGAGCCCATCGTGCGCGGCTCGGTGCAGGTGTCGGGCGACGGCGCGCCCACGGTGCTGCTGGCCGATCATCAGACCACCGGCGGCTACCCCAAGATCGCCACGCTGCTGGCCGATGAGGTCGACCGCCTGGTGCAGTGCCGCCCGCCGGATGCCGTGCGCTTCGAGCCGGTGACGCCCGCGCAGGCGATTGCGCAGCGGCGCTTTTGGGCGCAGCAGCAGCAGACTTACCTGCAGCGCCTGCTGGCCGACTTCGGCTTCGCACCCCGCGTGGTACAGTCCTGAGTACCAGCGCCGACTTGCTTACCTTCGGCGGCTGGATGTTTGATGAGGCACCGCGCCAGATCTGGCGACCGTTGTGCCCACCGGGCCGCCCACGCTGGCAGGCCTGAATCACTCCCCAACGGTAAGTTTTTTCGGCTTGCGATGGTTCGCAGGCACCCCGCGCCTTGCCACGCTGCGCGCATCCGCCGGATGGCAGCGGCCTGCAGGCCCCCTTGTTCTCCATGGCATTGCTTACCGTGCCCACGCATGCACACGACTCCTGATACCCATTTCATTCCCCGCCTGATCGGCAACCACCTGATTTCGCCGCTGTCGCGCCAAGACGAGACCGGCCACCACCGCGCTTCGGTGTCCATCCGCAGCGGACGCGGCAGCACCTCGCACGACCGCGTGATGCGCTTCGCGCCGTGCTTTGATTCGCGGGACGGCGCCCTGCGCTATGCCGCCGAGCAAGGCCTGCTGTGGCTGCAGCAGCACCGCCCCGGCGCGATGCGCCCCCACCGGGTGGCCGAACCGGATTGACGCCACGGCCCACAGACCCCCTTGCGCTGCCCGACCAAAAGTGTATACACTGCGGTGCACAGGTCGCAGCGGTGCCTTGATGGGTTCGCGACCAGTTTGACTGCTCAGAGCGCCCGCGGTGGTGAGCAGGCTGGAGCATTCACATGGAAAGCTACCTGCTCGACTGGGCCAACCTGCTGCTGCGCTGGGTGCATGTCATCACCGCCATCGCGTGGATCGGCTCATCGTTCTACTTTGTCTTCCTCGACAACAACCTGATCAAGCCCACCAGCCCTGACCTGCTGGAAAAGGGCGTGGACGGCGCGATGTGGGCGGTGCATGGCGGCGGGTTCTACAACCCGCAGAAGTACATGGTGGCGCCCAAGAAGATCCACACCAAGCTGCACTGGTTCTACTGGGAAAGTTATTCCACCTGGCTGAGCGGCTTTGCGCTGTTCACCGTGCTGTACCTGTGGAACGCGGGCACTTTCCTGGTGGACAAGTCGCTGATGGACTGGTCGCCCGTGGCCGCCGGCTTTGCGGCGGTGGGCTTCCTGGTGGCCTTCTGGGTGGTGTACGACGGAGTGTGCCGCGTGGTGGGCTTTCGCGAGAAGGGCGACGCGATCATTGGCGCGGTGATGCTGTCGGTGGTGGCGTTCTCGTCGTGGCTGGCCTGCGAACTGTTTGCCGGCCGTGCGGCCTTCCTGCTGGTGGGCGCGATGATCGCCACCGCGATGAGCGCCAACGTGTTCTTCTGGATCATTCCGGGCCAGCGCAAGGTGGTGGCGGCGATGACCAGCGGCATCAAGCTCGACCCGAAAGAGCTGGCCCTGCACGGCAAGCGCGGCAAGCAGCGCAGCGTGCACAACACCTACTTCACGCTGCCGGTCATCTTTGCGATGCTCAGCAACCACTACAGCTTTCTGTACACCCACCAGCAGGCCTGGCTGGTGCTGTTCCTGATGATGCTGGGCGGCGCGCTGATTCGGCAGTTCTTCGTGCAGCGCCACGCCTTTCACCACGGCCGTGCGGGCAACCCGCTGCCCTGGGCCATCGTGGGCTGCATCGCCATTGCCTCGGTGATCGTCTGGATGAAGCCCGCGCCGCAAGCCGCTGCACCCGCAGCACCCTCAGCAGCGGCCCCGGTGCCGCCGGCCGAACTGGCGCAAAAGGTGGCTGCGGTGATGGAGCAGCGCTGCGCGCAATGCCACAACGCGCAGGTGCAGATGAAGAACGTGCGCCTGGACTCGCCCGAGGCGCTGAAGACCCACGCGCAGAACGTGTATCAGCAGGTGGTGGTGACGCGGCAGATGCCGATGAACAACGCCACGCAGATCACCGAGGCCGAGCGCGCGCTGGTGGGTGAGTGGTTCAAGGCAGGCGCACCGGTGCGTTGACCGGGGCGCTCAGGGCGCGGATCAGCCCGCCCCGTGACCCTTGATGTAGGTCTCCAGGTATTTGATCTGGCTGCCCTGCTGTTCGATGATGTCCTTGACGATGTCGCCGATCGACACCACGCCCACTACCTTGTCGCCCTGCAGTACCGGCAGGTGGCGGATGTTGCGCGAGGCCATCACGTTCATGCAGCGCTCCAGCGAATCGTCCAGCGACACCGTCAGCGGCGTGGGCGTCATCACTTCGCGCACCGCAACCGCATCGGCGCTGCGGCCCTGCAGCAGCACCTTGATGGCGCAGTCGCCCTGGGTGATGATACCCACCAGCTTTTGCTCATCGATGACCATCACCGAGCGCACGCGATGGTCGCGCATCAGCGACAGCGCAACGACGACGCGGTCGGTGGAGTGAACGGAAACCACGCGGGCGTGCTTGGACGCCAGGCATTTCTTGACGGTGGACATGGGCCTCTCCTGTGCAGTTGTTGAAAACGGGATCGATGGTCGAATCGGTGGGGCGGTGCGGCGCGCGCGGTGGGCCGATCAGAAGCGGCCCTCGTCGGGTTCGCCGTTGTTGGGCCGTGAGAAGTTCCAGCGGATCACCAGCGCCGCCAGCGCCAGCAGCAGCACCGCGCCGCTTTCGTACATCAGGTCGATGGTGCTCACGCCCTTGCCCTGCAGGATGATCAGGCGGCACAGCGCGGTGATGGCGATGAAGATGGGGATGCTGATCGGGATGCTGCGCGACTTGTAGAACGCGGCCACCATGCCCAGCACCTCGGCGTAGATGAACATCAGCAGCAGGTCGGTCAGCGCCACGGTGCCGCTGCTGGCCAGCTTGGTCATTTCCTGGCCGACGCCCCACACGGTGAACAGCGCGATCAGCACGAGGATCGCGCGCTCAATGAGGGTGATGAGCTTGTAGACGTCGAACATGGCAGACCCGTGGTGGACCGCGGAGTCTGACGGCCATGCGGCACTGCGGCAAGAGCTGGAGGGCCCTTTGTGGCTCAGACTTTCTTAGGGGGGTGTTCAGCGAAACTGAATGCCCTGAGAGCCCAACCTGGCGGCAGGGACTTCACAGACGCAGGCGGCGCCGCACGCCGTGGGGGCTTTCAGGCCGCCCTTGCGCCTCATGCCCCTGGTATGCCCCTCTCATGCCGCCGTCATGCCCCTGAGCGGGCCGACTCGGCCAGCGAGCGCGCCAGCCGGTTGTGGCGCTCGATCAGCGGCCCCAGGTTCAGCGTGGTCAGGCGTCCCTGGTCCACCACCACCCGCCCATGCACCACCGTGTACGCCGCGGGCGCGCTGGCGCACTGTTGTTGTGCGCCCAGCGGGTCGTGCACCGCACCGCCGGCAAACGGCAGCCCGCGCACATCGAACAGCGCCAGGTCGGCGCACAGGCCCGGCGCGATCTGGCCGATGTCGCTGCGGCCCAGCACCTGCGCGCCGCCGCGGGTGGCCAGCGCCAACGCGTCGCGCGCGGTCATCTCGGCCGGGCCATGGTCGCAACCGAACGGTTCGAGCGCACGGCCCACACGCGCCAGCAGCATGGCCTGGCGGGCCTCGTTCAGCAGGTGCGCGGCGTCGTTGCTGGCACTGCCGTCCACGCCCAGGCCCACTGGCACGCCGGCGTCGACCATGCGGCGCACCGGCGCGATGCCGCTGGCCAGGCGCATGTTGCTGCACGGGCAATGCGCCACGCCGGTGCGGGTGGCGGCAAACAGGCTGATGCCCTCGTCGTCGAGCTTCACGCAGTGGGCGTGCCACACGTCGTCGCCGGTCCAGCCCAGGTCTTGCGCGTATTGCGCCGGTGTGCAGCCGAACTTTTCGCGGCTGTAGGCCACATCGTGGTCGTTCTCGGCCAGGTGGGTGTGCAGCCGCACGCCGCGGCCACCAAAGCGCTGCGCATAGCTGCGCGCCAGCGCGGCCGATTCGCGCATCAGGTCGCGGCTCACGCTGAAGGGCGAGCAAGGCGCCACCGCCACCTGCACCATCGCGCCGTGCGCGGCATCGTGGTGCTGCTCGATCAGCCGTTGTGTGTCGCGCAGGATGTCGTCCTCGCGCTCCACCACCGCATCGGGCGGCAGGCCGCCCTGCGACTGGCCCACGCTCATGCTGCCGCGTGTGGCCACAAAGCGCATGCCGATGGCCCGCGCCGCCTCGATGCTGTCGTCCAGCCGCACGCCGTTGGGGTAGATGTACAGGTGGTCGCTGCTGGTGGTGCAGCCGCTCAGCAGCAGCTCGGCCATCGCCACCTGGGTGGACACCTGCACCATCTCGGGCGTGAGCCCCGCCCAGATCGGGTACAGCCCGCGCAGCCAGCCGAACAGCTCGGCGTTCTGCACCGCGGGGATCGCCCGCGTGAGGCTCTGGTACATGTGGTGGTGGGTGTTCACCAGGCCGGGCATCACCACATGGCCACGCGCGTCGATCACGCGGTCGGCGCTGGCCAGCAGCGGGGGCGGCAGCTGCGCCATCGGCCCGAGGGCCTCGATGCGGTGGTCGCGTACGAATACCCATGCGTTGCGCTGTTCGGTGCGGGCGTCGTCGAAGGTGGCAACGCAGTCGGCGTCGCGGATCAGCAGCGTGGGCATGGGGTGACCGACCGGTTCCGTCGGACGGGGCAGAGGTGACGGGGCAAAGGTGACAGGGCCTGCAGACATTGTGGCGGACAATGCCTGCATGAAGACGTATCGCATCGCCACCATCCCGGGCGACGGCATCGGCAAAGAGGTCATTCCCGCCGGCCGCACCGTGCTCCAGGCCCTGTCACGCACCCTGGGCCATCTGCAATTTGAATTCACCGACTTCGGCTGGGGCGGCGACTGGTACCGCGCCCACGGCGAGATGATGCCCGCCGACGGCCTGGATGCGCTGCGCGGCATGGACGCCATCCTGTTCGGCTCGGCCGGTGATCCGCATATTCCGGATCACATCACGCTGTGGGGCTTGCGCCTGAAGATCTGCCAGGGCTTTGACCAGTACGCCAATGTGCGGCCCACACGCATCCTGCCGGGCATCGATGCGCCGCTGAAACGCTGCACGCCCAAAGACCTCGACTGGGTGATCGTACGCGAAAACTCCGAGGGCGAATACGCCGGGGTGGGCGGCCGTGCGCACCAAGGGCATCCGATCGAGGTGGCCACCGACGTGTCGATGATGACCCGCGCCGGGGTGGAGCGCATCATGCGCTGCGCCTTCCGTCTGGCGCAAAGCCGCCCGCGCAAGCTGCTGACCGTGGTGACCAAGAGCAACGCGCAGCGCCACGCGATGGTGATGTGGGACCAGATTGCAGGCGAGGTGGCGCGCGAGTTCCCGGATGTGAAGTGGGACAAGGAACTGGTGGACGCGATGACCGCGCGCATGGTCAACCGGCCTGCCAGCATCGACACCGTGGTGGCGACCAACCTGCACGCCGACATCCTGAGCGACCTGGCCGCGGCACTGGCCGGCAGCCTGGGCATCGCACCCACCGGCAACATCGACCCCGAGCGCCGCTACCCCAGCATGTTCGAGCCCATCCACGGCTCGGCCTTCGACATCATGGGCAAGGGCCTGGCCAACCCGGTGGGCACCTTCTGGAGCTGCGTGATGCTGCTCGAGCACCTGGGCGAGGGTGATGCCGCGCAGCGCCTGATGCGCGCCATCGAAAGCGTGACCGCCAACACCGCGCTGCACACCCGCGACCTGGGCGGCAGCGCCACCACCGCGCAGGTCACGCAGGCGGTGTGCGACGCCCTGCAATGAACACACCCCCACAACGAAGGAGACCGAGATGAACACCCTGCGCCGACTCTTCACCCTGGCCCTGGCCGGCACTGCGCTGCTGGCGGGCACGCAAGCCCTGGCCCAGGCCTGCCCCGACAAGAACCTGATGTACTGGCAGGCCTTCCCGCCGGGCGGTGAATCCGACCTGTCGGCGCGGCATCAGCAGGTGGTGCTGAAAAAGCGCTGCGCCGCCATCGACACCATCATCCAGTACAAGGCCGGCGCCGGCGGCGCGCTGATGTGGGGCCAGATGAACCAGCTGCCCGGCGACGGCGTGAACGTGGTGGGCGTGAACCTGCCGCACATCGTGTTCCAGCCGCTCGAAGGCCAGGTGCAGTACAAGACCAGCGACATCACGCCGGTGTTCTGGTTCCACTACACGCCCGACATCCTGGTGGTGCCTGAGAGCAGCGCGATCAAGTCGTTTGCCGATTTCGTGCGCGCGGCCAAGGCGCAGCCGGGCAAGCTGTCGCTGGGTGGCTCGGGCCTGAACTCGGCCAACCATGCGGCGCACGAGCGGCTGAACGCCGCCTTTGGCGTGCAGACCAACTACATCCCCTACAAGGGCACCGGCGACATGGCCACGGCGGTGCTGGGCGCGCAGATCGACGGCGCCATGACCTACACCCCGTTTGCGATTGCCAACAAGGCACGGCTGCGCTCGCTGGCCGTGGCGATGGACAAGCGCCATCCGCTGCTGCCCGACGTGCCCACCTTCAAGGAGCTGGGCGTGGACTGGGTCGATGGTGCCTACCGCGGCATCGGTGTGCCCCGCGGCACGCCGCCCGAGGCGCGCAAGCGCATCTCCGACCTGTGGCGCGCCCTGAACAACGACGCCGAGATGAAAGACCTGGCCGCCAAGGCCGGCTTCGAATTGATCAACGTCGGTGTGGAAGAGATGGACGGCTTCATGCGCGACAAGACACGCCTGTACACCGAGGGCGCACAGCGTCTGGGCCTGGGCAAAAAGTAAGCAGTGCGCAGCATCACATCCGACATGAACCTCAAGGGCGCTCCCAACTTTCGCGACATCGGCGGTCTGCGCAATGCGCGTGGCCGCGCGCTGCGCGCGGGCCGGGTGTTCCGGTCCGACCATCTGGGCGCCCTCACGCACGACGACATCGCCGCGCTGCAGCGTCACCATCGCCAGTGGCGGGTGCTCGACTTTCGCGGCGTCACCGAGCGCACCAGCGCGCCCTGCGTGATTCCGCAGGCGCAGGTGCATTCGCTGTCGATCGAGCCCACGGTGGTGCAGAAGCTGTCGGACCTGCTGGGCGCCGGCCGCGACGTGAGCGCCGAGCACGCCGCCGAACTGATGCGCGACACCTACCGCGCTTTCGTCGAGCACAACACGCCGCGGTTTGCCGAGTTCTTTGACCACCTGCTGAACGCCGACGACACGCCGGTGGTGTTCCATTGCACTGCCGGCAAGGACCGCACCGGCCTGGCAGCCGCGCTGCTGCTGCATGCGCTTGAGGTGCCCGAGGCCACCATCTGGCACGACTACCTGCTGACCAACGAACGCCTGCGCGAGCGCACCCGGCTGGCCAGTTCGCTGCCCGAGCCGGTGGCGCATGTGCTGCATCGCGTGCAGCCAGACTTTTTGCAGGCGGCGCTGGACACGGTGCAGCAGCGCCACGGTGGGCTGGACGCCTACCTGCGCGACGCCCTGCGCGTGGGCGCTGCCGAGCGCAAGGAACTGGCCGCGCGGCTGCTGGACTGAGGCTGGCGCGAGGCTGTGCAACTGCGCAGGTGCGCAGGTGCGCAGGTGCGAACGTCGCAGCCGTGACGTTTGCTGAACAAATGTTTGGTATTCTGCGGCGTCCAGCGACCGCCCGACCGCCCGATCGCCTCAGCCGGAGTACCCCATGCCGCACGCCTACGTTATCGCCACCGCCTGCACGCCTTTCGGCAAGCACGCCGACCGCAGCTTTCAGGATCTCGCCGCCTGGGCCTATCTGGACCTGCTGGCCGACATCGGCCTCACCGCCGACAGTACGGACCTGATCGAGCAGGCCTGGTTTGGCAACTGCGGCATGGGCCAGTGGGGGCAGGGCGGCATCCGGGGGCAGGTGTGCATGACGCCGTTGGTGGAAGACGGCTCCTTTCCTGAGCGGGTGGGCATCGTCAACGTGGAGGGCGGTTGCGCCACCGGCTCGCTGGCCTTTCACGGCGCGGTGAAGGACGTGCTGTCGGGGCAGGTGCGGGTGGCGATGGCGCTCGGGGTTGAAAAGCTGGTCAGCCCGGACGACCCGTCGCGCGTGCCCGCCATCTTTGCCACCGCCATTGATCAGTTGCAGCCGCAGCGCTGGCACGACTACTACACCCGCGCCGGTGAGGCGGCGGGCAAGCCGTTTGCACTCGCGCCCGATCGCACCGTCTACATGGACACCTACGCCATGCAGGCGGCCTGGCACATGAAGACGCACGGCACCACGCAGCGGCAGATCGCGGTGGGGGCCGCCAAGAACCACCATCACGGCAGCCTGAACCCGCTGGCGCAGTACCGCTTTGAGGTGAGTGTTGACCAGGTGCTGGCCGACCGCGAGATCAGCTGGCCATTGACGCGTGCGATGTGCTCGCCGCTGGGCGACGGCGCCGCCGCGGTGTTGGTGTGCAGCGATGACGCGCTGGCCGATTTTTCGCCGGCGGTGCGCGCGCGGGCGGTGCGGGTGCGGGCCAGTGAACTGTCGGGCGGTAAGTACCGCGCGCTCGACGAACCGGGCCTGTCGCGCATCGCGGCCGACAAGGCCTATGCGCGCGCCGGCATCACGCCGCAGGACATCGACGTGGTGGAGTTGCACGATGCCACTTCGTTTTGCGAGATCTACCAGCTGGAGATGCTGCGCCTGTGCCCAGAGGGGCAGGGCGGACGCTTTGTCGAGTCGGGCGCTACCGCGCTGGGCGGCAAGCTGCCGGTCAACCTGTCGGGCGGGCTGGTGTCCAAGGGTCACCCCATTGGTGCCACCGGCCTGTCGATGGTGCACGAGGTGTGCCTGCAGTTGCGTGGCGAGGCTGGCGAGCGGCAAGCCAGCAACGCGCGGCTGGGCCTGATCGAAAACGGTGGCGGCGTGATGGGCTTTGACGAAGCCGCCTGCGCCGTGCACATCCTGGAGAAATGCGAATGAGCGCCATCCTTGCGTCGCAGGCCGCGTCGGCCATCGACTGGCGGCCCGAAGACCCGGCCACGCTGGCCGACCCGTACCCGCTGTTCGTGCGCATGCGCGAAGAAGACCCCTGCCACTGGAGCCCGCGGCTGCGCGCCTGGGTGCTCACGCGCTACGACGATGTCAAACGCGTGTGCCTCGACAAGGACCTGCTGTCGTCCAACCGTCTCAAGCCCTTCTTTGCGGCCATGCCGCCGCCCGAGGCCGAGCGCATCGCCCACATCATTCGCTACCTGTCGCTGTGGATGGTGTTCACCGATCCGCCCGACCACACCCGCCTGCGTCGCCTGACCAGCAAGGTGTTCAGCGCCAAGGCCATGCAGGCGATGCGACCGCAGGTGCAGGACATCAGCCGCTGGCTGATCGACCGCATCGCCGATCGCGACGAATTCGATTTCATCGCCGACTACGCCGGCCCGCTGCCTTGCCTGGTGATCATGGCCATGCTGGGCGTGCCGCGCGAACATCTGGCGCAGGTCAAGCGCATGTCGGACGACATGGCGCTGTTCGTCGGCTCGTCGCGCGTGGCCGCCGAGAAGTACGACACCGCTGAAGCCGCCACTCAGGAGATGGCCGCCTACTTCCGCGATCTGATCGAAAAGCGCCGTCGCCAGCCCAGCACCGACCTGCTGAGCGAACTGGTGCATCTGCGCGACGGCGATGACCGGCTGAACGACGACGAACTGGTGGCCACCTGCATCCTGATGCTGTTTGCCGGGCATGAGACCACCACCAACCACATTGCCAATGGCATGCGCGCGCTGATGCGCTTTCCGGGCGAGCTGCGCCGGCTGCAACAAGACCCGACGCTCGCGCCCGCGGCGGTGGAAGAGCTGCTGCGCTACGACGGGCCGCAGGGCGCGCAGGTACGTATCGTGGCGCAACCGCATGTGCTGCACGGCAAGCAGCTCGAGGTGGGGCAGCGCATGTTCATCATGCTCAACGCCGCCAACCGCGACCCGCGCGCCTACCCCGACCCGGACCGGCTCGACCTACTGCGCGATGGCGTGCCGCACCTGACCTTTGGCTTCGGCCAGCACATCTGCCTGGGGTTTCCGCTGGCGCGCACCGAAGGCGAGGTGGCGTTTCCGATGGTGCTCGAGCGCTGGCGCGACATCGAGCTGGTGGGCGACGAGCCCGAGTGGATCAACTCGCTGGTGTTTCGCGGCATGCACCGCATGCCGGTGCGGGTGTGGCGACGCTAGCCACGGCGCAGGCCCCCGGCCAGCGGGTGGCGCGGCAGCGGGCGCACAACCGGCAAGTGGCCTTGCTGGGGGCCGCCGCGCGCGTGTTCCGCCACAAGGGCTACGCCATCACCACCATGCGCGATATCGCGGCGGCGTCGGGTATGACGCCGGGCGCCATCTACTACCACTACCCGTCCAAGGGCGACCTGCTGCTGGCGGTGTACCAGGAGGGCGTCAAGCGCGTGAGTGCTGCGGTGGATGCGGCCGCGGACGGCACTGCATCGGCCACGCACGACCCGTGGCAGCGCCTGGAGCGTGCCGTGGTGGCGCATGCGCAGATGATGCTGGCGGTCAGCCCCGACGACGCGCCCTACGCCGGGGTGTTCGTGCAGGTGCAGCCGTATGACTTTCCGCCCGAGCACCATGCGGCGCTGATCGATCTGCGCAATGGGTACGAGGATAGGTTTCGCACGCTGGTGGCCGCCTTGCCGCTGCGCCGTGGCGTGGACCGCCGGCTGCTGCGCTTGCACCTGATCGGCGCCTTGAACCACATGCCCCTGTGGTACCGTGCCGACGGCGCCAAGTCGTCCGCCGCACTGGCGCGCGAGCTGGTGCGCCAGTTGCGCGCGTCGACCGAAGCGGCTTGAATGCGCTCGATGAATCGCCTGACTGCCGTCACCCCCGCTGTCACCCCCACCGTGCTATCCACCCCGGCCGTTCCCGATCCCCGCACCGCGCCGCGCGCCTTTTTGGAGCACCTGTTTGCGGTGGCGGTGCAGCGCGCTCAACCCGCGCAGCAGATGGCGCGCTTTCTGCCGGCACCGCCGCGCGGGCGCACCGTGGTGCTGGGTGCCGGCAAGGCCGGTGGCGCGATGGCGCAGGCGCTGGAAGCCTTGTGGCCGGCCGATGCGCCGCTGTCGGGCCTGGTGGTCACGCGCTACGGCCATACACCGCCGCGACCCGACGGGCTGACGCAGCGCATCGAGGTGGTGGAGGCCGCGCATCCGGTGCCCGATGCCGCGGGCCTGGCCGCTGCGCAGCGCATGCTGGATCTGGCGCACAGCCTGGGGCCGGACGATCTGGCGCTGTGCCTGATCTCCGGGGGCGGCTCGGCGCTGCTGACGCTGCCCGCCGAGGGGCTGACCCTGGCCGACAAGCAGCGCATCAACCGCGCGCTGCTCGAGTCGGGCGCCAATATCCACGAGATGAACTGCGTGCGCAAGCACCTGTCGCGCATCAAGGGCGGCCGGCTGGCGCAGGCCTGCGGTGCGGCGCGCGTGGTCACGCTCACCATCAGCGACGTGCCTGGTGACGATCCGTCGGTGATTGCCAGTGGCCCTACTGTGGCCGACGCCACCACCTGCGCGGACGCGCTGGCCATCCTGAATCGTTATCGCATCGAGGTCCCACCGCCGGTACGCGCGGCACTGGAGGCCAGCACGCTGGAAACGCCCAAGCCGGGTGATGCGGTGTTTCGCGGCCACCAGGTACACCTGATCGCCACGCCGCAGCAGTCGCTTGAGGCAGCGGCGCAGGCCGCCAGGGCCGCCGGCATCGCAGCGCACATCCTCAGTGACGAGATCGAGGGCGAATCGCGCGAGGTGGGCAAGGTGCATGCCGCGCTGGCCCGTGCCGTGGCGCGCGGCAGCGGCGCCTTTGCGCGCCCCTGTGTGATCCTGAGCGGCGGCGAAACCACGGTGACGGTGCGCGCGCAGCAAGCCGGCACCGCACCCGGCGCGGCACCCGAGGTAGCGCGCGGCCGCGGCGGTCGCGCCGGCGAGTTCTGCATGGGCTTGGCGCAGGCGCTGCAGGCGCAGCCGGGCGTGTGGGCGCTGGCGGCCGACACCGACGGCATCGACGGCGTCGAGTCCAACGCGGGGGCTGTCGTGGCACCCGACACGCTGGCGCGCGCCGAGGCGCAGGGTCTCCCGCTTGCGCAGCACCTCGATCGGCACGATGCCTTCGGCTTCTTCGAGCCCCTGGGTGATCTGGTCACCACCGGGCCGACGCACACCAACGTCAACGACTTTCGGGCGCTGCTGATTCTTTAGCGGGCAGCACCGCGCGGGCCGCTCAATCCCCCGTGATCTTGCGCTCGCGGATGATGGCGCCGAAGCGCTTGGAGTCTTCGGCCGCCTTGGCGGCGAACTGCGCGGGCGACAGCGGCAGCGCCTCGCCGCCCAGCGCCTGGATGCGGTCTTGCACCGGCTTGGTGGCCAGGATCTTGTTGATCTCGCGGTTCAGCCGCTCGACCACCGCCGCCGGCGTGCCGGCTGGCGCGTAAAAGCCGAACACCGTGTCGGCGTCGAAGCCCTTGAGACCCGCCTCGTCGAGCGTGGGCACCTCGGGGAACAGCGGTGATCGCTTGGGGCTGCCCACGGCCAGCAGCTTCAGGCGGCCGGCGCGCACCTGCTGCAGGCCGATACCAGGGTCAAAGTAAAAGTCGAGCTGACCGGCCAGCAAATCCTGCAGCGCAGGCGCTGCGCCCCGGTAGGGCACATGCACCGAGAACACGCCGGCCTGGCTCTTCATCATCTCGGCCGCCAGGTGCGGTGAACTGCCATTGCCCGGCGAGCCGAACGAGGTGCGGCCCGGGTTGGCCTTCAGGTAGGCCAGGAACTCCTGCACGTTGTTGACCGGCATCTTGGGGTGCGACACCAGGTACACCAGCACCCGCGCGGCAGACGCCACCGGCACGATGTCCTTGTTGGGGTCGAAGGGCATGCGCGGGTAGATGTGCGGATTGACCGACACCATGCCGCCCGAACTCATCAGCAGCGTGTAGCCATCGGCCGGCGACTTGACCACCACCTCGCCGCCGATCATGCCGTTGGCACCGGCGCGGTTTTCCACCACCACGCTCTGGCCCAGCGCCTCGCCCAGCGGCTGTGCGACCAGGCGCGCCAGCTGATCGGCCGCGCCACCGGGCGGAAAGTTCACCACCACGCGCAGCGGCTTGCTGGGCCAGGCCTGCGCCAGTGCAGGCAGCGCGGTGCCGACCCCCAGGGCCAGGGGCAATGCAAGCGCCGCGGCGCTGTGCAGCAGGCGGCGGCGCGATGGGATGTGGGTGGGCTTCATCGTCGGTCTCCTCGTGAATGCATCGGTTCAAACAGCGCGCGGCTTGCGCACAAAGCGGATCGGTTGCTCGCGCACCGGCCGGGCGGGCGCGCCATGCTGGCGCAGCGTGGCGTCCAGCGCGGTGCCGGCTTCGTCCTGCAGTGCGGCCTCGCGCGCGCGCGCAATGGCGTGTGCGGCCTGCGCGGCATCGGGCAAGGCGGCCAGGTGGTCGATGACGTGCAGCAGGTTGGTCTTGCCACGCTCGTTGGTGCTGCCGTAGCCCTTGATCAATCGGCCGCAGCGCGCGATCTCCAGACCCAGCACGCGATCGCGCTGCAGGCCCTGCAGCACCGCATCCAGCCAGCGGCCGATCATCTGCTGCTCGTCGGCAAAGCGGCTGCCTAGGGGGCGCAGCACCCGCATCGCCGCCAGCGTGCGCAGGGCCAGCATCCCCAAGACGCCGTCGGTGCGCACCTTCAGCGGCAGCGCCCAGGGTTCGCGCCCGCGCGCCACACGGCGGGCGTCCCAGGCCAGCACGCGCTGGGCGAGGGCGTGCGGCAGCAGGGCCGCAAACTCGGGCGCACCCGGCTTGAAGTGGTCGTACACCCGCACCAAGTCGTCGTTACCGGCGCGCACTTCGCTGCGCACGCGTTCGGCGCGGCTGGCGCGGCATTTCAGGTCGGCCACACGCACGATGTCATCGAAGGCCATCCACAAGGCCAGCCAGCGCGCCATCTCGCGCGAGGCCGGCCAGCCATGGTCTTCGGCCGCCTGTGCACCGGCCGTGCGCTCGGCATCCACCACCTGCTGCAGCCGCTGCAGATACTGCGCAGCGTATGCAGTGCTCTGGTATTCGCACAGCCGTGCTTGCGCCAGGGTGACGAGCTCGTGCAGCGCAGTGGGGAAGGGCGCCAGCATGGCAGCGGGCAGGGGTACGGGGGTAGCTTCCGGCGCAGGGGCTGACGCTTTGGCTTGGCCCGGCAGCAAGGCCTCTACCCACGCCGCCTGCGCGCCTTGCGAGGCCATGCGCTCGTAGGCCGCGGCAAAGCCGCGCAGGCTGGCCGCGGTACTGGCACTGTTTGCGCCACTGGCCTTCACCACCGCCTCGTACTGCTCGCGCGTGAACGGAAACAAACCGCTGCCCGCAATCGCGCCCAGCATCACCGCGCTCACCACCGTGCCGCATTCGCGCGCAATGGCCGCCATGTCCAGCACCGCATGCTCGCGGCTGTGTTCGCGCACCAGGCGCAGCAGTGCATCGGCGTCCATGCGGCCGTCGCCCATCTGCATGCGCTCGGCGGTGGTCAGGGTGCGGGCAGAGGAGGTGATCACGCGGGTGCGCTCGGCGCTGGTCATGCCGTTGCCGATCTGGCGTGCGGTTTCCAGCAACTCGGACGACACCATCGCGTCCAGCGCGCCAGGCACCGGGTTCAGGCTGAACACCGGCTTGCGCCCGCCAAGTGGCGCCAGCTGCGCCAGCGGCACCGGGAACACTTCCACGTAGTAGGTGGTGGCGCCGGTGCGCTGCGCCACGCCGGGGATGGAGCTGGCCTGTGCCGCGTAGCCCGCATGCCGCGCGGTGTCGATCAGCCATTCGGTCAGCACGCCGCCGCCTTCGCCGCCCAGGGCGCAGATCAGCAGGGTGATCGGTTGATGCAGGGTGGAAGCGGATGAATTCATGATTTCATTTCTGCAGCATCCGCATCAGCGTGCCGCGCAGCGACGCCATCAAGCGCTCCAGCGGCCTGGGGTTCTGCACCACCTCCGCGCGGTAGAACGACGGGCACAGCGTGGCCGCATGCGCATTGGCGCCGCACAGGCCACAGCCCACGCAGCCGTCGATCACGGTGGCCACCGGGTCCACCTTCAGCGGGTCGGGGTTGTCTTTGAGGGTGAGGGTGGGGCAGCCCGACAGGCGGATGCAGGCGTGGTCACCGTTGCACACGTCCTCGTCCACGCCGTACTTCACCCGCACCACGCGCTCGCCTTTCTTCAGCAGGCTGGCGATCCACGGCTTAATGCGGCGCTGACGCTCGAGCTGGCATTCGCCCTCGGCCACGATCACCTTCAGGCCATTGAAGTCGCTGGTGAAGGCCTCTTTCAGCGTGGCGCGCATGCGGTCCACCTCGTAGGTGTGCACCGTGCGCAGCCATTGCACGCCCAGGCCTTTCAGCGTGGACTCGATGGTCTGGTTGGTGTGCGCCAGGCTTTGCTGCCTGTCGCCGGCGCCGGCGCGCGCGGCGTCCTCAGGGGTGGAGATGATCTCTTGCGTGCCGGTGGCCGAGGTGTAGCCGTTCTTGAAGATCAGCAGCACCGCATCGTCGCCATTGAACAGGGCGCTTTGCACGCCGGTCAGCAGACCGTTGTGCCAGAAGCCTCCGTCGCCCATGATGGCCAGCGTGCGCCGCTGCATCATGGGTGACACGCCCGCGCGGCTGGCCAGGCTCATGCCGTAGCCCAGGATGCTGTGCCCCATCGAAAACGGCTCGAAGGTGCCAAAGGCATGGCAGCCGATGTCGGCAGCAATGTGCACCTTGCCGATCTCCTGCTGCGTGAGCTTGAGCGCCGAGAACACCGGCCGCTCGGGGCAGCCGATGCAAAAGCCCGGCGGCCGCGCCGGCAAGGCGTGCGTCAACGACTGCGGCACCACCGTGCGGCGCGCCTGGTTACCCTGCAGCCATTGCTGCGCCTGCTGCACACCATGCGCGATGTCGGCATCGTCTTGCAGGTAGCGCTGCGCCAGCGGCAGCAGGCCGGCGGCCAGCACCTCCACGCTGTATTCACCGCCGCTAGGCAGCCAGTCCTTGCCGTGCAGGGGCGTGGTGATGCCGCGGCGGCGCAGCAGGGTGGCGATTTCCTGCTCGATGTAGTCGGGCTGGCCTTCCTCGCACACCAGCACCGCACGCTTGCCCTCGCAAAAGCGCGCGATGCCCTCGTGCGCCAGCGGGTAGGTCACGTTCAGCACGTAGATGGGCAGGTCGGATTCGCCAAACGCATTGGCCAGGCCCAACTGCTGCAGCGCGCGGATGAGGGCGTTGTACAGGCCGCCCTGCACGATGATCCCGACGTCATCCTTGGCGCCGGGCATCAGCTCGTTGAGGCCCTGCTCTTCGATGAAGCGCCGCGCGGCCGGGATGCGCTGCTCCACCTTGAGCTTTTCCTGGCGGAAGGTCACCGGCGGATGCGCCAGCCGCATGTAGTCGAACGCCGCCGGGCTTTCCATCAGCGCGCGGGTGGACACCTTGGGCGCCACGTTGTCCTTGCACTCGAAGCTGCCGCGCACATGGCAGGCGCGGATGCGCAGTTCCATCAGCGCGGGCATGTTCGACGCCTCGGACAGCTCAAAACCCCCCTCGACCATGCGCACCATCACCGCCAGGTCGGGTCGCGGGTCCAGCAGCACCATGCTGCTTTTCAGCGCATAGGCATGGGTGCGCTCCTGGATCACGCTGGCGCCTTCGCCGTAGTCCTCGCCCACCACCACCAGCACGCCGCCGGTCACGCCCGGCGAGGCCAGGTTGCTCAGGGCGTCGGCCGCCACATTGGTGCCGACGATGGATTTCCAGGTAACGGCGCCGCGCAGCGGGTAATGGATGCTGGCGCCCAGCATGGCCGCGGCCGATGCCTCGTTGCTGCAGGCCTCCACATGCACGCCAAGCTCGTCCATGTAGCCCTTGGCCTGCACCATCACATCCAGCAGGTGCGACACCGGCGCCCCCTGGTAGCCGCCCACATAGGCCACGCCGCTTTGCAGCAGCGCCTTGGTCACGGCCAGGATGCCCTCGCCATGGAAGGTCTGCCCCGCGCCCATGCGCAGCGATTCGATTTCCTTGCTGAACGAAATTTCCATCCGCAGTGCTCCGCCTCACGCTTGCATCAGAATGCAGGCCGGTCTGATTCGACAATCATGCAGGAAACAGTGACCATTAAACGCCGTCAGGTATTGCAGGCGCTGCCCGGTGCCGCCGCTGCCCTTGCGTTGCCCGGCTGGGCGCAGGCACAAAGCTACCCCAACAAGCCGATCCGCTACATCGTGCCGGTGGCCGCCGGCGGCGGCAGCGACATGGTGGGCCGCACCGTCACCGAACGCTGGGGCAAGCTGCTCAACCAGAGCTTCGTGGTGGAGAACCAGGGCGGCGGCGGCGGCGTGATCGCCTGCCAGAGTACCATGCGCGCCGCGCCCGACGGCTACACCCTGCTGCAGGGCTATGTGGCCACCCACGGCACCAGCCCGGCCACGCGCAAGCTGCCCTACGACGCGCTGCGCGACTTCACCCCCGTGGGCATGATCGGCTCCACGCCCAATGTGCTGGTGGTCAACACCAGCCTGCCGGTGAACACCGTGGCCGAGTTCGTGGCCTACCTCAAAAAGAACCCCGGGCGCCTGAGCTACGGATCGGCCGGGCAGGGCTCGCTCACCCACCTGACCAAGGAACTGTTCAAGCAGCAGGTGGATTCGTTCATGGTGCACATCCCCTACCGCGGTGTTGCGCCGGCCTTCACCGACCTGATCGCGGGCCAGACGCAGGCGATGTTCCCGGGCCTGGCCGCCGCCACGCCGCACATCAAGTCGGGCCGCGTGAAGCCGCTGGCCGTCACCGGAATGCAACGCCACCCGCAATACAAGGACCTGCCCACGCTCGACGAAGCCGGCTACAAGGGCTTTGATGCGCAGCAGTGGTACGGCGTGGTGGGGCCGGCGGGCCTGCCAGCGCCCGTCGTGCGGCAATTGAACGAGACGCTGGCGCAGGTGCTGCGCACGCCCGACCTGCGCGACAAGCTGTCGGTGGAGGCCATCGAGCCGCAGCCGATGACGCCCGAGCAGTTCGGCAACTTCATCCGCACCGACATCGCGCGCTGGACGCAGATCGCCAAGGCCCGCAACATCCAGCTCGACAGCTGAGCACTCCAACGAACCCCCACTTTCATGGCACGCAATACCCAGGTCGCCGCCGACCACAACGCCCCGCCCATCACCCGCATCCTGGCCGAGCATGTGGCCCATCACCCCTCGCGCGGCTGGAGCGACGCGGTCGATCACGAAGCGCACCGCACCTTCCTCAACTGGCTGGGCTGCACGGTGGGCGCTGCGCAGCATGACTCGGCCATCGCCTCGCTGGCGGCGGTGCAGATGCTGCAGCCCGCGCCGCAGTCCACCGTACTGGGACGCAAAGAGCGGGTGGACATGGCCGGTGCCGCGCTCATCAACGGCATGACCTCGCACACCTTCGACTTCGACGACACCCACCTCAAGACCATCATCCACCCGGCGGGCCCGGTGGCCTCGGCCCTGCTGGCGCTAGCCGAAGTCACAGGCGCCAGCGGCCGTGCATTGATCGATGCGCTGGTGCTGGGCATCGACGTGTCGTGCCGCGTGGGCAATGTGATGTACCCCGACCATTACGACCGCGGCTGGCACATCACCGGCTCCACCGGCATCATCGGCGCAGCGGCGGGGTGCGCGCGCCTGCTGGGGCTGAACGCCGACCACACGCAGATGGCCATCGGCATCGCGGCCTCGCAGCCGGTGGGCATGCGCGAGCAGTTCGGCACCATGACCAAGCCCTTCCATCCGGGTGGTGCGGCGCGTGCGGGCTTGATGTCGGCGCTGCTGGCCAGCAAGGGCTTTACCGCCAGCAAAATAGCGCTCGAGGCGCCGCGCGGCATGGTGCAGACCATCAGCACCAAGTGCGACTGGCGCGAGGCCACCGACGAGCTGGGCCAGCGCTTTGAGATCTCGTTCAACAGCTACAAGCCCTTTGCCTGCGGCATCGTCATCCACCCCAGCATCGACGCCTGCGCGCAGCTGCGCGAGCAGGGCGTGAAGGCCGACGACGTCGAGCGCATCGAGTTGCGGGTGCACTCGCTGGTGCTCGAGCTCACCGGCAAGAAAGAGCCCGCCGATGGCCTGCAGGCCAAGTTCAGCGTGTACCACGGCTGCGCCGCGGGGCTGATCTTTGGTCGCGCGGGTGAGACCGAGTACGACGACCACATCGTCAACCGCGACGACATGGTGGCGCTGCGCCGTAAGGTGGTGGCCACGGTGGATAACGCGATCAACGAAGAGAGCGCCGACGTCACCGCCATCCTGAAGGATGGCCGGCAGGTGCATGTGTTCGTCGAGCATGCCATCGGATCGCTGCAGCGCCCGATGAGCGACGCGCAGCTGGAAGGCAAGTTCCACACCCTAAGCGACCCGGTGCTGGGTGCGGCCGCCACGCAGCGGCTGATCGACGCCTGCTGGCAGGTGGGTGGCGCTTCCGACCTGCGTGCGCTGGCGGCGCTGGCGGTGCCGGCCTGATCCGCAAGACGCAAGACGCAAAGAGCACGGGGCCTGAGCATGTCGCTGCCCGAACTGCAGCTCGCCGTCATCGACGTCAAGCCCGGCGCGGCGCACGAAAGCCAGTCGGGCTTGCAGATACTGCGCCCGCGCATCTACGGCGCGTGGCGCCAGCCCGCGGGGCCGAAGCGGGTGGCGGCCATCGTGATGCACCCCACCAGCAACTTCATGGGGCATTACCTGATCGCGCCACTGGCTGCGCGCGGCATTGCCTGCATGGGGCTCAATTCGCGCTACGCCGGCAACGACACGCTGCTGCTGATGGAGCGCGTCATTCAAGACCTGGGTGCCGGTGTGCAGTTTCTGCGCGCGCAGGGTTACGAACGCGTGGTGCTGATCGGCAACTCGGGCGGCGGCTCGCTGGCGGCCTTCTACCAGGCGCAGGCCGAACACCTGACGATCACCCACATGGTCGATGGCGACCCAGCCCACCTGTCGCCGGCCGACCTGCCGCCGGTGGACGGCATCGCGCTGTGCGCCGCGCACGAAGGCCGCTCGCACCTGATGCGCCGCTGGATCGATCCGTCGGTGACGGACGAGCACGACCCGCTGAGCGTGGACCCGGCGCTGGACATGTACGACGCACGCAACCAGCCCTTCACGCCCGGCTTTCTGGCGCGCCTTGATGCCGCGCAAGCCGCGCGGCTGGAGCGCATCGAGGCCTGGGTGGATGCGCGGCTGGCGCGTCTGCGGGCTGAGAAAACCCCGGGAAGCCCGCGCGATGAAGTCTTCGTCATCCACCGCACCCATGCCGATCCGCGCTGCATCGATCTGTCCATCGATGCCAACGACCGGCCGGTGGGCAGCGTGTGGGGCGCAGGCGCCGACGGCGCGCGTGCGGTGAACTACGCCGCCAGCCAGATGGGGCGCATCACCTCGCTCACCGCGTTTTTGTCGCAGTGGTCGCAGCGTAGCCGTGCGGACGGCCCCAGCAACCTGGCGCGCACTTCGGTGCCGGTGCTGCTGTGCACCTACACCGCTGATTCATCGACCTTTCCCAGCACCCGCGATGCCTGGCTGCGCGCCGCGGCAGGGCGCATCCACAACGTAGACATCACCGGCGGCAACCACTACCTGGCGGGCCAGCCCGCGCTGGTGGAGCAGGTGGCCGACGAGATGGCGCCATGGATGCACGCACTCTGACCCCAAGGAAACTCCATGCTTGCTGCTTACTACGAACAGACCGGCCCCGCGGTTGAGGTTTTGAAACTCGCCGAGGTACCCACGCCCGAGCCCGCCGCTGGCGAGGTGCGGGTGCGCCTGCAGTGGTCGGGCGTCAATCCGTCGGATGTGAAGTCACGCGCGGGCCTGCGCAGCAAGGTGCTGGCGTTTCCGCGCATCATTCCGCACAGCGACGGCATGGGCACCATCGACGCGGTGGGTGCGGGTGTGGACGCATCGCGCATCGGCCAGCGGGTGTGGTTGTGGAACGCCGCCTGGGGCCGGCCCTTTGGCACCGCGGCGCAGTGGATCACGCTGCCGCAGACGCAGGCGGTGCCGCTGCCCGAGGGCGTGCCCGGCGAGGCCGCCGCCTGCTTCGGAATCCCGGCCACGACGGCCTTGCACGCGGTGCGCTGCAACGGTGGCGTGCAGGGGCAGGATGTGCTGGTCACGGGCGGTGCCGGTGCGGTGGGCCACTACGCCATCCAGATGGCCAAGCTGCTGGGCGCGCGCCGCGTGTTGGCCACCGTCAGCAGCGATGCCAAGGCGCAGGTGGCGCGCGAGGCCGGGGCTGACGCCACGATCAACTATCGCAACGAGGACGTGCCTGCCCGCATGCGCGAGCTCAGCGGTGGCGCGGGCGTGCAGCGCATCATCGACATGGACGCCGGTGCCAACGGCGCGCTGGACGCCGACGCCATCGCGGCCAACGGCACGGTGGTCATCTACGGCAGCAGTGCGCCCCAGGTGAGCTTTCCGTTCTTTGCGCTGCTGGCCAAGAACGTGGCGCTGCAGTTCTTCATCGTCTACCACCTGCAGCCGGCCGACCGCGCCGCCGCGCAGCAGCAACTGGATGCGTGGTTGCGTGCGGGTGCGCTCAGGCACCAGATTGCGCAGCGCATGCCGCTGGCCGACGTGGTGCGCGCGCACGAGTTGCAGGAAAGCGGTGCCCTGGTGGGCAACCTGGTGCTGCAGATCCCCTGACGGATGCCCCGGCAGGGCGCGGCGCGGCTACAGGCCCCGCGGGCTTACTGCGACACCGGGCGCTCGGCGATCAGGTCGACCATGCGCGCCAGCAGCACCGGTGCGGCCACCGGCTTGCTGATGAAGTCGGAGCAGCCGGCCGCCTTGGCGCCCTGCACCTCGGTGGGCATCACGCTGGCGGTCAGCGCCAGGATGGGCAGCGAGGTTTCGCCCAGCTCCTGACGGATCCAGCGCGTGGCCTCCAGGCCGTCCATCATCGGCATGTGCAGGTCCATCAGCACCAGGTCGTAGGGACGGCCCTCCTGGCGCGCGGCCGACACGGCGCGCACCGCTTGCGTGCCGTCGTTCACCGCATCCACCTGGGCGCCCCAGCGCTCCAGCATCATCGTCATGCTGGCGGTGCTGAGCTCGTCGTCTTCGGCCATCAGCAGGCGCACGCCGCGCAGCGGCGCGTCGTAGCCGCTGGCTTCGGCATGCGGGGCCTGTGCCTGCGGCAGCGGCAGTTCAACCCAGAAGGTGGAACCCTGCCCCGGTGCCGACACCACGCCGATCTGGCCGCCCATGGCGTCGGTGATGCGGCGCGCCAGCGCCAGCCCCAAGCCCACGCCGCCTTGCGCGCGCAGCACCGACTCAGAGCCGCCCAGCGCGGCAAAGGGCTCGAACAGCCGCGTCTGATCGTCGGGGGTGATGCCGGCGCCTTCGTCTTGCACCTCAAAGCGGTAACGGTCGGCGCCCAGCGGATGGATGCGCAGCTCGATGCGGCCGGCGTCGCCAAAACGCACCGCATTGCTCAGCAAATTGCCCAGCAGCTGGCGCACACGCTGTTCGTCGCCGTGCACCCAGCGGTCGGCCCCGGGGGCCAGGGTCACTGTCAGGCGCAGGCCGCGCGCGGCCGCCTGCGCTGCGTAGCTGCTGCGCAATGCGTCGGTGACGGCGCCCAGGTCAAAGTCGCGGGGCGACAGCGGCAGATCGCCGTCGTCGAACAGCTGCAGGTCGAGGATGTCGGTGAGCATGCGCACCAGCGTTTGCGCGGTGTCGGCAATGTGCTGCAGCAGGTGTTCGCGCTGCGCCGGCTCGGTGTCGTTGGAGCGGGCCAGCTCGGCCAGGTTCAGCACCGCATTGAGCGGCGTGCGCAGCTGGTGGCTGGTGTGCACCAGAAAGCGCGCCTTGGCCTGCGCATTGGCCTGTGCGTCCAGCCGTGCCCGCTCGAGCAGGCGTTCGCGCTCCACATCCAGGCTCACGTCCAGCACCGTCCACACCACGCCGCGGCGCGAGGCCGGGTCCAGCGTGTCGATCACGCGGCCGGTGAAGCGCGCGGTGAAGTGCGTGCCGTCGCCATGGAACAGCGGCCAGTCGAACGACACCGTTTCGCCGCGCAACAAGCCATCGTTGGTCTTGCCGATGACCTGCTGCAAGGCCGCCTGGCCACCCATCAGGTCGGCCGCAGAGCGGCCAGCGCCGCTGCCCTGTGGCCAGCCCAGCATCTGCTCCAGGCTGCGACTGACCAGCGTGATGGTGTGATCGCGCACCACGAACAGGCCGATCGGCGCGGTGTCGAAGGTCGCGCGCTGCTCCATTTGTTGTGTCAGCTCGTCCGTCACGTCACGGGTCACCGACAGCAGATAGCTGCGCTGCCCCATCGAGAACACTGCCACCGAGCCGCGGAAGACGCGCGTCGTACCGCTGCGTGTGATCGAGGGCACGGCCACATCGTGTACCACCCCGGCTTGCAGGGCGTGCTCGCGCAAGCTGCGCGCCTGGTCCGGATCCTTGTAAACACCCAGCTCGAGCGTGGAACGCCCGACCAACTGGTCGCGGCTGTAGCCGGTCATGCGCTCGAATTCAGGATTGACCAGCACGAGAAGGCCGCTGGTGAGATCGGTGAGCGCAATGCCGTACGGGCTGACCGCGATCATGCGGGCCATCAGCGCCTGCGCGTCGTCACGCTCGCGCTCGGCCAGCAGCTGCGCGGTGTCGTCGATGAACACGGTGAGCGTGGCGCGTGCGCCTTCGAACTCGGCCGGCTTGGCCGTGGCGCGGACCTGCGCCACCCTGCCATCGGGGCGACGGACGCGGTACACGGCCATCGGCAAGGGCACGGCGCCCATGGACCGCCCTTGCAGGGTGACCAGGCGCTCTGCAAACTGCTGCCGGTCGGCCTCGTCGGCAAAGTGGTCCGGCATGAACACGCCCACCATCTGGTCGCCGCTCTGGTAGCCAAACAAGGTGGCCGCCGCATCGTTGGCGTTGACCACCAGCCCGTCGCGGTGCAGCACGTGCGGCGCGGGCGAATCGTGGAACATGCCCTCAAACTGTTCGGTTTGCCCCTGCGTGCGCTGACGCAGCATCATCTGGCGCAGGGTGCTGGCCAACACCAGCCCGCACACCAGCGCCGTGGCCACGCTGGCCAGCAGCACCAACACGCGGCGCAAGGCCATGGCCTGTGAAGCGGCATCGGTGGCGCTGGCGGCGGCGTTGGCGGCCGCCACGCTGGATGCAAACGCGCCTTCGCGCCAGCCCAGCAGCAGCACCATGGCCGCGCTGGCCATCGCAATCAGCACGATCTGCAGGCGCCGGGTGTCGAGCATGGCACGCATCAGCACCAGCAAGGGCAGGAGGGCCAGCGCCGGCGAGCCCAGCCCCATGCCGTTGACGCCGATCAGCAGCAGCAGCGACAGCACGCTGGTGGTCAGCATCCAGGGCAGGATTTTGGCGGTGTTGTCGGGCAGGCGGTGGCTGACCCACAGCGCCACTGCGGCCTGCATCGACCACACGGCCACGGGCACCACCATCAGGGGATGCCAGGGCTTGCCCACGGTGACCACCGCCGCCACGCCCAGCAGGCAGATGAAGGCCCACGCCCACATCAGCCGCCGCGTGGCGGTGCCGCTGAACAGGAAGGGGGAGTACGTGCCCGCGCCCGACGTCACAACAGTGGCGCCGGCAGGAGACGCGCTGTCGGAGGCCCCGCGGGTTGCGGGGCTGGGTGCGGATGAGGAGGGCATGGCGTGGCTGCGTTGGCAGCGCCCGGAATGTAGCGCACCCCATGCCCTTTGCGGGTGAATGCCACGGAGAGCCCCGGGTAAGTGCGGGGGGCTTTTACCTCGACTTACAGCTTGGTGGTTGAACGAGACACTGGGGGGTGTCAGGCGCATGTGTCACAGGCATGCGTCATGCCCATCCCTTCACACCGATCCTCTGTACGCCCGCAGGCTGGCATCGAGCTTGCTGGTGCTGACCACCGGTCGGCGATACTGCGAGCGTTTTTTGCAGCGCCTGCCCGTCGTCATCCTTCCATGCCCGGTCGCGTTTCCGCCGATGAACCCCTGCCTGCTGTGGCGTGCGCGCAGCCATGGCGCCGCCGCCGCGCGCTGGCTGCGCGAGCACATCCGCAGCGTGGCCACCAAGGCGGACTGAAGCCATGAGCCATCACGCCGCGCCCCGGCTGCAACTGTCGGGCATCACCAAGCGCTATCCGTCGGTGGTGGCCAACGATGGCGTATCGCTCACCGTGCAGCCCGGCGAGGTGCATGCGGTGCTGGGCGAAAACGGCGCCGGCAAGTCCACGCTGATGAAAATCATCTACGGCTCGGTGCAGCCCGATGCCGGCAGCATGCTCTTCAATGGCCAGCCGGTGCGTGTGCGCAACCCGCAAGAAGCGCGCGCCCTGGGCATCGGCATGGTGTTTCAGCACTTCAGCCTGTTTGACACCCTCACCGTGGCCGAGAACGTGTGGCTGGGCCTGGAGCGCTCCATCACCCTGCCCGAGGTGGCACGCCGCATTGCCGAGCGCGCCGCCGAGTACGGGCTGGACATCGACCCGCAGCGGCCGGTGCACACCCTGAGCGTGGGCGAGATGCAGCGGGTGGAGATCGTGCGCGCGTTGCTGATGAACCCGCAGCTTCTGATCCTGGACGAGCCCACCTCGGTGCTGACGCCGCAGGCGGTGGAGCGGCTGTTCGTGGTGTTGCGCCGGCTGGCGGCCGACGGCTGCAGCATCCTCTACATCAGCCACAAGCTGCACGAGATCCGCTCGCTGTGCACCGCGTGCACGGTGCTGCGCGGCGGCAAGGTGACGGGCGTGTGCGACCCGCGGCAGGAAAGCAATGCCTCGCTGTCGCGGCTGATGATCGGCGTCGAGCCGCCGGCGCTGCAGCACCGCGAGCAGTCGCCCGGCGATGTGCTGCTGGACGTGCGCGCGCTGGCGCTGCCCAGCGACGACCCGTTTGGCGTGGACCTGCGCGCGGTGTCGCTGCAGGTGCGCGCCGGCGAGGTGGTGGGCATTGCCGGCGTGTCGGGCAACGGCCAGCGCGAACTACTGCGCGCACTGTCGGGCGAGGACACGCGTGCGCAACCCACCATGGTGCATGCGCTGGGGCACGCCATGGGTGCCATGGGGCCGGCGGCGCGGCGCCGTGCGGGCCTGCACTTTGTGCCCGAGGAGCGGCTGGGTCGCGGCGCGGTGCCGTCGATGAGCCTGGCGCACAACCTGCTGCTGACGCGCGACGACGCGCTGGGCCCGGGCGGCTGGATCCGCACCGGTGCGCTGCGCGAACAGGCGCACGGGCTGATCGAGCGCTTTCGCGTCAAGGCCGGTGGCCCGGACGCGCCCGCGCGATCGCTGAGCGGCGGCAACCTGCAGAAGTTCATCGTCGGCCGCGAGATCGCGGCGCAACCGCGGCTGCTGATCGTATCGCAGCCCACCTGGGGTGTGGACGTGGGCGCGGCTGCGCAGATCCGTGCCGAGCTGCTGGCGCTGCGCGATGCCGGTTGCGCGGTGCTGGTGGTGAGCGAAGAGCTGGACGAGCTGTTCGAGATCAGCGACCGGCTGTATGTGATGGCTGGCGGCCGCATGTCGCCGCCGATGGCGCGCGCGCAGGCCACGGTGGAACAGGTGGGCGAGTGGATGAGCGGCCTGTGGCCGGGTACGGCCGACACGGCTCAGGGGGCGTCGCATGCTGCGGCTTGAACCGCGCGCCGAGGTCTCGCGCGCCTGGAGCATCGGCTCGCCGCTGCTGGCGCTGCTGCTCACCGTGGTGATCGGCGTGCTGCTGTTCAGCGCCCTGGGCAAAGACCCGGTGCGCGGGCTGCAGGTGTTCTTCTGGGAGCCGATCAAGTCGGCCTATGCCATGGGCGAGTTGATGGTCAAGGCCACGCCGCTGCTGCTGATCGCACTCGGCCTGGCGGTGTGCTTTCGCTCCAACGTGTGGAACATCGGTGCCGAGGGGCAGTTTGTGATCGGCGCGGTGTTTGCCGGGGGCGTGGCGCTCACAGCCGGCAAGGACACGGGTGGCTGGATCGTGGTGGCGGTGATGCTGGCGGGCATCGTGGGCGGCATGCTGTGGGCGGCACTGACGGCGCTACTGCGTGACCGCTTCAATGCCAACGAGATCTTGGTCAGCCTGATGCTGGTGTACGTGGCGGTGATGGTGCTGGGCTATCTGGTGTACGGCCCGTGGAAAGACCCGGCGGGCTACAACTTTCCGCAAAGCAAGACCTTCGAGCGCGTCACGCAGATTCCGCGGCTGATGCAGGGTTCGCGGGTGAGCATCGGCCTGCTGATGGCGCTGGCCGCGGCGGCGGCGCTGTGGATCTACCTGTTTCGCACCCGCGCGGGTTTTGCGCAGCAGGTGGGCGGGCTCGCGCCCATGGCGGCGCGCTACGCCGGCTTTTCGTCGCGCCGCGCGCTGTGGACGGCGTTGCTGGTGTCGGGTGGTGCGGCCGGTCTGGCCGGCGCGCTCGAGGTGGCCGGCCCCATCGGGCAGCTCACGCCCTACGTGCCGGCGGGCTACGGATTCGCGGCCATCATCGTGGCCTTTGTCGGTCGCCTGCATCCGCTGGGCATGGTGTTCTCGGCCATCCTGATGAGCATGTTCTACATCGGCGGCGAGCTTGCACAGTCGCGCATGGGCCGGCCCAAGTCGCTGACCGGCGTGTTCCAGGGCCTGCTGCTGTTCTGCCTGCTGGCCTGCGACACCCTGGTGGCGTACCGGGTGCGCTGGGGCAGGAGGGTGGCGTGAGCTCGGGCAGCACCTTCAGCCATTGAGTCGCCACTGAGTCACCACCGATCCACATGGAAAGCTACGCACTCCTCGTCGCCGCCACTCTCAACGCGGGCACGGTGCTGGCCATTGCCGCGCTGGGCCTGCTGATCAACGAGAAGGCGGGCCTCGTCAACCTGGGTGCCGAGGGCATGATGCTGTGCGCGGCGATTGCTGGCTTTGCGGCGGTGGTGCACACCGGCAGCGACGCGTTGGGCTTTGCGGCGGGCATGGGCGCGGGCGCGCTGATGGCGCTGGCCTTTGGCGTGCTGACCATCTGGCTCAACACCAACCAGTACGCCACCGGACTGGCGCTCAGCCTGTTCGGCACCGGCTTCTCGGCGTTTGCCGGCATCTCCTACGTGCAGGAGAAGCTGCCCGAGCGCGCCGACTTCGCTGTTCCCTTGCTGGCCGATATTCCGCTGCTCGGGCCCGCGCTGTTCCGCCAGCACCCGATGGTGTACCTGGCCATCGGCCTGACGATGGCACTGATCTGGTTCCTGTACCACTCGCGCACCGGTTTGGTGCTGCGCGCGGTGGGCGAGTCGCCCGAATCGGCGCATGCCCTGGGCTATCCGGTGCGGCGCATCCGGCTGGCGGCGGTGGTGGCGGGCGGCGCGCTGTGCGGGCTGGCCGGCGCCTACCTGTCGATCATCTACACCCCGCTGTGGGTGGAGGGCATGGTGGCCGGCAAGGGCTGGATCGCGCTGGCCCTGACCACCTTTGCCACCTGGCGGCCGGCACGCGTGTTGCTTGGGGCTTATTTGTTCGGCGGCGTGACCATGCTGCAGTTTCATCTGCAGGGTGTGGGCGTGCAGGTGCCGGCGCAGTTCCTCAGCATGCTACCCTACGTGGCAACCATCGTGGTGCTGGCGCTCATCTCGCGCAACCCGGCCTGGATCCGGGTGAACATGCCCGCGTCGCTGGGCAAGCCTTTCCATCCCGGCGCAGAATTTTCGCCTGCGCTGTTTTCCAACCTGTCCCAACCCTCCAAAGAAGGACCTGACATGACTGACCTGAAGAAACGCTCGCTGCTGCAAGTGGCGGCCATCTCCGCGATTGCCGCGGCGGCCCTGGTGGGCTGTGGCAAGAAGGAAGAGCCCAAGAAGGCCGAGGCACCCGCACCGGCCGCCAAGCCCGAGCCGCTGAAGATCGCGTTCGCGTACGTGGGCCCGGTGGGCGACGGCGGCTGGACCTTCGCGCACGACAACGGCCGCAAGGCGATCGAGAAAGAGTTCGGCGACAAGGTGGTCACCAGCTTCGTCGAGAAGGTGCCCGAAAGCGCCGATGCCGAGCGCGTGATCCGCGACATGGCCGCGCAGGGCAACAAGCTGATCTTCGGCACCACCTTCGGCTACATGGAGCCGATGCTGAAAGTGGCCGCCGACAACCCCAACGTCAAGTTCGAGCATGCCACCGGCTACAAGACGGCCGCCAACATGCGCACCTACGACAGCCGCACCTATGAGGGTGCCTACATGGCAGGTGTGATCGCCGGCAAGATGACCAAGTCCAACACGCTGGGCGTGGTGGCGTCGATCCCGATCCCCGAGGTGATCCGCAACATCAATAGCTTCACCATGGGCGCGCAGAGCGTGAACCCGAAGGTCAAGACTAAGGTGGTGTGGGTCAACGAGTGGTTCAACCCGCCGAAAGAGAGCGAGGCCGCCACCGCCCTGATCAACGGCGGCGCCGACGTGCTGATGCAGAACACCGACTCGTCGGCCGTGCTGCAGACCGCCGAGAAGATGGGCAAGCGCGCCTTCGGCTGGGATTCCGACATGACCGCCTATGGCCCCAAGGCCCACCTGGGTTCGGCCATCATCAACTGGGCGCCGTACTACATCAAGGCCACCAAGGACGCGCTGGAAGGCACCTGGACCACCGGCAGCGTGTGGTGGGGCCACAAAGAAGGCGCGATCGACATGGTGTCCATCGCCGCCGATGTGCCTGAAGACACCAAGAAGCGCATCGACGAGATCCGCTCCGGCCTGAAGGCAGGCACCTACGCCATCTGGAAGGGCCCGATCGTCGGCCAGGACGGCAAGGAAGTGCTGAAGAAAGACGAAGTCGCCGACGACAAGTTCCTGAGCGGCGTGAACTTCTACGTCAAGGGCGTCGAGGGCAAGATCCCCGGCGACAAGAAGTAATCCTGCAAAGCGAGTGCTGTCCGGCCCGGCGGTCGGTCAGCTTGCCCCAACCGGCCTTCGGGCCGGTTTTTTTTATGCCTGTTCTGCTACGCTGATTGCATGCCCCGCAGCGAGAGCGCAGAGATCGCATCCACCCAATCAGGCCCGCACCCGGCTCCGCATCAGGCTCCGGATCGCATCAGCACACTGTGGCATCCGGTGGCGGCCGAGGCGTCGCTGGGCGATGCGCCGCTGGCCTGCGAACTGCTGGGCCAGCCGCTGGTGCTGTGGCGCGATGCGCAAGGCGGTCTGCATGCCTGGGCCGACCGCTGCCCGCACCGTGGCGCGCGCCTGTCGCTGGGGCAGGTGCAGGGCAACACGCTGCAGTGCCCGTACCACGGCTGGCGCTTTGCGGCAGGGCGGCCTGCCATGCCAGGGTCGGCGGTGGAGGGCCGCTGCATCCTCATCCCCGCAGCTTCCGACTTTGTGCCGCCCGACAGCCACGCCTGCACCGTGTTCGAGGCGCGCCGCGCGCATGGGCTGCTGTGGGTGCGGCTGGCGCTGCCTGAGGATGTGGCTGCGGGTACGGATGGGTATTGGCCCGAGCCGCCGGAGTGTGTGGATGCGCAGGATGCGTCGGGTTCAGCCGATGCGGCGGCAGGCCCCTCCAACACCGGCTGGCGCCGCGTTGTGTGCGGCCCCTACGCGGTGCAGACCAGCCCGGGGCGCTTGATCGAAAACTTTCTGGACCTCAGCCACTTTGGCTTCGTGCATGCCGGCTGGCTGGGCGATGCCGCGCATGCGCAGGTGGACAGCGGCACGGTGCATGAATCGCCGCACGGCATCGTGGCCGAGGGCTGCCGCGCCTACCAGCCGCGCGGCTTTGCCGAGGGCGGCGCATCGCCCTGGGTGGACTACCGCTACGAGGTGCATGCGCCCTTTGTGGCCAGTCTGCTCAAGCGGGCCGGGCAACCGGGCGGCAGCGAGAACCGGGTGACGCTGTGCGTGCAGCCGCTGCAGCCCGCGCAGTCGGTGGCCTGGTTCGTGATGGCCACGCGCAACGACCCGAGCGACGACGCATCGCTGCGCGCCTTTCAGGACACGGTGTTCGCGCAGGACCGTCCGGTGATCGAGTCGCAGCCGCCGCTGCTGCCGATCGGGCTGGGTGCGGGCACGTCCAGTAGCAGCCCGCGCGAGGTACACGGCCCGGCCGATCGCATGTCGGCGGCGTACCGCCGCTTGCTGCTGCGCAGCGGCATCCGCTTTGGCGTGTGCTGACGCCCGTCACCGATGCACACGCCCACGCTGCCACCTCACATCAACGCCTTGCCCATGCTGGAGCGCGAGGCACTGCACGCGCTGCTGCGCCGCATGCCCAAGGCCGAGCTGCACATCCACATCGAAGGGTCACTGGAGCCCGAGCTGATTTTTTCGCTGGCGCAACGCAACGGCATCGCCTTGCCCTACGCCAGCGTGCAGGCGCTGCGCGCGGCGTATGCCTTCACCGACCTGCAGAGCTTTCTGGACATCTACTACGCCGGCGCCTGCGTGCTGCACACCGAGGACGACTTTGCCGACATGGCGCTGGCCTACCTGCAGCGTGCGCACGACGACGGTGTGGTGCATGCCGAAATCCTTTTCGATCCGCAGACCCACACCGCGCGCGGCGTGGCCATGGGCACGGTGATCCACGGTCTGCAGCGTGCCTGCGGCCAGGCGCAGCGCCAGTGGGGCTTGAGCACACACCTCATCCTGTGCTTTCTGCGCCACCTGAGCGAGGACGATGCCTTTGCCACGCTGGAGCAGGCACTGCCGTGGCGCCAGCACATCATCGGCGTGGGGCTGGACTCCAGCGAAGTGGGCCATCCGCCCGAAAAGTTTGAGCGGGTGTTTGCCCGCTGCCGCGACCTGGGCTTGCGCATCGTGGCCCATGCCGGCGAGGAGGGGCCGCCGGCCTACGTGTGGGGCGCGCTGGATGTGCTGAAGGCCGAGCGCATCGACCATGGGGTGCAGTCGGTGCACGACGCGGCACTGATGCAGCGCCTGGCGCATGAACGCGTGCCGCTGACGGTGTGCCCGCTGTCCAACATCCGGCTGTGCGTGTTCCCGACGATGGCGCAGCACAACCTGAAGGCGCTGCTGGACGCGGGCCTGTGCGTCACCATCAACAGCGATGACCCGGCTTACTTTGGCGGATACCTGCATCGCAATTTTGTCGAGCTGTTCGATGCGCTGCAGCTGGGCCCGCGCGAGGCTTATGAGCTGGCGCGCAACAGCTTCGAGGCCAGCTTCATCCCCACCGGGCAGCGGCAAGGCCTGATGGCGCGGCTGGATGAATGCTTTGCCGGCATCGCGCGCGCCGATGGAAGACACACCACGAAACGCTGAGGGGAGACGATCGATGAAACGCTGGACGCTGCGCATCCTGGGGCTGCTGGGCCTGCTGTTGGTGGCTGCCGGGCTGACGGCGGCGCTGTACGCATGGCGCAGCTTTCCGGTGCTGGATGGCGAGCTGAAGGCGCCGGGCCTGAAGGCGGCGGTGCAGGTGCGGCGCGATGCGTCGGACGTGACGCACATCGCGGCGCAGTCGCTGCGCGACGCCAGCTTTGCCGTCGGCTGGGTGCATGCGCAGGAACGCAGCTGGCAGCTGGAGTTCAACCGCCGCGTGATGAGCGGCACGCTGTCCGAGGTGTTTGGCCCCGCCACGCTCGAAACCGACAAGCTGCTGCGCACGCTGGGCATCCGGCAGGCCGCGCAGGCGCAGTGGGAACGCGCCAGCCCCGAGGTGAAAGAGTCGCTGCAGGCCTATGCCGAGGGCATCAACGCCTTTCATGCCCATGCGTCGCAGGCGCTGCCGCCCGAGTTCCACATCCTGCGCATCCGCCCCGGCGTCTGGACGCCGCAAGACAGCATGGGCTGGGCACTGATGATGGCGCTGGACCTGGGTGGTAACTGGGGCAACGAATTTGCGCGGCTGTCGCTGCTGCAGGTGCTGGACACCGCGCAGTTGTGGCAACTGATGCCGCCCTACGCGGGCGAGAAGCCCGCCACCGCGGTGGACCTGGCCGCGCTGTACCGCGGGCTGGGCGTGTACCGCAAGGACGTGCCTTTGCCGTCCGCACCGCCGCAGAAGACGGTGCGGCGCGATGAGCCGTGGCGTAGTGCGATGGCGCACAGCGTCGTCGACTGGGTGGAGCAACTGGGCGCGGTGGATGGCAAGGGATCGAACAACTGGGTGATTGCGGGCGAGCGCACCGAAAGCGGCAAGCCCATCGTCGCCAATGATCCACATCTGGCGCTGGGGGCGCCGGCCATCTGGTACTTCGCACGCATCAAGGTGCCGGCCACCGGCAGCCGGCCTGCGCTGGACGTGATCGGTGCCACGCTGCCCGGCCTGCCCAGCGTGGTGCTGGGTCGCACGGCGGGTGTGGCCTGGGGCTTCACCAACACCGGCCCCGATGTGCAGGACCTGTACCTGGAGCAGATTCACGCCGACGATCCGTCGCAGTACCGCACCCCCGAAGGTTGGGCCAGGTTCGAAACGCGCGATGAAGTCATCCGCGTGAAGGGTCAGGCCGATGTGAAGCTGACCGTGCGCCGCACACGCCACGGCCCGGTGCTGAGCGATGCGCAATCCAGCCACGGTAAGGTGCTGGACACCCGGCGCTTTGTGCTGGCGCTGCGCTGGAGCGCGCTGGACGCCGACAACGCCACGGTGCAGGCGGGTTTAAACGGCAACTTCGCGCAGAGCGTGGACGAGCTGTTGACGGCGTTTGCCGATTACCACTCGCCGATGCAGAACCTGGTGGCGGCCGACACCGGCGGCAAGACGGCCTACCGTGCCATCGGCCGCGTGCCGCTGCGGGGCCCGGCGCACGACCTGCGCGGTGTGGCGCCTGCACCGGGCTGGGACGCACGCTACGACTGGACGGGTTGGCTGCCCGCCGACCAGACACCGCAGTCCCTGCATGACGCGATCCGCGCGCGCGGGTGGCTGGCCACTGCCAACCAGCGCATCCATGCAGCCGACTATCCGCACTTCATCACGTCCGACTGGAACACGCCCGAGCGCCAGCAGCGCATCGAGGCCTTGCTGCAGGCGCGGCCGCAACACGGCATCGACAGCGTGCGCACGATTCAGGGCGACATCGTGTCGCTGTCGGCGCAGGCCCTGCTGCCGGTGCTGAAGGCCACGCCCAGCCGGCATGCGCTGGCCGGTGCGGCGCAGGGCTTGCTGAAGGACTTTGACGGCGCGATGAAGGCCGACAGCGGCGCGGCGCTGGTGCTCAGCGTGTGGTCGGACGAGCTCACGCGCGCGATGCTGCTGCCGCGCATCGGCGAGGAGCGCCTTGCGGCGCTGTACGGCAAGCGGCACTTCCGCGAAGGCGTCAAGCGCATCCTGGGTGACGCGCAGGCCTCGGCCTTCTGGTGCGGTGGCAAGCCCTGTGCCGAGGTGTCTGAACAAGCGCTGGGCCGCGCGCTGGATCGCATCCGCGCCGCGCATGGCGATGACCCATCCAAGTGGCGCTGGGGCGACGCGCATCCGGCCCTGTCCAGCCACAAGCCCTTTGGCAACGTGGCGGCGCTGTCGCGCTTCTTCGATGTGCGCGCGCCCACCGGCGGCGACAGCTGGACGGTGAACGTCGGCCAGTACTGGCCCAACGATACGCGCCTGCCCTTTGCCAACCGCCATGCCGCCAGCCTGCGCGCCATCTACGACCTGAGCGATCTCGAACGCTCGCGTTTCATCTACCAGACGGGGCAAAGCGGTCTGGTCTTCTCATCGCGCGACCGCGACATGCGCGACGAATGGGCCGCGGTGAAAGATCGCCCGCTGCAGCTCAATCCATCGGCGTGGGCGCATCAACTGCGGCTGCTCCCGTGATTGGTTAAATGGGGGCAGATTCCAATTAATTCGTCAGCAGATTCCGTGCTCACCGCCTTCGGGGCAATGAATTGGAATCTGACCCCAATTAACGCCCCCAATTAAAATCGCGGGAAAGAGGTCGCGCCCCGGCGGCCTTTTTCTTTGTCCATCCCCGGGGCCATGTAGAGGAACACCATGTACAAAAACCTCGCGGCCGCCCTGGCGGTAGCTTGCCTGTCGTTTTCCGCATCCCTGTCGTCGCACGCGCAGTCGCCCAGCACTGCATCGCCTTCGGCATCCCCATCCACAAGCACGCCGCTCAAGGTGGCCTTCATCCACATCGGGCCAGTGCTGGACGCGGGCTGGGTGAAGCAGCACGACGATGGCCGCAAGGCGATGGAGGCGGCACTGGGTGCGCGGGTGCGCAGCACCACGGTGGAGAGTGTGCCCGAGGGCGCAGACGCCGAGCGTGTGATCCGCGACCTGGCGCAGCAGGGCCACGGCCTGATCTTTACGCCCAGCTTTGGCTACATGGAGCCCACGCTGAAGGTGGCGCGCGAATTCCCGCAGGTGAAGTTCGAGTCCATCACCGGCTACAAGCGCGCTGACAACGTGGCCACCGCCAACGCGCGCTACTACGAAGGCCGCTATCTGGCCGGCGTGGCCGCAGGCCGCACCACGCAAACCGGTAGCGTGGGCTATGTGGCGGGCTTTCCGATCCCCGAGGTGCTGCAAGGCATCAACGCCTTTGCGCTGGGCCTGCGCTCGGTGAACCCCAAGGCCGAGGTGAAGCTGGTGTGGCTCAACGCCTGGTTCGACCCCGCGCGCGAGCGCGACGCTGCGATGACGCTGATGAACCAGGGCGCCGACGTGCTGGCCTTTCACACCGCGTCCACCGCGGTGATGGCCGCAGCGCAGGAGCGCGGCAAATGGGCGATTGCCTACCACTCCGACATGCGCAAGGTGGCGCCCGATGCGCAACTGGCGGCCGTCACCCACCACTGGGGCGATTACTACACCGAGCGCGCGCGCGCCATGCTGGACGGCCGCTGGAAGAGCGGCGATGTGTGGGGCGGCGTGAAGCAGGGCATGGTGCGCATCGGCGCCTTCGGCCCCAAGGTGCCCAAGGCGGTGCAGGACGAGGTGCTGGCGCGCCAGCGCGACATTGCCGCGGGCAAGCTGCATCCGTTTGCTGCCGGCAAGACGCCGGTGCGCGACAACACCGGCCGCGAGGTGATCGCCGCAGGCCGCACGCTGGACGACGGCGCCATTCTGGGCATGAACTGGTTGGCCGAGGGCGTGCAGGGCAAGCTACCGCGCTGACAGTGGGACGTTCGGCTCGGTTGAATTGAGTTCAGTCCGAAGAGAACTGGTCTTCGTTGCGCCCGCGAAAGCCGGCATAGAAGCGCTTGATTTCGATCATGTCCCTGTCGACGTCGCCGCTGGGTACGAACGCTGGGCCCAGGCCACTGACTTTGCGTGCGTAGTCCATGTAGGCCAGGACGATGGGCACCCGCGCTTCGAGCGCAATGAAGTAGAACCCCGTCTTCCAGTGACGGGTTTTGCCCCGCGTGCCTTCTGGCGGAACGACCAGCTGCAAGGGCCCCTCGGCCGCCACGATGGCCGCGGCCGCAGAAGCGACCAGGTTGTTGCTCTTGCTTCGATCCACAGGAACGCCCCCGAGCCATCGCATCACCGGCCCGAAGGGCCAGCGGAACAAGCTGGCCTTGCCCAGCCAGTAGATGCGAAGGCGCAGGCAGAAGGCCACCATCAGCGTGAAGGGCAAGTCCCAGTTGCTGGTGTGAGGTGCGGCAATCAGGACGCACTTGCTGGCCTCGGACGGAAGCGCACCCTCAACGCGCCAGCCCAGCAGCCGAAGGACCCAGCGGGAAAGGCCGCGCAGCAAGTGATTGACAACAGGGGTGTCGAAGAGTGTGTGTTGCATAGGCTGAGCCCTGCATTGTCCCTCGGTGGGTGCGCTTTGGCGGTGCACTTGTGACGGCTATTTGCCGCGCCATATGCCGCGCAGCACCCGTACCGCGTAAGCTCCACGCCCATGAAAGCCTACCGCGCCGCACTGCTGCGCTTTGACGACGAGGGCCAGCCGCTGTACGACAGCGACGGCCTGCTGGTGATCGGCCCCGACGCGCAGTGCCAGCCGGTGGTGCGCGCAGCCGGTGCGCACGGTGCGCTGATCGACCGCTTTCCTGGCGTGGCGGTGGACGACCTGCGCGGCCACCTGATCGCGCCGGGCTTTGTGGACCTGCACATCCACTACCCGCAGACGGATGTGATCGGCTCGCCGGCCGAGGGCCTGTTGCCCTGGCTGCAGGATTACACCTTTCCGCACGAGTCGCGCTTTGCCGACATCGACTACGCGCGCGGCGTGGCGCGCTTTTTCTTTGACGAACTCGACCGCCATGGCGTGACCACCGCGTTGGCGTTTTCCACCTCGCATGTGGCGTCGGTGGACGCGGTGATGGCCGAGGCGCAGCAGCGCGGCCGCCGCCTGATCACGGGCAAATGCCTGCAGGACCGGCATTGCCCCGACGGCGTGCGCGACGACACCGAGCAGTCGCTGATCGACGCCGAAGCCCTAATCCGTCGCTGGCACGGCGTGGACCGCCTGGGCTATGCGATCACGCCGCGCTTTGCGCCGAGTTGCAGCGAAAGGCAACTGGCGGGCGCCGGCGAACTGGCGCAGCAGTACCCGGACGTGTGGATCCAGTCGCATGTGGCCGAGAACCGGGACGAGATCCGCTGGGCGCGATCGCTGTTTCCGTGTTCATCCAGCTACCTGGCCATCTACGACGACTTCGGTCTGATGCGCGATCGATCGATCTACGCGCACTGCATCCACTTTGACGACGAAGACCGCGCCCGCATGCGCGCCACCGGTGCCGCGGCCGCGGTGTGCCCCACCAGCAACCTGTTCCTGGGCAGCGGCTTCTTTGACTACGCGGGCGCCGACCGCATCGGCTTTCGCTATGGCCTGGCGAGCGATGTGGGCGGCGGCACCAGCTTCAGCCCCTTCCAGACCATGCTGGCGGCCTACCACGTGGGCCGCGAAGGGCAGACCAAGCCCGGTGTGGGTCTGAAGCCCGCACAACTTTGGTGGCAGCACACGGCCGGTGCAGCGCAGGCGCTGGGCTTGGCGGGCACGGTGGGCAACCTGCAGCCGGGCTGCGAAGCCGACTTTATGGTGCTCGACCCCAAGGCCACGCCTTTGCTGCAGCGCAAAACAGCGCAGGCCGACAGCCTGGACGAACTGCTGTTTGCGCTGATCGTGCTGGGCGATGACCGGGCGATCAAGCGCACGGTCATCGCAGGGCAGGGCTGAAGTTCAGGCTGAACTTCAGGCTGTACCTCAAGCCACCTTGCCCAGCGCGCGCAGAATCTTCTCGGGCGTCATCGGCTGCGACCAGCACTGCGCGTTCAGCGGTGACAGCGCATCGTTGATCGCGTTCATCACCGCGGCCGGCGCACCGGCGGTGCCGGCCTCGCCCGCGCCCTTGGCGCCCAGTTGCGAGCTGCGAGTGGGCGTTTGCACGTGGGCCACCTCGATGTCGGGCATCTCGCCGCTCATCGGCACCAGGTAGTCGGCCATGCTGGCGTTGAGTATGGCGGCTTCTTCACGCCCACCGAGGCGGGAGGCGTTGGGGCGGCGGGGGCGCTGCTGATCGCGCTGGCGCGGCGCTCGCTGGGCAAGGGCAACCTGTGGCGCGTGCTGCATGAGA
>JBJTCL010000030.1:0-29074 GCA_046091865.1 Burkholderiaceae bacterium | reverse complement strand
TTCACCGCCTGCCGGGCACAGGAAGCGGTGACGGCAGCGGCCTGGGCCTGGCGATCGCGCGCGAGATCGCTCGGCTGCACCATGCGGTGATCGAACTGCAGGAGGACCACGCCGACGGCGTGGGCAACGTCTTCAGCGTGCGGTTTCCGACCTACGGCCAGGGCTGACGGCACCCCGCTGCGCGTGGCCTGAAAGGCTGCCGTAATGTGGCTGCAAGGTCGGGCTCATCGCATCGACAGCGGCGCTTAAGTGCCGCGCCTTAGCCTCTGTGACACCGATGGCGCTGCGTCTGCGGCGCCCGAACGACAGAGGACATTTTCATGCTCGACATGCTGCAGACCTCGGCCTTCTGGCTGGCGCTGGGTCAGATCATCATCATCAATATCCTGCTCAGCGGCGACAACGCAGTGGTCATCGCGCTGGCCTCGCGGTCGCTGCCGCCCGAGCAGCAAAAGACGGCCATCATCTTCGGCAGCGTGGGCGCGATCGTGCTGCGCGTGGTGCTGACCTTCTTTGCGGTGATGCTGCTGGAGCTGCCCTACCTCAAACTGTTGGGCGGTATCGCGCTGCTGTGGATCGGTGCCGGCATGCTGGGCGGCGACGACGAGGGGTCGGGGCCTGACGCGCACTCCAACATGGTGGCCGCCATCCGCACGATCATCGTGGCCGACTTCATCATGAGCCTGGACAACGTGCTGGGCGTGGCCGCTGCCGCCAAGGGCAATGTCGTGCTGCTGGTGGTGGGACTTGCCATCAGCATTCCGCTGATCATCTATGGCAGCCAGCTCATCCTCAAGCTGATGGAGCGCTTCCCGCTGGTCATCACGCTCGGTGCGGCGCTGCTGGGCTGGGTGGCCGGCGAGATGCTGGTCGAAGACACCTCGGTGGCCAGCTGGATCAGCGCCTCGGCGTCGTTCCTGCATTACGCGGTGCCGGTGCTGTGCGCCGTGCTGGTGGTGGTGGTGGGCAAATGGATGGCGTCGCGCACCTATGAAGCCGCATCGTCCTGACGAGGAGCCCGCCGTGGCCAACATCCTCGCGCCGGTGCAGCCCGGCCAAGACACCGAATGGTCGTCGCAGTTTCTATGGCAACTGCACCAGCGCGACCGCATCCGGGTGCACCTGTTGTCGGTGCAGCCGCCGTACAGCGCGTATGTGCGCAGCTTCTTTGGCAACCGCCAGATCCACGAGATCCAGGAGCGCGATGCGCAGGCCGAGCTGGAGCCGATGCAGCGTGCGCTAGATGCGCTGGGCGTGCCCTACAACACCCACGTGGTGGTGGGCCAGCCGGCAGAAGAGATTGCGCGCTTCGCACAAGGACATCGCTGCCCGCAGATCGTGATCGGTCCGAGCCCCGCCGCCGGCCTGACCGAGCTGGTGCTGGGCTCGCTCACCCGCCAGGTGCAGTTGCTGATGCAGCAGTCGGGTCGCTTGTGCGAGGTGTTGTAGCCCGCGCCAGGGTCAACGTACCGCAATCCGCGTGGCCAGCGGCCGCGGTGTGAAGTCCGGCAAAAAGCGGCACTCCGACGGATCGGCCGGGCGCAGCTCGTGGCAGCGCACCGCAATGCCTTGCGGCGTGGGCTTGTCGCCGCGCTCCACCCAGTTCAGCAGCGCCTCGAACAGCGGCGGGTAGATGGCGTCGCCCAGGTAGCTGTGCTCGCGTGAATCCACAAAGGTCTGCACCAGGCGCGCGCCGTGCCCGGCAGCCTCCATGCGGCGCTTGAGGGTGTCGCTACCCTCCACGAACACGGTGGAGTCATGGATGCCGTGCGTGCTGAGCACCGGCACACGGAAGCGGCCGGCGTGGTCGGTGTCGGCCGCAAAGGCCGCTGCCGCTTTGGGGGCGGCCTTGAAGCGCAGGCCTGCCGCGCTCAGGGCGGCATTGAGTGCGGCGTCGTCGGCCGAGCCGCTGTAGCGCACCGTGTCGTTGCCAAACGGGCTGGCGCCGTTCGTGCGCCTCACGACGTCCTGCAGCATGAAGGTGCCCCAATTCAGGTGGCCGATGATCGAGTTCTCGGGGGTGCGGATCACATCGACGATGGTCTTGATCTTGCGTGCCTGCTCGGGTGTGCGCTGAGCCGCAGGCTTGCGGATGCCCAGGCATTCGTCGGCACGCGCGGACAGATCGGCTGCGGTCATGCGCGAGTCGGCCGGCAGGCCGATCGACAGCGGGTACTGCGCTTCGCCCGGGCGCGGGTGGTTGTTGCACAGGTGCTGGTACAGCGCACGCAGGTCGAGCCGGAAGTCGTAGGTGGTGGGGCCGGCCACCACGCCGCTGGTCAGTAGGATGCCTTCCCACGAGCGCGGAAACATCTCGGCCGCGCGCGTGGCCACCATCGCGCCCCACGACTGTCCGTGCAGCAGGGTGCGGCGCGGCTGCGCCACATGGTCCACAAAGATGCGGCGCACGCGCTCGGTGTCTTCGGCGGCGGTGGTGACCGCAAACCCGCCCTGGCGGAACACCGAGCCGGCCCAGGCGTGCCCTTCGGCCACGGTGATGGCCCAGCGCTGGATGTCTTCGTCGGCGCGCGATGGCTTGGGCTCACCCAGGTTCGGGCCGCCGTGCGCATGCACCACCAGCACGCCGCTCCAGGCCTTGGGCATGGCGATCAGGTAGTGCGATCCGGCCGAGTCCTGGCCGCGCAGGCAGCGTGTGCCCTCGGGCACGCCCTTGGGGCAGGCGGCCGCAGCGGGCGCCGCTTCTTTGGGTGGGGTGGCGCAGCCGGCCAGTGTCAGCACTGCAAGGCCGGTGGCCAGCGTTGCCGCCGCGCGCGAGCTCAGGGTGGTGATCCGCATGGGGTGTCTCCTGTTTTTGTGTGGCGGCATTGGATCACAATGCACGCATGCTCAAGCAGGAAGTTGCGCGTGGGCCCGGGGGGCGGGTGCTGGTGATGAGTTCCATCACCCAGGTCGAGCCCGCGGACGCCGGTTGCATGGTGGTGTCGTCCTCGCATGGGGGTACCAGCTCCGGAGAGTTTGCGCTTGAGGTGCCCTTGCGCCTGGCGGTGTTCAACGACGCGGGCGTGGGCAAGGACGACGCAGGCATTGCCGCGCTGGCCATGCTGCAGGCGCGCGGCGTGGCCGGCGCAACCGTGGCGCACACCAGCGCCCGCATTGGCGATTCGATGGACAGCTGGAACAGCGGCGTGATCTCGCATGCCAATGCGGCGGCGCTGGCCCTGGGCCTGCGGCCTGGCCTGGCTCTGCGGCCCGTGCTCGAGCAGTTGATCGGTGCCGCGCCATGAGCGAAGCCGACCGCCTGTACCGCTACAACGAGATCTTTGCCGGGCGCCGGCTGGTCACGCGCGACGAGCTGCTGCACAAGTTCGAGATTTCGCCGGCCACCCTCAAGCGCGACCTGGCCAAGCTGCGCGACCAGATGAATGTGCCCATCGTGTTCGATCGCGATGCCGGCGGCTACCGGCTGAACAGCGCCAGTGGCCTGGTTGAGCTGCCGGGGGTGCGCTTCAGCCCGCAGGAACTGCTGGCCCTGCTGACGGTGCACAACCTGCTGGACCAGTTGCAGCCCGGCCTGCTGGGCCCCAAGCTGGCGCCGCTGCGCGAGCGGCTGGACGACATGCTGCGCAAGCAGGGGCTGGAGCCCGACCGCGTGACCGAGCGGGTGCGCGTGGTGCATGCCGGCAAGCGCCAGGTGCCGCCACAGTGCTTCGAGGTGGTGGCGCAGGCCACGCTGGAGCGCAAGCGCCTGCGCATCGTGCACCACAACCGCCAGCGCGATGAACGCACCAAGCGCGACATCTCGCCGCAGCAGCTGGTGCACTACCGCGACAACTGGTACGTGGACGCGCGCTGCCACCTGCGGCGCGACATCCGCTGCTTTGGCATCGACGCCATCGACAGCGCCGTGCTGCTTGAGCAGGACGCCGACGAGGTGGACACCCGCGAACTGCGCAGCGCCATGAGCGCGAGCTACGGCATTTTTGGCGGTGCGCCCAAGGACTGGGCAAAGATCCGCTTTTCGCGCCAGCGTGCGCTGTGGGTGCGGCATGAGCAGTGGCACCCCGAGCAGCGCCAGCGGCTGAACAAGGACGGCACGCTGGACCTGGAGCTGCCTTACAGCGACGAGCGCGAGATGCTGGGCGATGTGCTGCGCTTCGGCCCCGATGCGCAGGTGCTGGGGCCGGTGAGCCTGAAGCGACAGTACCGCGCGCTGGTTTCGCGCATGCTTGACGCTGCACCCTGAAGCCATGCTGAACACACCCACCCGCGTCCTGCTCAATGTCGGTCATGCGATCGACCACATGTTCCTGCTGATCTTTGCCACCGCGGTCACGCGCATCGCGGCCGACTTTGGCATCGCCCGTTGGGAAGACCTGATGCCCTGGAGCGTGGCGGCCTTCTTCTTTTTCGGGCTGGGCTCATTGCCCGCGGGCAAGCTGGGCGACCAGTGGGGCCGCCGGCCGATGATGGTGGTGTTCTTCATCGGCATGGGCGTGGCCGCGCTGCTGGTGAGCGCGGCGCAGTCGCCCTGGCAGATCGCGCTGGCTCTCGCCTTGCTGGGCTGCTTTGCGTCCATCTACCACCCGGTAGGCATTCCGATGCTGGTGCAGGGCGCGGACCGCCCGGGGCGCACCATCGGCATCAATGGACTGGCGGGCAACCTGGGCATTGCGGCGGCAGCGGTGGTCACCGGCTTCTTCGTCAAGCACTTCGGCTGGCGCGCGGCCTTTGCGATCCCGGGCATCGTGAGCCTGGCCTGCGCGGCGCTGTTCGTCTGGTACGCCCCGCGCGAACTGCAAGCCCCCGCCAAGAAAAAATCGGTGGGCAGCGCACCGCCGGGGGTGTCGCTGGTGAAGCTGCTGGCGGTGATGACACTGGCCTCCACCACGGGCAGCCTGGTGTTCAACTTTTCCACCGGCGCCAACTACGAGCTGCTGGCCGACCGCCTGAAGGCCGTCACCGCCGACCCGGCGCAACTGGGCTTGCTGCTGGCGGCGGTGTACGTGATGGCCTCGTTCACCCAACTGCTGGTGGGCAGCCTGCTGGACCGCGTGGTGCTCAAGACGCTGTACCTGGGCGTGATCGCGCTGCAGGCGGTGTTCATCGCCCTGGCCACCCTGACCGACGGCTGGGTGTTCTATATGCTGCAGTTCCTGTTCATGGCCACCATCTTTGGAGCGGTGCCCTTCACCGACGCGATGCTGGTGCGCTATGTGGACGACAGCATGCGCTCGCGCGTGGCCGGCATGCGGCTGGCGGTGTCGCTGGGCGCAAGTTCAGTGGCCATCTGGCTGATCGGCCCGGTGGTCAAGCAGGCGGGCTTCACCACGCTGCTGGCGGTGATGGCCTGCATCTCGCTGCTGACGCTGACGGTGGTGAGCCAGTTGCCGCGCACGCCGCGGCCAGCGCACTGATCACGACGCAGTGCACCCGGGGTACAGATCAGCGCCCCAGCAAACCGCCAAAGAACCGCTGCGCGTTGCTTTGCAGCGTGCCCAGGTGGTAGCCGCCTTCCTGCACCACCAGCACCGGCCGCTTCAGGCCCGCAATGGCCGCACCCAGCCGCGCAAAGCCTTCGGCGCTGAAGTCCAGCATCGACTGCGGGTCTTCGCGGTAGATGTCAAAGCCCAGCGACAGCACCACCGCGCCAGGGTCGAAGGCCTGCACCGCCTGTAGCGCGCGATCGAGCTGCGCAAAGAACACGGCCTCGCTGCTGCCGTGTGGCATCGGCAGGTTGAGGTTGAAGCCCCAGCCCGCCGCTTCGCCTTGCTCGTCGGCGTGGCCGGCCACCACCGGATAAAAGTTGGTCGGGTCGCCGTGGATGGACACGTACTGCACATCGGCGCGTTGCCAGAAGATGTCCTGCACGCCCTGGCCGTGGTGCATGTCGGTGTCGAGCACCGTCACCCGCGCATGCGTGGCACGCAGCCGCTGTGCCGCCGCCGCGGCGCTGTTCAGGTAGCAAAAGCCGCCCGCGGCCTCGCGCCGGGCGTGGTGGCCCGGCGGCCGGCACAGCGCATAGGCCCTGCGCTCGCCGTTCAGCAGCGCGTCGGCCCCGGCCAGCGCCGCTTGCGCTGCGGCGTAGCTTGAGGTCCAGGTGTGCGGCCCCACCGGGCAGCTGCCATCGGCCAGGTAGCGCGCCGCCTCGGCCAGGATGCCGCGCGCGGCATTGGGCTCGCGCACGAACACGTTGGACATCACCTCGTCGCCCCAGTCGGCGGGCATCTGCTTCCAGCGCGCGTGAGCCGTCTGCAAAAACTGCAGGTAAGCATCGCCATGCACCGCGCGCAGGGGCTCCAGCCCCTGGTCTGGCGGCTCGTGCACCGCAAAGCCCAGTTGCTGCACCGCCGCCAGCAGCGGCGCAATGCGGTCGGGCAGTTCTTGCGGTTCGCGCATGCGCCCGCGCGAAAAATAGCTGCGCGGATGGTGCAGGCGCTGGTCGGGGTGGAAGAAGGTTTTCATGCGGGGTGCCTGTGCTGCAGTCGATGCTACACAAGCCCGCCTGCGGATGTGCGCCCGGACATGGGTGCATGCACTGCCGCCGGTGCAAGGGTGTCGCGCGGTGGACGCGGGCGCACAAGGCGTTACCGTTTGACACGGTGTGATGCGGCACCCCGGGGGGGATACTGCCGCTCCATGCAGCCCAGCAGTCCCGCATCAGCGGCCACCGATGCACCCGGCATCCCGGCCGCCCCGACCGGTTCGTCCGCGCCGGCCGCGCTGACCTGGCGCGCACGCTGGCATCAGATCAACACCACCGGCCGCGTGGGTGGCGAGGCCGCATCCACCCTGGTGCGCGCCTACCTGGGCCTGGTGGTGGTGGCCTGCGGGCTGCTGACCGTCAGCGTGGTGCTGTTCCCCGGCCTGTACGCGCGCCCCTGGGGCGTGGTGGCGCTGTCGCTCGTCTTCGCTGGCTGTGCCGCGTGGGCACGCGTGCTGTGCGAGCGTGGCCAGCCCGACCGCGTGTGCCGCATGTATGCGGTGGTGTCGTGGCTGATTGGGGCCATCTACTTGACGCTGTCGCAACAGGTGGCCCTGGGCGGCTTGATGGTGGTGAGCTTTCTGCCGGTGCTCACCGCCGTGGCTGGCCTGAGTACCGCGCTGGCGTATGCAGGCTCGTTCCTGCTGCTGGCGATCGGCTTGTTCGTGGCGGCCCGGCTGGGCATGGCAGCGCCGGTGTACTTCACCGGCTCGCCGCTGGGCACGCTGATCCTGACTGTGCTCAGCCTGATCACCGTGATGCTGCCCCTGCCGCGCCTGATGCAGCAGATTCAGAGCGCCTTGCTGGATGCGCGCCGCGAATTGCGCGAGCGCGAGCGGCTGCAGCTTGAACTGCTGCGCGCCAATGAGCGGCTGCAGGTGTATGCCAGCACCAGCACCGACTGGTTCTGGGAAACCGATGCCGAACACCGTTTCACCCGCTACATCGTCACCAGCTCGCGCGCCGAAATGGCCAACGCCGATTTGTCGGGCCTGGTGGGCAAGCGCCGCTGGGAACTGACCGCCCCGCGCGACGCCGCAGAAGAGGCGATGTGAGCCGCGCACCGCGCCGCCGTCGAGGCGCGTCAGCCCTTCTACAACCTCGAATACGCGTACCAGCGCGCCAACGGCGAGCTGCGCTGGATGAGCGTGTCGGGCAAGCCGCTGTTCGATGCCGACGGCCGCTTCTGTGGTTACTGTGGTTCGTCCAGCGACATCAGCTGGCGCAAGGCCAAAGAGGAAGAGCTGCGCCGCATCACCGAGGCAGCCGAGGCCGCGAACGTGGCCAAGTCGGAGTTCCTGGCCACCATGAGCCACGAAATCCGCACGCCGATGAACGGCATCGTGGGCCTGACCGAGCTGGCGCTAGAGACCCCGCTGACGCCGGAGCAGCGCGAGTACCTCGACGGCGTTCGGCAGTCGGCCGATTCATTGCTGCTGATCATCAACGACATCCTGGACCTGTCCAAGATCGAGGCGCGGCAGATGGAACTGGAGCAGATCGACTTCGATCTGGCGCAGATGCTCGAGTCGGTGGCGCGGCCGCAGCAAATCGTGGCCTCGGGCAAGGGGTTGCAGCTTACGCTGAAGATGGCGCCGGGCCTGCCGCCCGTGGTGCGTGGCGACCCGGGCCAGCTGCGCCAGGTGCTGCTGAACCTGGTGGGCAACGCGATGAAGTTCACCGAGCGTGGCGGCATCACCATCGAGGTGGCGCCGCTGCCTGCGTTGGCTGAGCGACCCGGGCCGCACGCGCATCTGGCGTTTCGCGTCAACGACACCGGCGTCGGCATTCCTGCCGACAAGCGCGACCGGCTGTTCATGCCGTTCTCGCAGGTCGACAGCTCCACCGCGCGCCGCTATGGCGGCACCGGCCTGGGCCTGGCCATCTGCAAGCATCTGGTGGAGATGATGGGCGGCCAGATCGGCGTGGACAGCATGCCGGGGCAGGGCAGCACCTTCCATTTTTCGGTGGTGCTGGACGCAGAGCTGGGCCGTGGCAGCGAGCGCCCCGGACTGCCGGAGTCGGCGGTGGCGGTTCGCCCGCTGCGGGTGTTGGTGGTCGAGGACCACCCGATCAACCAGCAGTTGGCGCAACGCATGCTGCACAAGGCCGGGCACGAGATGCACCTGGCCATCAGCGGCGAGGAAGGCGTGGCGCAGTGGCGGGCCCTGCAGCCCGACCTGATCCTGAGGGACATGCAGATGCCGGTGATGGACGGGCTGGAGGCCACGCGCATCATCCGCGCCGAAGAGCGTGCCGCCGGCGGCAGCGGGCATATGCCCATCATCGCGATGACCGCCAACGCCTTTGCCGAAGACCGCGAACAGTGCATGGCCGCCGATATGGACGGCTTCATCAGCAAGCCGGTCAAGCCCGAGGTGCTGAACCAGGCCTTGGCCGACTGCGTGGTGTAGCCACGCGTCGTGGCTCAGCCCGTGGATGAGGTCGAAGCGGCCGGGGCTACAGACGGTGACGGTGCCGCCGGCTCGGGCAACAACAGGCTGCCATTGGCCAGCCCGCGCAGGGTGAACACCACCAAAGCGGCGATCACGGTGGTGGCCAGCAACAGCATGGCCATCGACAGCGCGGCGGTAGCGGATGGGGGCGGGGCCAGCCGCAGCGACAGCGCGGCAAAGGCCGCCAGCGGAAACGAGGTGCCCCAGAACGGCAGACCGAAGGGCTGACCGCGCAGGCGCGGCAGCACCGTGGCCGACCACAGCAGGAAGAACAGCGCCACGCCCCAGGCCATCCAGGCCAGCGCGGCGGGTGCCTGCATCTGCAGCGCCGCCAGCCCCACCACCGAGGGTGGCGCCACGGTGATGAAGGTGGTGGGCAGCAGCCGCGCGGGCCACAGGCCCACCACGCCGATGCGCACCGCCAGCAGGGTCAGCACCACCGGCCACAGGAAAAGACCGATGCCGAACTGCGCAGCCGCCCAGTCGGCATGGCCCACCGCGCCGCCTGCCAGCGGCGTGAGCACATTGCCCACCACCGGAATGAACAGCACCGGCGTGAACGAGGGCCAGGCCAGCTTGCCGTCGGCGCCGCGCAGCCAGCGCGACAGCACCGCCACCGTGACTACCAACTGCAGCAGGGCGCCTGCCACCCACAGCGCATGCGCGACGCCCATGGGCACACCGTGCGCCACCGCCACGGTGGCCAGCAGGATCAACGAGATGGGCGCCGCCGCAAAAAAGGCATGGCGCACCGGGTGCTGCCAGTCCTCACGCACCGCTTGCGGATGACGCGCGGCGCGCACCAGGCTGAACAGCAGCACCAGCACAAAGGCCAGTGACGCGGCCGCACCGATCACCAGCGACAGCGTGGCGGCCAGTGGGCCTTCGGCGCGATGCCATGCCAGTGACAGGCCACACAGGCCCATCACGGTGGCAAACCACGCCGGATAGAAATGCTGCAACGTGGGCTGCGGCTTACTTGACCGTCAGCACCCAGGCCGCCAGGCGCTTGGCCTCGGCCTCGTTGACCTGTGCGTTGGCCGGCATGGGCACGGGGCCCCACACGCCCGAGCCGCCCTTGATGATTTTTTGCGCCAGCTTGTCCACGGCGGTGCGGTCGCTGGCGTACTTGGCAGCGATGTCCTTGTACGACGGGCCCACCAGCTTCTTGTCGGCGGCGTGGCAGGCCATGCAGTTCTTGGCCTGCGCCAGGGCCTGGTCGGCCAACGCGGGGGCAGACGCCAGCAGGGTGGCGGCCATCAGCAGGGGGTACTTCACAGGGGTCTCCTTGCAGTGAATCGGATCACAAAAAAAGTGTAGGCCGCGCCCCAAAACCCTGTGGGCTTCGGGGAACGCGATCAGAAGTTGTCGAGCACAGCGCCCTTGCTGGCGCTGGACGCATTGAACGCACACTTGGCCTGCACGCCGCGGGTGTAGCGCGGGGCGGGGGCCTTCCAGCCGGCGCGGCGGCGGGCCAGTTCTTCGTCGCTCACGTTCACCTGCAGCAGCAGCTTGTGTGCGTCGATGGTGATGGCATCACCCTCGTGCACCAGCGCGATGTTGCCACCGGCCGCCGCCTCGGGCGCCACATGGCCGACCACCATGCCCCAGGTGCCGCCAGAGAAGCGGCCGTCGGTGATCAGGCCCACGCTTTCGCCAAGACCCGCGCCGATCAGCGCGCCGGTGGGGGCCAGCATCTCGGGCATGCCCGGGCCGCCCTTGGGGCCCAGGTAGCGCAACACCATCACGTCGCCAGCCTTGATCTTGCCGTCCAGGATGGCCTGCAGCGCCGACTGCTCGTCGTCGAACACGCGCGCCGGGCCGGTGATCACCGGGTTCTTCAGGCCGGTGATCTTGGCCACCGCGCCTTCGGGCGACAGGTTGCCCTTGAGGATGGCCAGGTGGCCCTGCTTGTACATCGCGTTGTCGATGGTGTGGATCACGCTCTGCTCGGGCGGCGCATCGGGCACGTCTTTCAGCACCTCGGCCACCGTCTGTCCGGTGATGGTCAGGCAGTCGCCGTGCAGCAGTCTGGCGTTCAGCAGGATCTTCATCACCTGCGGAATGCCACCCGCGCGGTGCAGGTCCACCGCCAGGGCGCGGCCGCTGGGCTTCAGGTCACACAGCACCGGGGTGCGCTGGCGCACGCGCTCGAAGTCGTCAATCGTCCACTCCACATCGGCCGCATGGGCGATGGCCAGAAAGTGCAGCACCGCGTTGGTGGAGCCGCCGGTGGCCATGATGACGGCTACCGCGTTTTCGATCGCCTTGCGCGTGACGATGTCGCGCGGCTTCAGGTCCTTCTTGACCGCCTCGACCAGCACGCGGGCCGACTCTTTGGCCGAGCGCACTTTTTCTTCGTGCACGTTGGCCATGGTGGATGAGTAGGGCAGCGACAGGCCCAGGGCCTCGAACGCGCTGGACATGGTGTTGGCGGTGTACATGCCGCCGCACGAGCCGGTGCCAGGGATGGCGTGCTGCTCGATGTCCTTCAGGTCCTGGTCGCTGATCTTGCCGGCGGCGTTCTGGCCCACGGCCTCGAACACGCTGACGATGTTCAGGTCTTCGCCCTTCCACTTGCCCGGCAGGATGGTGCCGCCGTACACGTAGATGGCGGGCACGTTGGCGCGCAGCATGCCCATCATGCCGCCGGGCATGTTCTTGTCGCAGCCGCCGACCACCAGCACGCCGTCCATCCACTGGCCCTGCACGCAGGTCTCGATGCAGTCGGCGATGACTTCGCGGCTGACCAGGCTGTACTTCATGCCCTCGGTGCCCATGGCCATGCCGTCGCTGATGGTGGGCGTGTCGAAGATCTGCGGATTGCCGCCGGCCTCGGCGATGCCTTCCACCGCCGCATCGGCCAGCTTTTGCAGGCCGCTGTTGCACGGGGTGATGGTGCTGTGGCCGTTGGCCACGCCGATCATCGGCTTGCCGAAGTCGGACTCCTTGTAGCCCATGCCGTAGTACATGGAGCGGTTGGGCGCGCGCGACTTGCCCTCGGTGATGGTGGCCGAGCGGCGGTTGATCTTGATCGGAGAAGTGGCCATGGTGTGGACGCCTTGCAGATGAACCAGGATGACAGGGGAGGGGGCGAAAAGCCCGGATTGTGGCAGGGCGGCCAAGCCCCGCCGGCGAGCGGGTCACGCAGGTGATCGCTGCCGGGTATCGGCCACAATCCGCCTCCATGCTGATGTACCCGCAGATCGATCCCGTGGCGCTGAAGCTCGGGCCGGTGGCCATCCACTGGTACGGGCTGACCTATCTGGCGGCCTTCGGCCTGTTCTTCTGGCTGGCCACGCGCCGCCTGCGCCACCCGCCCTTTGCCTCGGTGCAGGGCGCCGGCGCCTGGACGCGCCGCGATGTGGAAGACCTGCTGTTCCTCGGCGTGCTTGGCGTGGTGGCCGGCGGGCGCATCGGCTTCTGCCTGTTCTACAAACCGGGCTACTACGCGCAGCATCCGCTGGAGATCCTGGCAATCTGGCAGGGCGGCATGAGCTTTCATGGCGGCATGCTGGGCGTGATCGTGTCGCAGTGGTGGTTTGCGCGCAGCCGCGGCAAGCCCTTCTGGCAGGTGATGGACTTCATCGCGCCCTGCGTGCCCACCGGCCTGGCGGCCGGGCGCATCGGCAACTTCATCAATGGCGAGCTGTGGGGCCGCTTTGCGCCGCCCGACCTGCCCTGGGGCATGGTGTTTCCGCACAGCGGCTCGATGCAGCCGCGTCACCCGTCGCAGCTCTACCAATTTCTGCTTGAGGGGCTGCTGCTGTTCGTGCTGCTGTGGTTGTATGCGCGCCGGCCGCGCAAACCCGCACAGGTTGCTGCGGCCTTCCTGTTCGGCTATGGTTTGCTGCGCTTCGTGGCCGAGTGCTACCGCGAGCCCGACAGCTTTCTGGGGCTGCTGGCGCTGCAGATGAGCATGGGCCAATGGCTCAGCCTGCCGATGATGCTGGCCGGTGCGGTGCTGTGGCTGTGGGCCGCACGCCGACCCGGATGACGCTGCCCTGGAACCCCACAACAACACGGGAGACCGATATGACCACTTCACTCAACCGACGCGGTGCACTGCGTGCCATCGGCGCCCTGGGAACCGGCGCTTTGGGTTCGGGCGCCCTGCTGGGCTCACCCTGGGTGCATGCGCAGGGCGCCTGGCCCACCAAGCCGGTCACGCTGATCGTGCCCTTCCCCGCGGGCGGCGGCACCGATGCGTTTGCACGGCCGCTGTCGGCGCAGTTTGCGCGCCTGACCGGCCGCCAGATGGTGATCGACAACAAGGGTGGCGCCGGCGGCACCGTGGGCGCCAGCGCGGCCGCCAAGGCGGCACCCGATGGCTACACCCTGTTCATGGGCGCGGTGCACCACACGATCGCGCCCAGCATGTATCCGCGGCTGGATTACGACATCGAGAAAGACCTGATCCCGCTGATCCTGGTGGCCAGCGTGCCGCAGGTGGTGGTGGTCAATCCGCGCAAGGTGCCGGTGGCCAACTTTAAGGAGTTCCTCGAGTTTGCGCGCAAGAACCCGGGCAAGCTCAACTACGGCTCGGCCGGCAGCGGCACCTCGCACCATTTGGCCGGTGAGCTGTTCAAGCAGCAGACCAAGACCTTCATCACCCACATTCCGTACCGCGGCGCCGGCCCGTCGCTGCAGGGCCTGATCGCCGGCGACGTGGACATGATGTTCGACGGCCTGGGCTCGTCGGCTTCTCACATCACCGGCGGCCGCATCAAGGCGCTGATGATGGCTGGCAGCAAGCGCAGCCCGGCTTTCCCCGACGTGCCAAGCGCGGCCGAGGTGGGCCTGCCCAACTACAACGTGACCACCTGGTACGGCGTGTGGGCGCCCCGCGGCACGCCGTCCGAAGCGCAGGCCCGCGCCATCGAAGAAATCCGCAAGGCCTGCAATGCCGACGAGGCCAAGCAGGCCTGGGCGCGTCAGGGGGCCGACTTCACCGGCCTCACCGGCGCGCAGTTCGGCAGCTTCATCAACACCGAGGTGAAGAAATGGGCCGAAGTGGTCAAGGCCTCGGGCGCCACGCTCGACTGACGCGTTGATCACCCCCGACAGCGTGATCGGCACGGCGGCCGTGGGCCAGGTGCGGCTGCAGCGCCACGGCGCGATGGCGCACCTGACGCTCAGCCACCCGGGCAAGCTGCATGCGATGACGCGCGCCATGTGGCGCGAACTTCGCGCGCATGCGCTGGCGCTGCAGCAGGGCTGCACCGATGCGTCCAGCCCATGGGCGGGAGTGCGTTGCGTGGTGGTGCGCGGTGATGCGGCCGTCAGCCCGCCGGCCTTCTGCGCGGGTGGCGATATTTCCGAATACCCCGAGTTCCGCTTTGACGAGGCGGCGCTGCGCCGCTTTCATGAAGACGATGTGTGGGGCGCGCTGTCGGCGCTGCTGGCGCTGGATGTGCCGCTGGTGGCGCACATCGACGGCGCCTGCATGGGTGCAGGCATGGAGATCGCCAGTTGCTGCGACCTGCGTGTTGCCGCTGCATCGGCGCGCTTTGGGGCACCGATCGCCAAACTCGGTTTCCCGATGGCGCCGCGCGAGGCGCAACTGGTGGCGCGCGCCGCCGGCGAGCTGACCGCGCGCGAAATGCTGCTGGCCGCTGCGGTGCTGGATGCGCCCACGATGCTGCAGCGCGGGTTTCTGAACGCGGTGTGGCCCGACGCCGAACTGGAAGCGCAGGCGGCAGCGCTGGTGCAGCGCGTGACCGCACTGGCGCCGCAGGCCGCGCGACTGAACAAGCAGACCTTGCGCACGCTGGCCAACGGCGGCTGGCCCGAGCGCCCCTATGCGTATGCCGACAGCGCCGAGCACCGCGAGGGCGTGGACGCCTTCCTGTCCAAGCGGCCGGCGCAGTTTTGAACCGCTTGCCGCGCGCTGGCGTGGCGCGGCCCTAGCCCAGCAGCCGGTCGAGCTTGCGGCTGTACACCACCTGCCGGTTGACGAAGGCCTCGTGGTGGTCCTCCACCGTGTCGAGTTCGTACAGGTAATTGACCATCATGCCCGCCGACTGCCGCAGGCCCTTGGACGAGGGGTCGGCGTCCCAGTGAATGCCGTGCAGCGTGGCGCCGTTGGACAGATGAAAGCGCGCCACCGGATCGCCCTGCGGCCCGTGCACGGCCAGCGTCAGGTAGGCAAAGCACAGGGCCAGCCAGTCTTCGCGCTGCGCGTCCGACACAGCGGGCCGCACCGGGGTTGAGCCGGCACCAGCAGGCTCGCCAATGCCCAGCCGTTCGCGGGCCGCGTCGATCTTGCGGCGCCGCGCGGCGCTGATGTCGGCCTGCAGCGGCGCACCCGCATCGATCCAGCGCATGAAGCCCGGTATCGGCGACAAGGTGCAGAAGGTCTTGACCGACGGAAACTCGTCGGCGATGCGGTCGGCCACCCGCTTGATCAGGAAGTTGCCCATCGACACGCCGCGCGGGCCCGGCTGGCAGTTGCTGATGGAATAAAAGATCGCCGCCTTGAACTGCCTGTGCGCCAGCGGTTCCGAGCACTTGTCCAGCAGAGGCCCCACCGCGCCGGGGATGGACGGCAGCAGCGCCACCTCCACAAAGATCAGCGGCTCGTCGGGCAGTTGCCGATGAAAGAAGCCAAAGCAGCGGCGATCGGGCTGCAGCCGGCGCCGCAGGTCGTCCCAGCCGTCGATGGCATGCACCTGCTCGTGGGCGATGATTTTTTCCAGCAGCAGCGCGGGCGACGACCAAGTGATCTCGTGCATCTCCAGAAAGCCCGGGTTGAACCACGAGTTCAGCAGGTGCTGCAGGTCGGCATCGACCACCCGCAGCTGCGGCTTGGCCTGCAGTTGCGGCAGCAGCCGCTCGCGCATGCGCACGATGGCATGCGTGCCGCCCGGGGCGCGGTTGATGCGGCGAAACAGCTCCTGGCGCTGCGGCTCCACCGTGCGGAACAGCTCGAGCAGGCGGTCGCCGTCGGGCTGGTCCTGGTAGTTGCGCGCGGCCTCCATCACCAGCGCCGGGTCGGGGCTGAGCAGCGCGGCCCAGCGCTCGAACACGCCCACCTGCTGCGCCGGATGGAGCGCCTCGAACTGCGCGATCAGCTTCATCGCCATGCTGCGCGCGTTGGATTCGCCCTTTTCCGACAGCAGGCTGTCGGTGGTGCGCAGCACCTGCTCGACGCTGCTGGCCCCCCGCCAGCGGTTCCACATGTTCATGGCCCCAGTCTAGGCAGGGCGTGCCAGCCACGCCAGCGCCTGCTCAAAGGCCTGTTGCGGATCGCGCACATCCAGGTGCACCGCATGCCAGCCGGCGTCGAGCGCGCCACGCACATTGCGCCGCTGGTCGTCCACCAGCACGCACTGCGCGCCCGGCAAGCCCAGCGCCTGTTCGACGGCGCGGTAGGCGCGCACATCGGGCTTGAGGATGCCGCTGTAGGTGGCGTCGACGATGGCGTCGAAGTCGCGCAAAAAGGGCAGCCGCTCGCGGAAGTCGGCGCCGTAGAACAGGTCGAGTTCGTTGGACAGCACCGCCAGCCGGTGGCCGGCGGCGCGGGCGCGCGCGATGGTGTGCAGCGCTTCGGGGCGGATGACGGCCATCGCATCGTGTCCGCGCGCGCGGCGCACGAACTGCTGCATCTCGGTCCAGTGCTCGCCCAGAAGGCTGCCCACCTCGCGGGTGCGACGCATCCAGTAGTAGCGCTCGGTGATCTCGTCGCGCTGCATGGCCCGCCACAGCGCATCGCCGTGCGGATCAAAGGGGCCTCGCCATGTGAGCGTGCCCGCGCTCAGGCCCAGCGCGCGCTCGGTGAGATCGTGCGTCTCAAACAGCGAGCGGCTGATCACGCTGCCGAAGTCCAGCACCAGCGCGCGCGGCGCCATGGCGGCGGGCGGGGTCACGCGGTGGGCTTTCCGGGCGGCACACGGCCTTCAGCCACCCAGGCATCGAGCACCGCCAGTGCGGCCCGCGCAAAGCCGGCATCGTTGATGTGGGTGTGCAGCGCCTGCACCCGCACCGCGCCTGCGTCGAGCGACCGGATCTCGTCCATGAAGGCGGCAAGCCCCTGCGGGTCGTGCAGCGGCTGGCCCTCACGGTCCCACTCCTCGATGCCAGCCAGCGGCAGCAGCAGGGCGGTGGGGCCGGTGGCGGCGCGCAGGCGTTGCAGGATGTCGCGCGCCACTTCGCGCCGCATCGGCGGGTCGATGGTGACGGAGGCGATCAGCCGGTTGTGCGCATGCGCAGGGCGACCGGCAAAGCGCGCGGGCATCTCGCCCCAGGCGGGGTAGTCCACCATGTCGGTGGCGCCCGGGGCCACGATCTGCGGCACGCCCGCGCGGCCGGCACCGCTAAGACGGTCGGCCCCCGCGCTGACGATGGAGCCGCCCAGGTGGTTCACCAGCTCCTGCAGGCTGAAGTCCATCACGCAGGCAAAGCGGCCCTGCGCGGCCAGCGATTCAAAGGCGCGGCCGCCCATGCCGGTGGTGTGGAACACCGCCAGCTCGTAGCCGCGCTGCTCGAGCGCAGGCTTGAGGTGCAGCATGTACTTGAGCGCGCTTGAGCCCAGCGAGGTCATGCCGATCACCGGCCTCTCGAAGCGCGGCGCATGGGCCACGCGGCAAGCGCCCACCACCGCGCCTGCGGCCTGCGCCAGGGCCGAGCGGCACAGGCTGTTGAGGCCATACAGGCCGCCGGCCCACAGCACCATCATCAGGTCGGGCGGCAGGCGCTCGGGCGGCAGCAGCGGCGAGAAGCTCACCGTGGACAGCACCACCTTGGGCACACCCAGCGGCAGCACACTGGCCACATCCAGGGCCAGGTCGGTGCCCATGGTGCCGCCCAGCACCAGCAACCCGTCGATGCGGCCTTCGGCGTGCAGCTTGAGCGCCAGCGCACTCGCGCCCTGTGCCATGAGGTGCATCGCACTGTTCTCGTCGCCGCTGTCCATCACCTGCTGCAGCGAGCAGCCGGCGGCGGCCGCCACCTCGGTGTTGCGCACATCGGGCGTGACGCTGCCGTTGCCCAGCACGCCCACGTCCATCACCAGGGCGGTGCCGCCGGAGGCCAGCACCTGTTCGCGCATGAAGCCGATCTCGTCGCTCTTGGTGTCCACCGTGCCGACGATCAGCACGCGCGGTGTGTGTGCAGCGCGGAGCGCGGGGCTCATGCGGTGTCCTTCTCGACCTGCGCAAAGGCGGCGTGCAGCGTGTCCACCAGAAAGTCGATCTCGCTGGCGTTGATGGTCAGCGGCGGCGACAGGATCAGGTTGGGCCCGGACGTGCGCACCATCAGCCCGCGCTCATAGGCGGCACGTGCCACGCGTGCGGGGGTGTCGCTGGCGCGCGTCATCGGGGAGCGCTTGGCCTTGTCGGTCACCATCTCGATGCCGGTCATCAGGCCGATGCCGCGCACGTCGCCCACAAAGCGGCAGCGCTCGGCCAGCGTGCGCAGTCCGTCCTGCATGCGCGGGCCCTGGCGCGCGGCGTTCTCCACCACCTGCAGTTGCTGCAGCTGCTGCAGGGTGGCCAGCGCCGCCGCGGCGGCCACCGGGTGCGCGCTGTAGGTGTAGCCGTGCGACAGCGCGGCGTTGCCGGTGGTGTCGGCCTCGAACACCTCGGCGATGCGGCGGTGGATGGCGGTGGCGCCCATGGGGATGTAGCCCGAGGTGATGCCCTTGGCCAGGCACCACATGTCGGCGTTTGCGCCCCACAGCCGGGTGCCGAACATCTGGCCGGTGCGGCCAAAGCCGGTGACCACCTCGTCGGCGATCAGCAGCACGCCGTACTTGTCGCAGATCTTGCGCACCAGCGGCCAGTAGTTGGCTGGCGGCACGATCACGCCGCCCGCACCCTGCACCGGCTCGGCGATGAAGGCGGCCACCGTATCGGGCCCTTGAAAGACGATCTCGCGCTCCAGCAGTTCCGCGCAGATTTCGCCCAGGCGCTGTGGGTCGTCGGTGTAGGGGTTGTGGTACAGCCAGGGGGTATCGATGTGAAAGCAGCCGGGCAGCAGCGGCTCATAAGCGCGGCGAAAATTGGTGTTGCCGTTGACGCTGGCGCCACCAAAGTGCACGCCGTGGTAGCCCTGGCGCAGGCTGATGAACTTGGTGCGATCCCCCTGGCCCTTGAGCTTGAAGTACTGCCGCGCAATCTTGAGCGCGCCTTCCACCGCGTCCGATCCACCGTTGGAGAAGGTGACCGCCGCCACCCCCTCGGGCGCCATCAGCTCCACCAGCGCACGTGAGAGTTCGATCGCGCGCGGATGCGTGGTGCCACGGAACACGTTGTAGAAGGGTAGCTCGTCCAGCTGCGCCATGATCGCGTCGCGCACCGCGCGGTTGCTGTGCCCCAGGTTGCTGCTCCACAGGCCGCCAACGCCGTCGAGCAGCTTGTGGCCGTCCACGTCCCACACCCAGCAGCCGTCGCCGCGCTGGATGATGTCGGGCCGCTGTTTGTGCATGGCGGCCGGGTGCGCCATCGGGTGCCAAAGGTAGCGCGCGTTGTCTTCGCGCAGTTGTTGCAGGTCCTGCAGATTCATGGGGTTCTCCGTGGGTGCCGCGTGCAGTTAAAGCTGAAACCACGCGGTCTTGAGGTCCAGGTATTTGTCCAGCGCGTGCATGGATTTGTCGTGGCCATTGCCCGACTGGCGCATGCCGCCCAGCGGCACGGTGATGTCGGGCCCGCCGTAGGTGTTCACGTGCACCACCCCCGCGCGGATGCGCCGCACCATGCGGTGCGCGCGCGACAGGTTGGTCGTCCACACGCCGGCGGCCAGCCCGTACACCGTGCCGTTGGCCAGGGCCACCGCCTCGTCCTCGGTGTCAAACGGCATGACCGCCAGCACCGGGCCAAACACCTCCTGCTGCGCGATGGCCATCGAAGGCGTGACGCCGGTCAGCACCGCAGGACGCATGTAGGTGCCCCCCGGCACCGGGGCGATGACCTCGCCGCCGCACACATGCTGCGCACCCTCGGCCAGCGCGGCTTCCAGCATCTGCCGGTTGCGCTGCAATTGCCGCGCGCTGCTGACAGCGCCGATGTCCGTGCGCACGTCCAGCGGATCACCCACGCGTAGCGACTGCGCCACCTTGGCCACGCGCTCGACAAAGGCATCGTGGATGGAGCGCTGCACCAGCAGGCGCGAACCCGCCACGCACACCTGACCGCTGTTGCGGAAGATGCCCATGGCCGACACCTTGGCCGCGTGGTCGATTTCGGCCACATCGTCGAACACGATGTTGGGCGACTTGCCGCCCAGCTCCAGATAAACGCGCTTGAGGTTGGAATCGGCCGCGGCGCGCAGCAGCGCGCGCCCGGTGGCGCCCGAGCCGGTGAAGCTGATCAGGTCCACGTCCGGGTGGCGGGCGAGCGCGTCGCCTGCGACCGCACCAGTGCCGGTCACCACGTTCAGCACGCCTTCGGGCAGGCCCGCGTCGAGGCAGATCTGAGCCAGCGCCAGAAGCGACAGCGACGCGTCCTCCGAGGGCTTGAGCACCACCGAGTTGCCGGCGGCCAGTGCAGGCGCGATCTTCCACGCGCCGATCATCAGTGGAAAGTTCCACGGCACGATGACGCCTACCACGCCCACCGGCTCGCAGTGCACCAGGCCCAGTGTGCCCTCGGGCGTGGTCGCCACTTCGCCCATCACCTTGTCCACGCACTCGGCGTAGTAGCGAAACGTGCCCGCTGCGCTGCCGGGCTCGGCGCGCCAGGCCATGGAAATTTCGGTGCCGTTGTCGCGCACGCCTAGCACCGCCAACTCGGCCTGCTGCGCCTCGATGCGGTCGGCGATGCGGTGCAGCACCTTCTTGCGCTCGGCCGGTGCCAGGCGCGACCAGCGGCCGCTGTCAAAGGCGGCGCGTGCCGCGGCCACCGCGGCATCCACATCCGCGGCCGAGGCCTGCGCAATGCCGCACAGCCGCCGGCCATCGATGGGCGAGAGGGCTTCGATCTGCGCGCCGCCCTCGGCCGCTTGCCAGGCGTTTCCGATCAGCAGTTGGTCATCGGCAAGCGGCAGGTGGCGCAGGGCGTCGATGCGGTCTTGTTGCATGGGTTCAGGCTTCGATGGTTGGCATCAAGCCGCAGGCACATGCAGCACCAGTCCGTCGAGCCCGGTGCGCGCGATGATCTGGCAGCTCAGGCGGCTGTGGGCCTGCGCGGGGGACGGCGCGGCGTCCAGCAGCATGCGCTCTTCATCGCTGGCCGGGCCCACGCGCTCGGCCCAGGCTGCGTCCACCACCACATGGCAGGTGGCGCAGCTCATGCAGCCGCCGCACTCACCAGCGATGCCGGGCACGCCGGCAAACTGCGCGGCGTCCATCAGGTGCGTGCCGTCGGTCACCTCGTCGCTGATGACGCGGCCGTCGCAAAGCTTCCAGTGGATCAGGGGCATGGTCGTGCGGCTTATCAGATGAAGCGGATGTAGTGGTCGCGCAGGGCGTCGCCCTCGAGCGCCGAGGTGCGGTTGATCTCGTGACGCTTGATGCCCACATGGTTGGCCACCAGGCCTTCGCCCACGGCCTGCACCAGGGCGGTGTCGGCCTCGAGCGCATCAAGCGCCCCCGCCAGATCGGCGGACACGCTGTCGGTGGCGTCCTTGTTCTCCAGGCAGTCACCGGTTTCGTGCGCTTGCAGCGGATAGCGGTGCTGCCAGCCCAGGCGCGCGGCCTGCAGCACCGCCGCGGTGTGGGTGTAGGGGTTGGCGCAGGCGTCGCCCATGCGGTGTTCGATGCGCGCCGCAGGCCCCGGATCGGGCGACAGGCGCACCGTCACGCCGCGGTGGTCCACCGCCCAGTTTTGCCAGAAGCCCGACAGGCTGGCCGGCTGCAGCCGCTGGTACGAGTTGGCGCTTGGCGCCAGCAGGCCAGCCAGCGCCTTGTGGTGGCGCATCAGGCCTGCGGTGCAGGCTAGCGTGAGTTCGTTGAACTGCGACGCGTCCGGGCCGCCCGAGATCGCATTGCGGCCCTTCGCATCGTTGAGGCTGAAGTTCACATGCACGCCGCTGCCGCCCTGCGTGAGGATGGGCTTGGGCATGAAGGTCAGCAGCAGGCCATGCTCGAAGGCCACCTCGCGCGCGAGCAGCCGGAACAAGAAGATGTCGTCCACCGCGCGCACCGCATGGTCGTAGGTCAGGGTGAGTTCGAACTGCGGCGAGTCGTATTCGGTGTTCATGCTGTCGATGCGAAAGCCCGCCGCACCGGCGCGCTCCCACAAGGCATCAGTGAATCCGGCCGGATCGGCAAAGGGACCGGTGGCGTACACATGGGCCGAGGGTGTGTCGTAGGGTTTGAGCGAGCCATCCGCGCCGATCTGGAACACATAGGCCTCCAGCTCGATGCCCACCATCGGCGTGTAGCCCAGGGCTTGCCAGTCGGCCACCGCACGCTTGAGGGCGCTGCGCCCGCACATCGGCAGCGGGCTGCCGTCGTTGGCGGTCAGGTCGCCGACGGCCACGCGCGTGCGCGGCTGCCAGCCCGGGCGCACGTCGTCGGCCTGGAACACCGCCTCCATGTCGGGCAGGCCCTCCAGCACTGCGGCGCCGGGGGCAGGGATCAGTTCCTTCTCAAACGTCACGCCAAAGGTGCCGCGGCAAAAGCGCGCCGCGCCGCCACGGCCCTCGCGCCAGGGGATGTACTTGCCGCGTGCGATGGCCAGGTGGTCGCAGAACAGCAGGCGCAGGCGTTCGGGGGCGTGGGTGAAAGCGGCGGGGGCGGGTACGGTCATGGCGGGGTTCCTCGAGACAGCGGTGTGCGGCATATCAGTGCCTGTGCATGCGCACCGGCAGGCGCTTGATGCCGCAGACGAAGTTGGATCGCAAGAAGGCGTGCGGGCCGGTCTGTTCGATGCGGCGCACCCGCGCGATGAGTTCCTGCATCAGCACGCGCAGTTCCAGCCGTGCCAGCCACATGCCCAGGCAGGCGTGCGGGCCGCCCTGACCGAACGACAGATGGCGATTGACGCCGCGGCGCAGGTCGACGGTGAAGGGCTGCTCAAACGCGCGCTCGTCGCGGTTGCCAGAGATGAACCACAGCAGCACCTTGTCGCCGGCGCGCACCTGCTTGCCGTGGAACACAAAGTCTTCGGCGGCGGTGCGCCGGAAGTGCGTGGCCGGTGAGGCCCATCGGATGAACTCGTCGGCCACGCCTTCCCATGCGGCGTCGCCTTCTATGGCTTGCAACTGCTCCATCAGGCCGGGTTGGTGCGCCAGCGCTTGCAGCGCCGCGGCGATCGAGTAGCGGGTGGTGTCGTTGCCGGCGGCCACCAGCAGGCAGAAGAAGTTGCGGAACTCGGTATCGCTGATCACGTTACCCTGCGCATCGGGCTGGGTGATGAGATGCAGCACGCCGGTGGTGTCGCCCTCGCGGCGCTTGAGCTCCATCAGGCGCGCGGCGTAGTCATACAGCTCGGCGCCTGCGGGCGATCGGAACGGCATCAGGCGGTAGGCCTCGGTGTCCATCTGGTCCACCACATGCGAGGTGAAGTCGCTGTCGGTGTTGGCCATCAGCGCGTCGCCGCGGTCCACCAGCCAGTCGAGGTCGTCTTCGGGCAGGCCCACGATGCGGCCCAGCATGCGCATGGGCAACTGGCGCGCGATGGCCTGCACCGCATCGAACGCGTCGTGCTGCAGTGCCTGGTCGAGGATGCTGGCGCACAGCTCGCGGATCTGCTGTTCGTACAGCGCGATCATCGGCTTGGAGAACGCCTTGGCCACCAGAAGCCGGGTGCGGGTGTGCTCGGGCGGATCGGTCTCCTGGAAGGTGCGGCGCGCCAGGTATTCCTCGCGCGTTTGGTCTTCCATGCGTATGCCTTGTGCCGAACTCAGCCGCTGGAAAGCGCGGTTGAGCTCCAGGATGTCGGCATGCCGCGTGACCGACCAGAAGCCCTTGCCGCCCGACCATTCGCACCAGGCCATCGGGTCTGCGTCGCGCAGGCGGCGAAAGGTGTTGTGCGGCGCGCCCTGGGCAAAGCTGTCGTGGCTGGACAGGTCGACGTGGCCGTCGTCGTCGGGCACCCACACGGTCATGTTGCTGGCTCCAGAAACTGCACCATCCATTGCGCGAACACCTGCGCATCGGCCAGCGGCGCGGCTTGCAGCGGGTCGATGCTGGCCAGGCTGTCGTGCGCCGCGTGCAGGGTGGCGAGGCTGAGCCGGGCGGCCGCCGCCGCGGCCTGGGTGTGCGGATGTGTGGCCCACGCTTGCAGGTGCTTGAGCAGCGCATGCATGAACAGCGGACTCATCTCGGGGTGGTACTGCGTGGTGACGATGTGGCTGCCCAGGCTGAACGCGCCGTGCGGGCAGAAGTCGCTGCGCGACAGCCCCTGGGCCCCTGGCGGCAACTGCGTGACCTGCTCGTTGTGCGCTGCCAGCAGCGTGGTGTGCGCACGCGGTGGCGCCATCCATGGCGGCGTACCCGGCAAGGGCGCCCCCCAGTGGGTGGCATGCAGCCCCAAACACCAGCCCTGCGGGTTGCGCTGCACCTGCCCGCCCAGCGCCCGCGCGATGGCCTGATGCCCAAAGCACAGGCCGATGGTGCGGTGGCGCCCGGCGTGCAGTTGGCGGATGAAGTCCAGCAGGCGGGGCACCCAGGGCAGGCGGTCGTCGTTCACCGACGCCGGGCTGCCGGTGATGACGTAGCCGTCGAACGCATCGGCCGAGGCGGGGAGTTCGCCATCGATCACCCGCACCACGCTGAGCTGCCAGTGCGGGCGCAGCGGCCGCAGCAGGTTGGCCACCTTCTGCCCATCGTTGGGAAAGGCTTGCGCAAACGCCGAGTCGTCGTTGTTGGTGAGCAGGACGGCAATGCGCAGTGACATGGTGTGGGGGTGCCGGACACCGAGTGACCCTCAGGTGACGGCCCCGCAATGGCCTTGCTGGCATGCTAGAAGCCACCCGGGTACACGGTTATCAGTTTTTTGCACCGTGCGCTGCGGGTTTTCACGAAACCAGCCCGGTCCGCCTGTCCTTGTCTGTCGTTCCCTTTCCTGCTCCTGGTTCATTGACGCCTGGTTCGTCTGCACCCGGCCCGTCTGAGCCAGGGCCATCTGCGCCCGGCCCGCGCGCCGCCTGGAGCGAGCTGATCGAGTCCTGCGACATGGACGCGCACGCCCGCGCCCAGGGCGGCTGGCAGTTGCGCTACGAGCAGTTGTCGCAGGGGCCGTTTCGCGGGCGGCTGCACCGCGTGACCCTGCCCGGGCTGACCCTGCTGCGCGAAGACACCGGACCGGCGCTGCGCCAGCGCGGCCGCCTGTCGCCCGAGGCCTACGGCTTTGCGATGCCGCTGGCCGATCGCGCTGACCTGTTCTTCAACGGCCAGCGGGTGCCCGAGCATGCGGTGATGTGCGGCCGCGGCGACGACATCGACATGACCACCCCGGCCGATTTCACCCTGATCGCCATCGTGGCTGACCGCAGCCTGCTCGAGCCGCTGTGGGAGCGGATGTACCACAAGCCCCTGGCGACCTGGCTCGAGCAGCAGATGGTGCTGCGCTCCACCGCCGTCAAGGCCGGCGCCCTGCGCGACCTGCACCTGACCGCGCTCGACCAGGCCGAGGCCCTGGCGCTGCGCCAGCCCGAGGCCCAGACCCTGCGCCAGTTGCGCGATGAGATCCTGATCGAATGGATCGAGGCGCTGCCCGCGCGGGTGGACACCAGCGGGCTGGACACGCTGAAGCGGCGCAAGCGCCTGGTGGATCAGGCCTGCGAGCTGATGCTGTCGCGAAGCGACGAGCCGCTGTCCATCCTGCAGGTGTGCAGCCAGGTAGGCATCAGCCGGCGCAAGCTCAATTACTGCTTTCACGACGTGCTGGGCACCACCCCGGTGAAGTACCTGCGGGCGGTGCGGCTCAACGGCGTGCGCCGCGAACTGCGCGCGGCCGCGCCGGGCGAGACGGTGCAGGACGTGGCCACCCGCTGGGGCTTTTGGCACCTGAGCCAGTTCGCGCAGGACTACCGCCGCCTGTTTGGCGAGCTGCCCTCGGCCACGCTCAAGGGGCGGTCGTGAGCCGCCCGGCCACGCTGGGCGCCATCCTGTTCATGGTGGCGGCCATGGCCTGCCTGTCCACCCAGGACGCGCTGGCCAAGCTGTTGATGGCCAGCCTGGCACCGGTGCTCATCATCTGGACGCGCTATGCGGTGCAGTTTGCGCTGGCCGCAGGCGGTGCCCTGCGGCGCCACGAGGCGCGCGTGTGGCGCACGCAGCGCCCGGGCCTGCAGGCGCTGCGCGCTGCGCTGGTGATCGGCGGCAGCATCTTTGGCTACGCCGCGCTGGCGCGCATGCCGGTGGCCGAGTTCACCGCCATCTACTGCCTGGTGCCCACGCTGGTGGCGCTGGTGGCGCGCTACGCCATGGGCGAGCCGATGCGCGCCCTGGCGTGGGTGTGCATCGCGGGTGGTCTGGCCGGCTGCCTGCTGATCGTGCGGCCCGGCGGGCAGGTGGACGCCTGGGGTGCGGCGCTGTCGCTGGCGGGTGTGGCCTGCTACACCGGCTTTCAGACGCTGACCGGCGTGCTGGCGCGGCACGATTCACCGCAGACCATCCACCTGTACACCAGCGCCCTGGGCGCGGCCGTGTTCAGCCCGCTGGTGCCGTGGTTATGGCCGGCGGCGATCGCGCCCACCGAACTGGCCTTGCTGCTGACGGTGGCGCTGGCCGGCACCTACGGGCAGTACTTCATGGTGATCGCGTTTTCGCGCGCGCCGGTGTCGGCGGTCTCGCCCTACCTGTACAGCGCGATTGCGTTTTCGGTGCTGCTGGGCTGGGCGCTGTTTGGCCAGGTGCCGGATGCGCTGTCGTTGGCCGGCATGGCGCTGATCGCGGGCTTTGGCGTGCTGGCGGTGTGGTCGCGCGCCCGGGCAGTGGAATGAGGCGCGACACCGTTCGACGCAAGGCACCAGACGCTGCCACAGCGCTGCCGCGGCCCGGGAAAACCCCGAACGCGGTTTGCCGGTTTTCGATAGGTCGTAACCCGTGGCTGCATAGACTTGGAACACCATGACCGACATTGCATTTCGTCCCGCCCATGAACTGGCGCAGGCCCTGGCCAGCGGCGAGCTGTCGTCGCTGGAACTCACCGATCACTTTATTGCGCGCATCGAGCGGCTCGACGGGCCGGTGAATGCGGTGGTGGTGCGCGACTTCGATCGCGCGCGCCAGCGGGCCCGGCAGGCCGACGAAGCCCGTGCGCGCGGCGAGCGCTGGGGCGTGCTGCACGGCCTGCCGATGACGGTGAAGGAATCCTTCAACGTGGCGGGCCTGCCCACCACCTGGGGCTTTGAGAAGCACGCCCGCAACATCGCGGCATCGCATGCGGTGACGGTGCAGCGTCTGGCCGATGCGGGCGCCGTGATTCTGGGCAAAACCAATGTACCCGTGTCGCTGGCCGACTGGCAAAGCTTCAATCCGGTGTACGGCACCACCAGCAATCCCTGGGACCTGTCGCGCGCACCCGGGGGTTCATCGGGCGGGTCGGCCGCGGCGCTGGCGGCGGGCTTCACCGCGCTCGAGCTGGGCAGCGACATCGGGGCCTCCATCCGCAACCCGGCGCACTACTGCGGCGTGTACGGCCACAAGCCCACCTGGGGCGTGGTGACGCTGGCCGGTCACGAACTGCCCGGCACCCAATGCGCCGACAGCCAGGATATCGCTGCGGCCGGCCCGCTGGCGCGCCACGCCGGTGACCTGCAGCTGGCCATGGACGTGCTGAGCGCACCGCTGGCGCAGTTCGGCCCCATGGGCTGGACGCCCGCGCAATGGGACGGCGACAGGCGCCACCCGCGCGAACTGCGCGTGGCCATCATCGACGACGATGCGCAGGCCCCGGTGGACGACGCCATCCGCGCACAACTGGCCGAGCTGGCCGCCTTTTTGCGCCGCGAAGGCGTGGCGGTGCGCACCGACCTCAAGCCGGTGGACGGCTTCGAGACGCACGCGGTCTACATGCACCTGCTGCGCAGCGCCACCGGCGCCGGCCTCGACGATGCCACCTGGGCACTCTTTGCCGAGCGCGCGCGTGCGTTGCCGCCCGGTCAGGACGATGCCGAGTCGCGCACCTACCGTGCCAGCACCATGACGCACCGCGAATGGGTGCAGTGGGACGAGCGCCGCGCAGTGCTGCGCCGGCAGTGGGCGCAGTGCTTCACGCAAGTGGACCTGGTGATCGCGCCGGTGGCCACCTCGCTGCCCATCCACCACAACCCCCAGGGCCAGCGCTGGGAGCGCATGGTGCAGGTCAACGGCCAACCGCAGCCGCACACCCACTCGCTGTTCTGGGCGGGTTACCCGGGCGTGGTGGGCCTGCCGGCCACTGCCTTCCCGCTGGGCTTGGTGGACGATGGACAGGGCCGGCGCATGCCGGTGGGCGCGCAGATCATCGGAGCGGTGCGGCACGACCCGGTGACGCTGGGCTTTGCCCGCTGGCTGGGCGACGCATGGCGCGGCTTCACAGCGCCGCCGGGCTTCTGAGCAGGACACCCCCGTGGCTAACACAGCAAATGCATTGACCCCGTCGAACACCATCACCGACTGGAGCGCCAGCGAACTGTCGCGCCGCATCCATGCACGCGAGGTCTCGTGCCGCGAGGTGATGCAGGCCTACCTGCTGCGCATCCACGCCATCAACCCGCGCGCCAACGCCATCGTCAACCTGGCGGCCGACGAGGCGCTGCTGGCGCAGGCCGATACCTGTGATGCCGAACTGGCCCGGGGCCACAGCCGCGGCTGGCTGCACGGCATTCCGCAGGCGATCAAGGACACCGGCGAGGCGCAAGGCTTTCCCAGCACCAAGGGCTGCGTGCTGCTGAAGGACCAGATCGCCCGCGCCGACAACATCATGACCGCGCGCATGCGGGCGGCGGGCTGCATCGTCATCGGCAAGACCAACATGCCCGAGCTTGGCCTAGGCTCGCACACCTTCAACGACCTGTTCGGCCCCACGCCCAGCGCCTGGGACGCGTCGGTGAGCGCAGGCGGCAGCAGCGGCGGCGCGGCAGTGGCGCTGGCCCTACGTCTGCTGCCGGTGGCCGATGGCTCCGACTTCATGGGATCGCTGCGCAACCCGGCCGGCTGGAACCATGTGTGGGGCATGCGGCCCACGCAGGGGCGGGTGCCGATGGCCGGCGCCGACGTGTGGGTGGACCAACTGGGCACCGAAGGCCCGATGGCGCGCACCGCCGAAGACCTGGGCCGGCTGCTGGTCACCCAGTCGGGGCCCGA